>CAIZWU010000145.1 GCA_903936775.1 uncultured bacterium | reverse complement strand
AGCGCCCGGCCCTCCGCCAGCGGTCCGGAACCCGGCGGCCCCACCACCGGCGCCGCCGTTTCCAGCGAGACGCACCCAGGCAAGGCCGCCAAAAGGACAGCAAGGAGCAGCCGGCCGGGCGCCGGAAGCGGTTTCCGGCACCGAGACGGGAAAGTCAGCCAGTGAAGTGGGTTTTGCATGACATTTTCCGGGGGACGGCCGCTGCGGTGGAAGCCGCCGGCCCGCCCCATGTGCTTTGGTTAGAAATGGAGACCCAGAATCAGACGCACCTGGGCGTCGGGTTCGCCTTCCACATCCCCGAGTTGGAACAGGCCCGCTGCGGTCGCGAAGAAGGTGCCCTTGCGGAAACTGGCATTCGGACCGGCGTAGAAGACGTGATCCCCGGCTTCCTCCCAGTCGGCGAACTCCACCTCATGCAGCGCTTCCATCCCGACAAAAAAGGAGGGGGAAACCTGCCAGCTGGCGCCGAGGGTGTTCTCGATCACGCCCACCCGCTCATCGAGGGCGCTCAGGCTTTCCCCTTCCCACTCGGCTTCCACCACAAAGTTATATACCAGCGCCAGGGGGCCAAAATTCTTTTGCAGCAGCAGCTTGCCTTCGAGCGCGAATTTCTCCGGTCCCAGCAGCACCTCGCCATAAAGGGCGGAGCCAATCAGGTCCTTGTTCGGATCCGTCATGCTGTAAATCCCTTCCAGGCCCGCCGTGCGCCATTCCGCCTCGTCCTTGCCGGAATCGTTATCGGTGTAGCGCCAGTCGGATACATACAGGCCCAACTGGAAACGATCGGTCACCCCATACTCGATCTCGGTGCGGAATTCATAACGCTCCCGGCTGTCGTAGTCCTTGAAGGTGAACCACTGCTCCAACTCCAGCAGACCTTTCGGGGCGGTGGTCGCTTCGTAGTTGTAGACAAACCGCCGCTCGCTGGCTGCGGCACCGGACACCAGGGCCAGGCCCAACAACAGGGATTTAGGCAGGACGGACAGCAGGGAGGATTTCATTATGGGATGAGCGTGGGAGGTGGTTGGGGCAGGGGGAGGAAAAACCAGGCGGCCCACGCTTCCCTTGCTGCGGGATCCAGGGGCCGACCAGTTGTATTGCGACCGGGTCTCAGTCGCGTTGGTATTGAGACCTGATCTCACCGAAGGTCAAGTCAAGAATCGTTCCATCAGCTCTTTTCCGCTGAACCTGCCTTAGGGGAATGGTTGCCGTCTCCTCCCCTGGGGAAGCATACGCCGCGGGATGCCGCATCAGATCCCTCAATCAAGCACAGCCATCGGCCCCCCGTTTCTCCGGAAAGTCGGCCACGGTCCGGGGGAATTCCAAAGCCAGCATCGGCCAGCCGGGGGCCTGCGCGGCGTCATCCGTCTTCCATCCGTGGCCCGTCAGCGTCCTTTTTAAGATAACCACCGAACTCCCGCCACCGTCCCTCTGACGGGCCGCCCCCTTGTCCTTTCCCCTTTGAAAATCCAAATTCCAACCGTCATCCTTTTCCCCTCATGTCTCCCACCCTCCTCGTCCTCGCCGCCGGTATGAGCAGCCGCTACGGCGGTCACTCGAAACAAACCGATTCCATGGGTCCGCACGGCGAGACCCTGCTCGATTATTCCGTGTTCGATGCCAAACGCGCCGGTTTCGGCCGCGTCGTTTTTATCATCCGGCGCGAAGGCGAAGCCGTGTTCCGCGAGCGGGTGGTCTCCCGTCTGGAGCCGCATCTCCCGGTGGCGCTGGTATACCAGGACCTCGCCGATCTGCCCGGCGGCTTCACCATCCCCGATGGCCGCGCCAAACCTTGGGGAACGGGCCATGCGGTGCTCGCCGCGCGGCATGAAATCCATGAACCCTTCTGCGTCATCAATGCGGACGACTTTTACGGCCGCGAAGCCTTCGTCGCCATGGCGGCCTTCCTCCAATCACCGCCCCCGGCGGGTCTGCTCGCCCTCGCCATGTGCGGGTATGAACTCCGCCGCACCCTCTCCGAACACGGCAAGGTCGCCCGCGGCCTCTGCTCCACGACTCCGGACGGCCTGCTCCGCACCGTGGAGGAGCTGACCGACATCTACCAAACCCCCACCGGGGCCGAAAATCGCCCGCCCGACCAGCCCGTGCGTCCCCTCACTGGCAACGAAACCGTCTCCATGAACATGTGGGGATTTCCGCCGGAAGTCTTCGCCGGTTTTACCGCTGGCTTCACGGAATTCCTGCACCCCCTACTCCACCATCCCCAGGCAGAATTTTACATCCCGCTCGCGGTGGACCGCCTCCTCCAATCCGGAGCCGCCTCCTGTGCCGTGCTCCCCACCGCCGCCCAGTGGTTCGGGGTTACCTATCAGGACGACAAACCCCGCGTGCAGCAGGCCCTTCAAGCCATCGTCGATTCCGGAGCCTATCCAGCTCCCCTTTGGGCGTAATTAAAAAGGACCGCTCCTGTTTCCCGGCAAAAAAAGACCCGGCTCCAGCAACCATCCTTGCTGAAGCCGGGCAGGGCGGGGCAGGTACCATCCTAATAACCTGCCACCACCAAATGGGGACTCACTCCTCGCGGCCCGTCAGGAGCGGCAGAAGGTAATAGAAAAGATAGGCGAGGGACGTCACAAACGCCGCCACATAGGTCAGCCCTGCGGCATTCAGGACCTCATTGACACCCCGTTCCTCTTCACCGGGCCGGATCATGCCACTGCGGGAAAGCAGCACCTTGGCCCGCCGGCTGGCGTCAAATTCCACCGGCAGCGTGATCAGATTGAACAGCATGATGATGGACATGCCCACCGCCATGAAAATCAGACCCAGCTTGAGCAGGCCCATCAGGGAAAAGACGATCGGCAGAAACATCATCGCCCCGGAAGCAAAACTGGTGACCTTCACCGCACTCATCCGCCAGGCCAACGGCGCGTAGGCCTGCGCATGCTGCAGGGCATGGCCCGCCTCATGAGCCGCCACTCCCAGCGCCGCTACCGACCGGCTGTTATAGACGCCTTCGGAGAGAGCCAGTTTTTTATTCACGGGATCATAATGATCCGACAACATCCCCTCGTAGGGCACCACCAGCACATCATGGATGCCCGCCTGCCGCAGAATCTGTTCCGCCGCCTGGGCCCCCGTCAGGCCGGAAGTGGCATTGAAGGCACTCCACTGACGGAACTTGGATTTCACGCGCGCTCCGGCGATCAGGGAAATGGCCATGGTGGCCGCAAACAACAAAAGATAAGTAATCATGGGGGACGACCATTGGAAAACCGGTCACTATAATGAGAACGCCGCCGCCGCGGTTTTCCGGTTACAAAATGCGGTCCGGATTCCACTCCCCCCGCTCCCTTCCAGCACTCCTTTGCGCCGGGAAAATCCCCGCGAAATTCTCCTATTTCTTCCTTTCGCGCCCCCCCCATTCTGGTGAAAGTTTATCTTCCCGGGCTCTTATCAACATTCTGCCCGCCCGTCGCCGGACCCGGCACCAACCCAACCCATCCAACACCTCCCGCAGTCATGACCACCCGTCGTTCCTTCCTCAAAAAATCCAGCGCCGCCGGCCTCGCCGCCAGTGCCTTCGGATTCCCCTCCATTCTCCACGCCCAGAACAAGGGTGACAAACTCAAGATCGCCATGATCGGCGTCGGTGGCATCAATGGCAGCCACGCCGGCATGATCAAAGGCGCCGGCGATATCGTCATGGCCTACTGCGACGTCGATACCTCCAAATTCGGCAACTACGAAGCCAACAAGGCCGACCCCAACTGGAAAGACGCCAAAGGCTTTCAGGACTACCGCAAAATGTTCGACGAAGTCGGCAAGACCTTCGATGCCGTCATGATCGGCACCCCCGACCACCACCACTACCCCGCCACCGCCCTCGCCATGTCGGCCGGCAAACACTGCTACACCCAGAAACCCCTCACCCACACCGTCTGGGAAGCCCGGGAAATCCAAAAGGCCGCGGAATCCAAAAAACTCGTCACCCAAATGGGAAATCACGGCCACGCCAATGAAGGCAACCGCCGTATTTATGAATTTGTGAACAGCGGCATGCTCGGTGACATCACCGAAATCCACTGCGTCTCCAACCGCCCCATCTGGCCCCAGGGCGGCCCCCGCCCCACCGGGGAAGATGCCATCCCCGCAGGGATGGACTGGGACCTCTGGATCGGTCCTGCCCCCATGCGCCCCTTCAAAAAGGACGTCTACCATCCCTTCAACTGGCGCGGGTTCCTCGACTTCGGCGGCGGCGCCCTCGCCGACATGGCCTGCCACACCATGGACTCCATTTTCATGTCCATGAACCCCGGCTACCCGGAAGCAGTCGAAGTCATCGAAGTCAACGGCCAGTCCGATGACATGTTCCCAACCGGTTGCATCCTGCGCTGGACCTTCGGCCCCGGGAAGCTGCCCAACGGCAAGGACCGGCCCGGCTTCATCGTCTACTGGTACGATGGCAAACTGAAGAACGAGAAAGGCGAAGACGCCCTCGCCCTCGAACGCGTCGCCAAAGCCATCGGTGAGGAAAAACTGCGCATGCCCGACGGTTCGCTTCAGAAAATCCCCACCAGCGGCAACGTTTACGTCGGCACCAAGGAAAGCCTGCTCGTCACCGGTGACTACGGCGACCGTTCCCGCATCATCCCCGAGGTCAACATGCAGAAACTGGGCAGCCCGCCCAAAATGTTGGAGCGCTCCATCGGCCACTATCAGGAATGGCGCGAAGCCTGCCTCGGCAACAAACCGCTGGATTTCCCCGGCTCCAACTTCAAATACGCGGCCCCCTTCACCGAGACCATCCACCTCGGCAACGTCGCCCAGCGCGTCCCGGCCGGCAAAAAGCTCCTCTGGGATGCCAAAGCCATGGCCTTCACCAACAGTCCTGAAGCCAACGCCTTCATCACCAAAAAGTATCGCGCCGGTTGGGAGTTCAAGATTTCCTGATCCTCCGCCGTCTCTCCTTCCAGGCGCTTCCCGGGTCTCTCCGGGAAGCGCCTTTTTTTCGGGCTCCACTCCGATCCCGCCGTGGCCGGGACGCTGTGTTGCTCCTCCTCCACCCCACCTCCAAAATCCAGCTCAACAGGAACCCCCGCCATCCCCCCGCCTGATGATGGCGCCGCCATTCTATCCTGCTTGGCCCATTTCCTGCATCAATCGTTTCTTGTTCAAAGAACCCGTCCCTTGAGCGGTCCGGAACCAAGGGGCCGGCCGGGCGTTTCACCCGCGGAAGTTTGTTGGTCTGTTGGCTTGTTGTTCTGTTGTTCTGGTGGTCTGGTGGTCTGGTGGTCTGGTGGTCTGGTGGTCTGGTGGTCTGGTGGTCTGGTGGCGTTTTTCATTTCCTAAAATTGTTCTAATCCCGCCGCCCCGGGACCAAGTGCGGCAGCGTGAGAGAGTCCTCTCCAAGGCTCCGTGGCCCTCCGCTCCAGCTTCCCAAAATCGGCCCTCCCCCGGACCCGGCTTGACATCCCGGGATGGTGGATTAATTTTCGTAATCCAAAAGTCAGTTTAGCTTAGCCAGCAGGTGGACCGGTTTTCGCGGTCCCCTTCACCTCCAAAATCTAGTTCAACATGAACTCCGGCCATCCTCCCTGTCCTAAACACTGCGGCGAAAATCGATACTATTCGGGCTACTTCCTGCTTTAATCACGCGTTAATCAGTCCGGGTTCAAAGAACCCGTCCCTTGAGTCCTGCGGCATCCAGGGGTCGGCCCAGAGTTTCACCCGCGGAAACCTGTTGGCCTGTTGGTCTTTTTCATTTCATTAAATTGTTCTAATCCCGCCACCCCGGGACCAAGTGCGGCAGCGTGAGTAAATCTCACTCCAGACTCAGGGCCCCGTTCACGGTCCTTCCTTTGCCTGTCTAAATCCCCCCACGGCCGGGTCCACCGCTCTCCAGACGTTTTCCAGCTTATGCCCCCCGCTGCTGAAACCCGCATCCGGCAACCACACGCCGCCTCCTACCGTGAAGCCCTGCATCCCGGTCCGGAGGTGCAGGTCCCGGGCACGCCTCAGACCGCCGCCCCCCGTTCCGGACTCCTCGCCCTCGCCCTCCTCACGGCCGATACCCTCGTCTGGATCGGCATTTTCTCCGCCTTCCTCGGCCTGCTCCACCTCTTCTCCACTGGCTCCAGTCTGCCGAACGCCAGCGTCGTCGGCATTCCGCTCGGCGTCTCCCTCCTCTCCTCCTGGCTCGTCGGCGCCTATGACCGGGACAACGACTTCCGCAGCTTGCGGTTCGCTTCCGAGTTCCTCATCGCCGGCTTCTTCGCCGCCATCGTTGGCGCGGGCCTCGTCGCGCTCTTCGGCAGTTATGGCTCCACTCAGTTGGCCAGCCGCTTCCTCCTGCTCGCCACTCCTCTCGCTTACACCCTCGTCACCCTCTATGGGCGCCGCTTGCTGGCCGGCCGCAGCGGCTGGTATAGCAATGGCCTCCGCTGTGTCCTCCTGATCGGCAGCCCGGAAGAAGCCGCCGCGCTCCAGCGGGCCCTCGAGCTCGCCGACCGGCCCGCCACCGTGGAACACCTCGACCCCGCCTCGGCCTCCTCCGACTACCTCCTCACCCGCGTCACCGCCCCGGCGTCACCCGATCCCGCCCGCCCCGGCTCCTTGCCGCTCGGAGCCATCGTCCTCGGCCCCTCTGCCAGTCCCCTCCCGACTGGCCTCCCGCCCCTTCTCGTCTCCATCCACACCACCCGTCTCCCCGTCTACAATTGGCCCGCCTTCTGGCGCCAGCGGGTGCGGATGCACGATGTCCACGACCCCGCCACCGCGTGGCTGTTCGAGCGGGATTTCCGCCTCACCACCATCTCCGTCTATTGGCACGTCAAACGGTTGGTGGATATCGTCCTCGCCGCCACCGCCCTCCTCCTCACCGCTCCCATCCTCCTGCTCGCCGGGATTGCCGTCCGGCTGGATAGTCCCGGCCCCGCCCTCTTCCGCCAGCAGCGCATCGGGTTCCGGGGGAAGCCCTTCGTCATCTACAAATTCCGCTCCATGCGGGTCAACTCCGAGGCCGCCGGCACCACCACTACCCCGGGGGATTCCCGCATCACCCGTCTCGGCCACTTCCTCCGCCGCTCCCGCATCGACGAAATCCCCCAGCTCATCAACGTCCTCAAAGGCGACATGAGCTTCGTGGGCCCCCGCCCCGAATGGACCGTCTGCGTCGAACTCTACGAGCAGCAACTCCCCTACTACCACCTCCGCCACCTCGCCAAACCAGGCATCACCGGCTGGGCCCAGGTCAACTACCCGTACGGACAGGACGTCTACGACGCCCGGAACAAACTCTCCTTCGACCTCTACTACGTCACCCACGCCTCCCTCATCCTCGACTGCACCATCCTCCTAAAAACCTTCTACGTAGTCCTGGGCCGCATCGGAGGACAATAGAACCAGCCCAAGCCCCCGCCCCGCCGACCGCCCACCAAAGACCGACGAGAGACGAGAGACGACCGCCAACCGCCAACCGCCAACCGACGACCGACGACCGCCCCTCGCCCCTCGCCCCTCGCCCCTCGACTCCCCCCAAAAAATTCATGCCTGGTTTTGAGGATCTTGAAGTTTGGCGCAAATCCGTTGACCTCAGTGCGGCGGTCTATCAGGCCTTGCGTGATTGTCGGGACTTTACCTTCAAAGACCAGATCTGCCGATCCGCACTTTCCATGCCTTCCAACATCGCTGAGGGTATGGAAAGGGAATCCGTGGCCGACCAAGCGCGCTTCCTTGATTACGCCCGGGGCTCTTCCGGTGAATTCCGCACCCAAGCCATCGTAGGACAGAAGGCCTTCCTCCTTGCCCCTGAGCTTGCCGAAGTCTGGATCCAGGAAAGCCGCAGGATATCGGCCATGATTCAAGGCTTGATACGCTCCCTTGGCCCCCGCCGCCCACCGAAGACCGCCAACTGACGACCGACGAGTGACGACTGCCAACCGAAAATCGACGACCGACGACCGACGACTGCCGACCGACGACCGAAGACCGAAGACCGAAGACCGCCAACCCGGTCCCCGCCCCGCCCCGCCCAAATCCAAATAATTCGCCGCATGCAGAAATCCTCGAAAATCTATGTCGCCGGTCACCGCGGCATGGTCGGCAGCGCCATCTGGCGCGAACTCGAACGCGAAGGTTACACCAACCTCGTGGGCCGCTCCCGGGCGGAACTGGACCTGCTCGACCGCGCCGCCGTCAACGCCTTCTATGCCGCCGAGCAGCCGGAATACGTCTTCTTCGCCGCCGCCAAGGTCGGTGGCATCCATGCCAACGACACCTACCCCGCCGATTTCCTCTACGACAACCTCCAGATCCAGATCGCCCTGATTGACGGGGCCTACCGGGCCGGCGTCAAAAAACTCCTCTTCCTTGGCAGCTCCTGCATCTACCCCAAGCACGCCCCCCAGCCCATCCCGGAGGACGCCCTCCTCACCGGCCCACTGGAGCCCACCAACGAATGGTATGCCGTCGCCAAGATCGCCGGCATCAAACTTTGCCAAGCCTACCGGAAACAATACGGCTGCGACTTCATCAGCGCCATGCCCACCAACCTCTACGGGCCAAACGACAACTACCATCCCGAGAACTCCCACGTCCTCCCCGCCCTGATCCGCCGTTTTCACGAAGCCAAGGCCAGCGGCGCCCCTCACGTCACCTGCTGGGGCACCGGCCGCGCCCTCCGGGAATTCCTCTATGCCGATGACCTCGCCCGCGCCTGCGTTTTCCTCATGGAAAGCTACAGCAGCCCCGAGATCATCAACATCGGCTCCGGCACCGACCTCCCCATCTTCGACCTCGCCCACCTCGTCAGCCGCGCCGTCGGTTACCAGGGGGAAATCCGCTGGGACCACACCAAGCCCGATGGCACCCCCCGCAAGCTCATGGACAGCAGCCGCATCTTCCGCCTAGGCTGGAACCCCACCGTCCCCTTCGAGCAAGGCATCCCCACCGCCTACCAGGACTTCCTCGCCCGCCACGCCACCCAGTAAAGAAAAGCAGAAAGCAGAAAGCAGAAATAGTCCGCCCCCAGCAGTTGGTTTTCCCAATTTCAGCTTTCCCTCAGCCCTCAGCCCACCGCCAACCGCCGACTCACCCCTCAGGTCTCAGGTCTCAGGTCTCAGGTCTCAGGTCTTCGGCCCCCCTTCCCCTCCTTCCCCTCCTTCCCCTTCTCCGTCTCCTGATGAACCCGGATGAACCCGAATTATTGGAAGGTCTGCCGGGTGCGGACCGGGTGCGGCAGGGCTTGATGGACTACCGCCATGGCCGCGTCTCCATCCCTGCATGTCTGGTGCGCATGGCGCGGACCCGACTCATCCCCTTCAGGTCTCAGGTCTCAAGCCTCAGCCCTTCCCCCACCTCTCCTTCGCCGGATACCACCGCCGAGATAGAACTCTATCAGCTGGTCTCCGAATCCCAAGGCCGTCGAGCCTTCGGGTCTTACCAGTCTCTGGTGCGTAAACTCATCAGCTTTGAACACGCGCTTGATCATCGCCTCGCCCGTCGGCCTTGAAGAAAAGCTGAAATAGCCCGCCCTTCGACCCTCGACCCTCGACCCTCGACTTTCGACCCTCGACCTTCGACCTCCCCCTTCAGGTCTCCAGTCTCAGGCCTTAGGCCCCCCTCCCTCCTCGTCCCACACCTCAGGTCTCAGGTCTCAAGTCTCAGGTCTTCCCCTCCCACCGCCAACCGCCAACCGCTGACCGCCAACCGCGGTCGCCCCTCGACCTTCGACTCTCGACTCTCGACTCCCCCCCTCAGGTCTCAGCCCTTCCCCCGCCCCCCCTCCCAGCCATGATCGACCGCATCACCTTCAATCCGAGTCAATGCGGCGGACGTCCCTGCATCCGCGGGATGCGCATTCGCGTCAAAGACGTGCTCGATCTCCTTGCCGCTGGCATTCCGCAGGCTGAAATCCTTGAGGACCTCCCCTATCTGGAGCCCGCTGACATTCACGCCTGCCTTGACTACGCCGCCGCGCAAGCAGACCACCCGGTGCTTCTCGCCCGCTGATCCTCCGTGCGCTTTCTCATCGACGCTCAATTGCCGCCTTCCCTCGCCCTGCTTCTGGTCGGGCATGGCCACACCGCTGGGCACGTTGCCGATATCGGCCTTCGGAATGCAGATGATTCCCGCATCTGGGCTTACGCCCTCGCGCATCAGTCTATCATCATTACCAAAGACGAGGATTTTCCACACCGTATGCGCCAAAGCCAGACCAGCCCTGTCATCGTTTGGCTGCGCATCGGTAACACCAGCCGTCGCGCCCTGCTTGAATGGTTCGAGCCCCTGCTACCGCAGATTGAAACTCTCATCTCCCAAGGTGACCGCCTGATCGAAATCCGCTAGCACCTCCCGGGACCCGAAACGATGCCAAGACAATTCGTTTCAGCACAGTTTCAGCTTTCAGCAACGACTCCGGTGCTCACTTAAAGCAGAAGGCAGAAAGCAGAAGGCAGAAGAGGCCCAGCTCCAGCAACTAGTTTTCCCAATTTCAGTTTCTACATTTAGCTTTTCCCCAAGTCCCCTCCCCATCAGGTTTCAGCTTTTCGCTCGCCCCTCGACCATCGCCCCTCGACCATCGACTCCCCCACACCTCAGGTCTCAGGTCTCCAGTCTCAGCCCTTCCCCACCTTCCCCAGCCTTCCCCTATGACTCAGCTTACCATTCAAATCCCGGATGATCTCAAGCCGTTCGTCGATCAAGTCGTCGGAAGCGACGGCTACTCCACCGGGTCGGAGTTCATCATCAGCCTGCTTTACAGCGAAAAGACCCTGCGTGAGACTGAAATGTCACCGGATGAGCTGGCAAAACTGCAGCGCCTGCGGACGGAAATCCAAGTGGGAGTGGACCAGCTGAACCGGGGCGAATTTGAGGAGTTCGACGCGGACGACCTCATCGCCAGAGGCCATGGCAGGCTGGCCGCCAACCTTGCCATGAATGCATAAAATCATCCGCTCAGTCAAAGCGCTGGAGGACTTGGACGGCATTTTTGATTTCGTGGCCGCGTCCAGCCCGCAAAATGCGGAGAGGCTGATCCGGCTGTTTCACTCACAATTTGAGGTTTTAGCTAAACATCCTGAGATTGGCCGGCTCCGGCCTGAACTCACGGAGCGCATGCGCTCATGGAATCTGTATCGCTTCGTCATCTTTTATTTTCCGGGTGCTCAGGGCATTGAAATTGTCAGGGTTTTGCACTCTTCCATGGACCTCAACGCAAAACATTTTCCCGCTCACTGAAAACGATTGAGCGCTCCGGCCCCTCGCCGACCGACGGCCGACGAGTGACGAGTGAAGTCCACTGACCACTGACCGCCCACCGCCCACCGCAGTCGTCCCTCGTCCCTCGACTCTCGACTCTCGACTCTCGACCCTCGACTCCCCCCTCAGGTCTCAGGTCTCCAGTCTCAGCCCTTCCCGACCTTCCCCCGGCCTTGGCGCATCAACTCGGGATTGGCCCGGATTCCATCACCGGCCAAGCGGAAGGCACCCTGCAACTGATCATCAACCAAGTCAAAATAGAGTTCCTCAGACACACCTACCCGAAGCTTTGTGGGGATGACCAAATCGAAGGAGTCACCCTCTATTCCTTGGAAGATGTGGTCGCCATGAAACTCAATGCCGTCGCCAATCGCGGCAGCAAAAAAGACTTTTACGACATCGCTGCCTTGCTGGAGCGCTTTACTCTCGAAGCCATGATCCGGCTTTATCAGGCCAAATACCGCCCCGCCAGTCTTATGATGATCATCCGCAGCCTCGCTTGGTTCGACGATGCCGACGCCGAACCGGATCCGGTCTCACTGCGGAGCGATGAATGGCCAGCCATCAAGGGAACCATCTCCGCCGCCATCCGCACCCTTCAATAGGCATCCAATCTTGGAAGAAAAGCAGAAAGGGTGAAAGCAGAAGGCAGAAATGACCCAGCTCCAGCAGTAGGTCTGCCCAATTTCAGCTCAGCCCATTCCTCAAGCCTCAGCCCTTCCCCACCTTCCCCAGTGTCATGGTTTACGACGACCCCGCATAGATAGTAGCATAAATGAGTAGCATGACTCTGCCGCAGGCGAGTCGTGAGCATAGCATTGGTCCTCAGAAGACTGCTCTTTGAGCCCCTCGACTCTCGACTCTCGCCGACCACATCGCCAACGGTCATGCGTTACGGCAGCTCAGAAAATTCACAGAAAGCAAAGGTTATGAATTCCCCCACGTCTGCACCCCCGAGGAATTGTGAAGAACCAGTCTTCGAGGACCCAATTGTGAAAGAAGTTCGCCGCGACCGCCACGAATTGGCCGGGAGGTGCGGAAACGATTTACAACAGATCGCCTCTGATCTCATAAAGCACCAAGCGCTCTTGGGTCATCGGCTACGGCTTTTACCCGAGGACACACCACTGCGAATGTGATCGCATAATTCGTCTCGATAGTCTCAGCCCTTCCGTTTCCTCCCCCCTCAGGTCTCAGGTTCCAGCCCTTCCCCTTCCCCCACACCTCAGGTCTCCAGTCTCCAGTCTTCCCCTCTCTCCCCCCTCAGGTCTCAGGTCTTCCCCACCTTCCCCTTCCTCCCTTCCGCCCCCGCATCGTAGCATGACTCTGCCGCAGGCGAGTCGTGAGCATCGCATCGGTTTTCAGAAGACTGGTCTTTCAGTCATCCGCCGACCGTCGACCGCCGACCATCCCCCACAAGCCTCAGGTCTTCGGCCCCCCCCCCCCTCGCCTCTCGACTCTCGCCTCTCGACTCTCGCCTCTCGTCCCCAGCCCCATGTTACTTCCTCAAACAGCCACCATCGGAATCGTCGGACTTGGCTACGTCGGTTTGCCACTCCTGCTTGCCTATGCCCGCGCCGGTTTCCGTGTCATAGGCTTCGACATCGATGAATCGAAAAAGGCACATCTCCTGCGCGGCGAAAGCTACATCAAGCACATCGGTAACGCCGACGTCGCGGCCGCCCTCGCCGGTGGCAAGCTCGATGCCACCACCGATTTCTCCCGCATCGCCGAGGTGGATGCGGTCATTCTCTGTGTTCCCACTCCGCTCGACCAGCATTTCGAGCCGGATCTCTCCTACGTCCGCGATACCCTTGACGCCGTCGTCCCTTATTTAAAAACTGGTGCTGTCCTCTCACTGGAGAGCACCACCTATCCTGGCACCACGGACGAGGAAGTCGTCACGCGCGTCGTTGCCCGTGGGCTGGTTCCCGGAGAATCGGTGTTCGTGGTTTACTCCCCGGAGCGCGAGGATCCCGGCAACCCGAAATTCTCGGCTACCAATATCCCCAAGGTTGTCGGTGGTCACACCCCGGCTTGTTTGGAGGCGGGGGTGGCTTTGTATCAGGCTGCCTTCGACACCGTCGTCCCCGTGAGCTCGTGCAAGGTCGCGGAGCTTTCCAAGCTGTTGGAAAACATCTACCGCGCCGTCAATATCGGTCTCGTCAACGAACTGAAGATCGTCGCCGATGCCATGGGCATCGATATCTGGGAAGTGATCCGCGCCGCCGCCACCAAGCCCTTTGGCTTCACCCCGTTCTATCCCGGTCCCGGCCTCGGCGGACATTGCATCCCCATCGATCCGTTCTACCTCACTTGGAAGGCGCGGGAATATGGCATCCACACCCGCTTCATTGAACTCTCCGGCGAGATCAACCGCGCCATGCCGCAGTATGTCATCAAGCGCACCATGGAAGCGCTCAATGACAAGGGCAAAGCCGTAAAAGCCAGCCGCATCCTCATCCTCGGTCTTTCCTATAAGGCCGATGTCGATGACATGCGGGAATCCCCGACCTTCGACTTGATGGATGGCTTCCGGAAGCTTGGTGCAGAAGTGGATTTCTGCGATCCGTATATCCCGAGCATCGGGCCGACACGGGAACATGCCGATTGGGAAGGTAAACAATCGGCGGCTTGGTCGGAGGAAAGTATCTCGTCGTATGATGTGGTAGTGATCTCAACGCACCATCAGAGCGTGAACCTGCAGGAATTGGACGGTTGGGCTGATCTCATCGTCGATACCCGCAACGCGATGTCAAAGGCGGGTGCCACCAAGGCCACCGTCATCAAAGCGTAAACCAGCACCTGCCGACGCAACCCATTTTGGAGCGTAACATATAACGGAACAAAGTATCCAGTCATGACACAATTTACACCCGACCTCGCGCTCGCCGGCGCGGGATATTGGGGCAAAAACCTTGCCCGCAACTTCCACGCACTCGGAGCTCTGCACACCCTGTGCGACCGGAGCGACCAAATCCTCGACAGCTACGGCGACGATTATTCCACCGTCCGCAAGACGGCTTCGTTCGAAGAGGTGCTCGCGGACGTTTCAGTCACCAAGGTGGCGATCGCTGCGCCCGCCGCCCTCCACTTCCGTTTGGCTAAAGAAGCCCTGCTGCAGGGTAAGGACGTATATGTCGAGAAGCCTCTTTGTCTCGACATTGCCGAGGCCGAGGAACTCGTGAAGGTTGCGGACAGCAGCGGCCGCATTCTGATGGTGGGCCACTTGTTGCAGTATCATCCTTGTGTGACCGAGATCCAGCGTCTGGTATCGGTGGGGGAGGTGGGGAAAATTCAATATATCACGTCAAACCGGCTGAATCTTGGTAAGATCCGCCAAGAGGAAAACTCGCTTTGGAGTTTCGCCCCGCATGATATTTCCGTCATCCTCTCGCTGGTGGGCGGCCAACTGCCGGAACAAGTCTCCTGCACCGGCGGATATTATCTTACTCCCGGCGTCGCGGACACAACCCTAACCACCTTCAAGTTCTCTGATTCGGTTCGGGCTCATGTGTATGT
>CAIZWU010000144.1 GCA_903936775.1 uncultured bacterium | reverse complement strand
TCCTCTCCAGCGGCTACTACGACGCCTACTACCGCAAAGCCCAGAAAGTCCGCCACCTCATCCGTCAGGACTTCGCCCGCGCCTTTGAAAAAGTGGACGTCCTGCTCGGCCCCACCTGCCCCACCCCTGCCTTCAAATTCGGCGCCCACACCAGCGATCCCCTCCAGATGTATCTCGCTGACATCTACACCATCGCCGCCAACCTCGCCGGCCTCTGCGGCCTCAGCCTCCCCTGCGGCCAGACCGCCCCCACCCCCGGCACCCCCGCCCTGCCCATCGGCCTGCAACTCCTCGCCCCCGCCCTCGGCGAAGCCACCCTCCTCCACGCCGCCCACGCCACCGAACAGGCCCTCCGTTAGCAGAATCAGCTCCCGCGCCGGACCTCCCCCCAACAAATAGCTCGACGGAATCCGGGGATCCCGCTCTGGTGAGGCATGTTCATTCCTCTGCTCATCACTCTGTGGGGCACTATCCTCAGCATGCCGCTGATTGTTGGATTTGAGCGATACGCCTGCCACATCCACGGAAAACCTCTGGCCACATGGCAGCGATGGTCGATTCCCCTGCCGATTTTTTTGATTGCCGGAAGCAATCTCGACGGAGCGCTCTGCCTGAAAGCCTATCAAAATGCCCATCCGGGTGCATTCGTCTTTCGCAATGCGACGACTGATGCGTGGCATGTTGACGTTTTGTTTTCAGCAGGGCTGCTCGGCATGCTTCTGTTGCCGTTGTGCCTCAGCCGAAATTTCAAAGATGCGAGATATGTCACCCCGGTTGTTTGGCTGGGGTTTTTCGTATGGTTGATTCTGGTCGGTGTCCCCATGTGCCTTTCGACGGGTGTTCCGTTACAGGATTAACCCCGAGCCTCCTCCACGCCGCCCACGCCACCGACCTCGAGCGCCGGACTTCCCCCTACAAATAGCTCGACGGAATCCGGGGATCCCGCTCTTGGTGGGGCATGTCTCTCACCGGCATACTCCACACTTTTTGGGTCACCAGTATCAGCATGCTGCTGATTGTTGGGCTCGAACGACGTGCTTTTCGCATCCGGGGCACCCCTCTGTCTGCGTGGCAGCGATGGCTGATTCCATTACTTCTCATCCTAATGCTGGGAGCCAATCTCGATAGCATCCTCAGTCTGCAGGCGTGGTTGGAACCTCACCCAGGAAAAGGCCACATTCGTTATTTAGAAAAAAAGACATCAGATGATGCTCGCTTCCTTGTTCCGGGTTTAATCGGGGCGGGCTTGCTGCCCTTCGCCATGGGCCAAAAGCTAAACCAACTGGTACGCATCGCCCCCCTGTTTTTCGTCGGTTATTTCGCATGGTTTCTCTTTGTGTGGATCTGGCTGGCATTCAGAATCGGATTACCCGTGGCGAACTGATTGGGAGCCCTTTCCCTGGGCCTTGAACCAAGCCTAGTATCCGCCCCCCTCAAGGAGCCTTCACACAACGGAAGCCTACATGGTTGCTGGCGGTGTTGGCTTCGCCTTTGCCCCGGGTGCCGACCATGTAGCGGGTGCAATATTGATCCGTGCAGAGGAAGGACCCGCCCCGGTGGACGCGTTTTTTTTCCGTCGGTTCGGCGGGGTCATACGGGGAGGCCGGTCCGGCCGGATTTTTCGCCACGCCGCCCGCCAGCTTGAGCCGCGCATAGGCGTCCGGGCGATACCAGTCACTCACCCACTCCCAGGCGTTGCCGGATTCATCGTGGAGGCCGTAGCCGTTGGGCGGGAATTGCGCGACGGGGGCCAGACCCGGGAATCCGTCCTTGCCTTCATCCTTGACGGGGAACCGGCCCTGCCAGGTATTGGCCATGAATTTGCCCCCGGGATTGAGTTCATTTCCCCAGGCATACACGCTGCCGGAGAGACCGCCGCGGGCGGCAAATTCCCACTCGGCCTCGGTGGGCAGGCGCTTTCCGGCCCACTTGGCGTAGGCTACGGCATCCGGATAAGCGACCTGGACGACGGGGTAGTTGTCCTTGCCTTTGATGTCGCTCTGCGGCCCTTCCGGATGGCGCCAGTCGGCTCCTTTTTCATAACGCCACCACTGGAAATAATCCTCCAAAGAGATTGGATTGGGAGAGGGGGTAAAGACGGTGGAGCCGGCGACGAGATTCTCCGGAGGCGCGGTCGGGAACTCTTCCTTGGTCGGCGCGATCTCCGCGATCGTCTTGTAACCCGTCGCCACCACAAACGCCGCAAACTGGGCGTTGGTCACTTCGGTTTTATCCATCCAGAAGGCGTCCACCGCCACCCGGATGATAGGCCGGGCATCCGCCATGGGGTTCCCGCCGCCGCAGCTGAGGCTGGTGGGGTCCTCGCTGCCCATGGAAAATTCCCCGCCGGGAACCCAGGCCATGCCTTCCGGAGCGGGGCCGGGAGCGGGCGTTTTGTTTTCCACCGTAGGCAAAAAGGCCGTTTTTTTGTCCTGGGCGCTGACCGCCGCGGGAACCGACAGGAGGGAGAGACACAACGGCAGGGCGGATCGTAAGTTCATAAGCGTGTCAGTGGAACCGTGATCTTAAACGGAAGACCGGACCCGCTCAAGCGGTCTTGGAATGGCAGCCACCCTACCGGGCCCTCCGCCGCCCGCCGCCATATCACAGCGGGTTGAATCCGCATTCCATTTGACGGCCGGCCGGATAGCAGATGAAGGTAAAGCCTGCTCATGAACCGGATGTCCCCCTGCCCCCTGCTCCCTGTGATCCGCTTTTGTCTGGGCGTCCTGCCCGGGTTTTGCGCCACCGCAGGAGCGGCCATCATCCATGTGGACCTGACCGCCACGCCGCTGGAAATCCCCAATTCCCTCGACGGCCTCTATCTGAATTTCGTGACCGGTGCCTCCTCCACGGCGCCCGTGCCGCCCACCGGGTGGGATTTCAATCCCTATAACCGCGGCGACCGTTTGGCCTTTTTCAGCCCGGACTTTCCTGCCGGTCAGGGAATGCTCGCCTCCGGCACCACCGCGCTGGCCCTGCTGGGCGGCGAGACCATCGGCAACACCAGCCTCTATCAATCCGGACAAGTCCTCGGCACCCCATTTCACAGCTCCGGGGTCCGGTTCACCGGCCTGCGTTTCCTAAATGAAGCCACCGGCCAGATCAACTACGGCTGGGCACAATTGGCGTCCACTGGCGGGGGCACCGCCGCCGGATTCCCGGCCGCCCTCCTCGGGTATGCCTACGACGATACCGGCGCGTCCCTCACCGCCGGACAAGTCCCGGAACCGCACAGCACCTGGATGCTCGCGATTCCCGGGTTGGCCCTGTTATTCCGCCGGAAGGGCCGTCCTGCCTGATCCAGCCGGAATCGTCAGGCCAGGGCATGGCGTTGCCGCAAAATCCACTCCAGAGTCAAGGCGCCGACCGCCAGCGCGAGGATGATCCAGTTGTCCCACAGGCTGGTTTCCTTCCGTTCCTCAATCTCCTTCGTCTCCGGCCCAAACAACGTCAGGACTTTCGCCGCATCCGGCAGACCGGTCACCACCCCGCCACTCAGGGAAGCCAACCGCGCCGCCATTTCCCGGTCCACTGTCAGATCGCCCAGTTCCACCGCATTGCCGGCGGCGCTGATGGTGATTTTCTGCGAGACCGTGCGCAGGCCATCCTTGGCGGTGAGTTGCTCCACCTCGGGCCCTGACAATTCAACCTGGTAACTCCCCGGCTCGTTCAGGCCCTCGAAGCGGCCTTCATAAAGCCCCTGGGAGTCCTTCCGGTATTCCAAGGGACCGGAGGCCACCACCTTCCCTTCCTTTGTCAGGGTCGCCTTGACCTTGGCATTCACCAATGCGCGAAATTCGGCATCCATCAGCCGCGCCTTCACCACCACCGATTGACCCGGCTCATAGGTCAACTGGTCCGTACCCAGCCGCACCGCCTCCGTGCCGGACGGCAGGCTTTCGCCAGCCCCCCAGCGCAACAATTGCCCCCAGAACCGGTGGTGATAGGTATCGCCCACCCCATAACGGAAGCGCCACGTCTGATCGAAAGTCAGCATCACCACTTTCCCAAGATCCACCTGCGCCGCCACCACCAAGGCGTTTTTCGACTCCAAGGCCTTCCGCCGCTGCAGTTCCGCCGCGGGATCAGCATCGCTCCCGCCGCCATCCGTCACGGGCAATTCCACGCCCTGCCCATCCACCCGCACTGGTTGAGCCCAGGCGAGGACCTGCGCGCCTTCCTTCACCCCGTTGTGCGCATGACGCCAGCGCAGCACCGGCATCTGTTCCCAGATCCGCGCATTCTCCATGCCGCTGAGCGACTGCGAAAATACCGGACTCTGCCGCCCCTCCGCCGTCAGCGCCAACTTGTAAGCCGGCTCCGGCGGAGCGCCAAACGAAGCCGTGGCCGGCTCGAACTTCACCGGAATCAATTCCCGCGCCGTCTGGTGGGCAAAGGCATGCGGCAGATAATTCTGCCCCGCCACCATGACCAGCATCGCCCCGCGGTTCCCCACACAGTCCCGGATGATTTTCCACGTCTCCTCACTCACAGCATCCGGCGGCACGTCGCCCAGAATGATGACATCAAACTTCCGCCATTCCTCCGGCGTGGCCGGGAGGCGGGTAGCTTCGGATTGCCCGAACGGCCGCCCGGCCGCCGCTGCAATGTCCGGCAGGGGATCGGCTCCCGCCAATTGGTCGGGATGCAGCAGCACATACTGGAGCTGGACCGACTTGTCCCGGCTATCAAAGAGATTCCGCAGATACCGGTATTCCCAGCGGGGGTGGTCATCGATCAGCAGCACGTTGGTGCGGTCATCGCTCACCGCGGCATCAAACGCCCATTCGTTATTCTGGGGAAACTGTTCACCCTCCACCGGCTCGATCCTGACCTTCCAGGAAAAAATCCCCTTCTCCGCCGGAGTATCATCCAACCGGATGCTGGTGCGCCAGGCATCATCCGGCACCTTCAGGGTTTCTTCGCCCACCGGTTGCCCGTCCCGCAGCAGCTGCACCTTCACGTTTTGGCCACGCATCCGGTCCAGCTTGAGATCCACCTTTACCCGCAGCCGGTCCCCGAGGAAAATACTTTGCGCATGGCTCACCTCCACGATCGCCGCATCCCGCACTCCGGCGGCACTTCCCACCACCACCGGACACAGCGGCGAACCCTGCAATCCCAGCTTCCGCGCGGCATCGTCCGGAGGACGCAGCCCATTGTGCCGCGCATCGGACAACAACACCACCCCCGCGAGGCTTTCCGGAGGGTAGGATTCCTGCAATTTCGTCAGGACTCCCGTCAGATCCGTCCGGGAACGCATCGAGGGGTCGGCGATGGCCTGCTCCGGCAAGCGCTCCGCCTCCACCGCCGTTTTGCCGAATTGCATAAAGCGCACCGTGTACTTTTTGCTCAATTGCTCCAACAAAGAAGGCTGGCCGTCCGGTTTCCGATTCATCGCCTGCACCGCGAGATCCCGCCGGGAGAGGGCTGCCGCCTCCGTGACTTTGGCCCGGACCTCTGCCGGGATGGATTCATAAAACCGGGCATCCACCGCCTCCGTGAGCGGACCCACTCCGCTGACGGCCTTCCCTGCCAATTCAGCAGCCTCCCGCAGGGCGGACCGCAGTTTCCGGCCTTCCCCGCGTTCCACCCCTTCCCGCGCCTGACGCAGGGAATTCTTGAATTGGTCCACCGCATCCCGCCGTGTCTCCCGCAATATTTTCTTCAAGTCCTCCGGCAATTTCCGCATGTCTTCCGTTCCTTCATCCAAGGCCCCGCCGGCTGCCGTGTTCCACGCCTCTGCTTCCGTCAGCAATGCCGTCAGATCACCCGCCCGTTGCGTGATCAACTCCTTCGCCGCCGCCTCATTCACCCCATCCGGCGGACGCACCCAGTCGCCGGCCGATTCGAGGCGCGGCCCCAGCTTCGCCGCGGCTTCCATCAATCCAGCCAAGACCGGCCGGCCTTCCAGCCCGCCCAGTCCCAAATAGGCCGCCAAGGCCAAACGCTCTCCGACCGGCATGTGGGCATCGGACTGCTGCATCGACTCCGATTCATCCAATACCACCACCACATTGCGGTCCACCTTCCGCGTCTCCTTGCGGGAAAATACCGGCTGCACCAAAATCGTCAGGACCGCCAACACCGCGAGGAGCCGCAGCCCCGTCAGCCATTGCCCCACCCGCACCGGCACGATCCGTTTCTCCAATTGGTAGAGCGCCAGCACGATCTCAATCGCCAGCGCCCCGATCACGCCATTCAAAGCCAGCGGCCAGGTCGTTTCCAGCACGAGGTGGCGCGCCACCGCCTGCCACAGCGCCCATAAGGCGCCGGTGCCCAGTACCACCCTTCCCAAAAACCCGAACCAGCGCTGCGGCTTAGTTTTGAGGAAACGCGCACTCAGCACATGGGCAACCCGCCATGCCACCAGCAGCGCCACCGCGAGGCCCCAGACGAAAACCACATGGATCTCGCTGCCCAGCAAATCATTCCTCAATAGCGGTGCCTCGTTCATGGATGGGGAATAAAATAACTCAAACAGAAGTTCCTGACAGGAGGTGCCATGGGCCGCAATTTCCAATTCAGATTCATGGCCAGCGCTTCAGACATCGGCGGTCTCCTTCACCCGTTGCAGTTGTTCCTTGAATTGAGCCGACGGCTCAAAACGATTTTCGAAATTCACCACCCCGGTCTCGCCACTGCGGCGGCTCAAGGCAATCCACCGGCTCAGCCCGATCTCCGCCAGCAGCAAAAACAGGGCGCCAGTGGCCAGATACTTCCACAGTTCCTCGCCAAACTGTTGCCCCGTCAGGGCCGCCACCACTTCCGCGGCCGACTTGGTTTCCACCAGCTTCAGATGTTTCCGCACCACGGTCAGTTCTGTCTCGCCCAGCGGAATCATCCGGCTCTCGGAGGCGTCGCTGGTCACGGTGAAGGGAATGGTCCCGTCTGCGGCCAGCATCCGGCGATAGGATCCGGCACTCTCCTTCGGCACCGCCATCCGGTAGAGCCCCGGCACCATATCCCCGCCCAGCCGCGCCACCAATCCGCCCCGCGTGAACAACAATTCAGCGTGGCGGTCCAGCCCATCGGGCCCGGCCACCTTCCATCGGCCCAGCGGAGCCTCCGGCGCACTCCCGCCCGGCGCAAAGGGGATCAGAGCCCCGGCTGGAATCACTTCCCGCGGCTGGCTCTGGCTGCGCCACGACAGCTGCAGCGAGGCTCCACCACTCCGGTCAAAATACTCCAGCCGGATCGGATAATAACGCCCTGCTTCCAACTTGATCCGCCCTTCCCCGCCCTTCTCGAAGAGCGGCTGATCATTGATAAAGAGCGACAAGGAATCATCGCCCCAGCCATCAAAAAGATACTCCTCGGAATACTTCGGCAGGATCATCCCGGTCCAGCGCGCCGTAAAATCCGCCGGCACGCCAGGGCTCGGCGAACCATCGCCCCAATTGAAGTCCAGCTTCCCGTCCACCCTCACCAGCACTGGATCATTCAGTTGCCTGCCTTTGAAATACTCACCGAGCAGCCCGCCTTCCGCCATCCCTGATGAGAGGGGGAAGTTCAACTGACGCGCCGGGGCGCGGTTCAACGGTTGGCCATCGGGATTCGCCAGATGATAGACCAACTGATGCACCATCGGCACAAAGGCCTGCCGGGACGGAAGATTGGAACCGGCGCCATCAAAATTCACCGAAGTCAGCAGCACCGTCCCAAACCCAAACCGCCGCCCCACCAGCAGGGGATCTCCATTGCCCAGGCGCGCGCCCACCACGGCATCGCTCCCGCCCGGCACTTCCAGCCGCCAGGACCGCGTGATCAAGGCCCCTCCCAGATCACTCTGTTTGGCATCCGCCACCAGCGCCAGGGCCGGATGGGTGAAACTCGGCAATGCCACCCCAATGGATTCGCGGCTGATCCGTTCCGCGCCCAGTCCGGCCGGCAGCAGCCCTTTGCCCTCCGCATCGCGCCAGTTGTTATAAAATTCCGGCAAGGCCCGGCTGCCCGGCGTCACCAGCAGCCCCCCGCCAGCCTGCACCCACGCCGCGAGGCGCCGGGCAGTGGAGTCCGCCAGTTTCGGGACATCAGCCAGGATCACGACATCGTAGTTTCCGAAAGACTCCACCGATCCCGCCCGGCTCACCGGGATGACCTCGGGGTCCAGCGCGACCGATGGTTTGTCTTTGTTGTCCGGCTTGCCCGGGTCGTTACGGGCAGCCTGCAGGGCGGAAGCAGGGGCCAGAGCCAGAGCGGTAAACGCCCCCGCCCGTTCCAGAAAGGGTCCGCTGGCATTGCCATCCACGATCAGCACCCCCAGCCGGTCCACTACCTGACAGACACTGTCCATGGTGTCATCCAGGGCCAGATCATCCGTCACCATCAGTTTCGCCTGCACCACCACGCTGCCGGTCTGTTTGAATTGATGGAGAAACCGCACCGTCTGGCGAGCTCCGGGAGCCAACTGCCCCATCCCGCCATCCTTCAGCGTCTGGCCTTCCACCAGCAGATCCAGCCCCCCCGGCGTGATGGCTTCGGTGCCGGTATTTTCCACCGTGACCTCGATGGAAACGGGCCGGTCCACCCCCACCACTTCGCGGGAATAACGGATCTCCGCGAGCGCGGCATTGCGGAACGAGGCGGGCAAGGGATAACGCCGCAGAATCACCTGTGGTTTGGAAGGCAGCGTCTCCATCCCGGCGGCCAGCATCTCCCAGCGGGCCTTGTTTTCGGTCTCCCAACCCAGATTCTGACCATCTGTGAGCACGATGATTTCCTTGGCAGGATTGGTCCCCCGGGCCAGCGAAACCGCCGCTGCCGCCAGCGCATCGAATGCCGCCATCCGCCCGCGGCCTGGTTGCAGCCCGTTCAGGGTATCCGTGACGTCCAACCGGTTCACCACCGGCTCCGGCAGCCGCGCCATCGGCACCGGCCCGGCCAGGATCACACTGAAGGAACTTCCGGCGGGTGCCTTTTCCACAATCTCCCGCGCCTCCGCCACCGCCGTTTCAAATACCGTGCCGGCCGCCCCGGTGCCCCGCCATTGCATCGACGCCGAGGCGTCCAGCACGATCGCAATGTCCTTGCCTCCACCGGTGCCGAACCGTTTCAGATTCCACTGCCGCTCAAAATAAACCGCCGCCGCGCTCAGCACCGCCAACAGCCCCGCCACGCCCATCAGAATCCAAAACCATTTCCGGTTCTCCCGCAGCACCAGCGCGGTGGTGAAACTCACCAATCCCACCAAAAACGACGGCAGCACCACCAACCACGGCACCGACGATCCCGGCGGAATAAAAGGCCGCGCCACCGCCAGCGCCAGCAATCCCACCAGCAGACAGCGCGCCGCCAGCAGCAGCGCCTCCTCCAGCTGAATCCGCTTCTTCCGCGACTCCACCGACTCCAACAAAAACAGCATCGCCCCCCAATCCAGCACCTTGGCGGTGCGGCGGTTCAGGAGATGGATGATAATCGGAATCGCGATGGCAGCGAGGCCGCCGAGGAGCGCGAGATTAAGGAAGGACACGGAGCGGAAAG
>CAIZWU010000143.1 GCA_903936775.1 uncultured bacterium | reverse complement strand
GCCGATGTCCCGGCCTTCCATGATGAGGCTGCGGCCTTCCGCCATGCGCCGCAGGAGGGCGGTCAGGATATCGCGGACTTCAGCTACACTGGAGACGACGGAGACGCTGGCGGCCACTGCGGCATCGCGCAGGTGGACTCCAGGGTCGAGGCCATTGACGAGGATCTTGAAACTGGAGCCGGCGGGAGTACAATCGAGTTGGAGGGTCCGGGCAGCGGCAGCAGTGGCGGCGGGGTCGGCAGGATCAGCGCCCGTTGCCAGAATGCCCCAGGTGGCGGCCCGGTAGAGGGCTCCGCTATTCACGTGGGAGCAGTGGAGACGGTGGGCGAGGAGCTTGGAGACGCTGCTCTTTCCGGAGGCGGCGGGGCCATCAATGGCAATGACAAAGGAATCCGGCATGAGGTTAGGCTTTAACAGACAAGGAGCCGGGGGGACGATCAATCACCGGGGTGAGTCCGGAGCCGGTAACCTGCTTGGATTGGAAGAGGCGCAGGTGGTCCGCAAAGCCGGGGTAGGAGGTATCCACACACTCCACCCCGGAAATGATGGACTCGCCTTCGGAGAAGAGGCCCGCGATGGCGAAAGCCATGGCGATGCGGTGGTCCCCGAAGCTGGGAACCTTGCCTGCGGTGAGGGGCTGGCCACCGGAACCGGTGATTTCCATGCCATCATGGAGTTCCTTCACCTCGACGCCAAATTGCTTCAGATTTTCCACCACGGCGGAGATGCGGTCGGTTTCCTTGACGCGGAGTTCCTTGGCATCGCGGATGATGGTTTTGCCATGGGCCAGCGCGGCGGCGACGGCGAGGATGGGAAGTTCATCAATCACATTGGGGATTTCCGCGCCTTCAATGATGGTGCCTTTCAGCCCGCCGCCCCGGATGGTGAGGGTGCCGCAGGGTTCGCCACCGTCAGCGCCTGTCAGGACGTCTTCGGCGATTTGCGCGCCCATGCGGACGAGGACCTTGAGGATGCCGGTGCGGGTTTCATTCAAGCCGACGCCTTTGATGAGGAGTTCCGAACCGGGCTGGATGGCCGCAGCGACCAGCCAGAAAGCCGCGCTGGAGATGTCGCCGGGGACATGGAAGTCCCGGCTTTCCGGCACCTGACCGCCGTAGATGGAGATGGACTTACCCTCGCGCACCGTTTTCACTTGGAAGTGGCGCAGCATGGTTTCGGTATGGTTCCGCGTGAGTTCGGGCTCGATCACGGTAGTCTTGCCATCCGCGTAGAGCCCGGCCAGCAGGATGGCGCTTTTCACCTGGGCACTGGCCATGGGCAGGGTGTAGGTGATGGCCTTGAGGACCGGCTTGCCGTGAACCGTCAGGGGTGGGGTTTCCTTCGAGCCGGTGGCTTCGAAAGTGGCTCCCATCAGGGAAAGCGGCTCCGTGACGCGCTTCATGGGGCGTTTACTGAGGGATTCGTCGCCGGTCATCACGCTGGTGAAATCCTGACCGGACAGGATCCCCGCCAGCAGACGCATGGTGGTGCCGGAATTTCCGCAATCGACCGGACCGGCCGGGGCCGCCAGTTGGAGTCCCCTGCCCTCGACGATGACGCGGTGCGGGCCGTGACCGTCTTCACTGGGGGTCCATGCGGAATCGTCCTCGTTAAGAAACTGGATGGACACGCCCATGGCGCGAAAAGCGGCGGCGGTGCTCAGGCAATCGCCACTGGGCAGAAATCCCGTGATGGTGCAGGGGCCGTTCGACAGGGAAGCGAACATGATGGCCCGGTGCGAGATGCTTTTATCACCGGGCACGGTGAGTTCAGTGGCGATGGGGCGGGCTTTTCTAACGCGGAATTCGGACATGCGGAAGTGGGGAAAATCGGAAGTGGGGTTCGGTCCGGCAAAGAGGTCAGGAATAACGGGTGGCGCGCAGATCACGCGCCTCCTCCAACCGGGAGAGCAACAGGTCTTCGTCCGCTTTCTGGAGGATTTCAAGCAGTTCGCCGGTGACCTGGTGGAGATCCGTGAGGGCCGGCAGGATGGCCTGGCGGTTTTCCAGGAGAATTTCCCGCCACATGGAAGGCAGGCCCGAAGCCACCCGGGTGGTATCCCGCAGGCCACCGGCTGCGAATACGGCCATGGAGGCATCGGGTTTGAAGGAAGCCAGGGTCGCGGCCACCGCCGCGAGGTGGGGCAGATGGCTGATGCGGGCCACCACTTCATCGTGCCGGGTGGCAGCCATGTGGGCGGTGCGGCAGCCGAGGGCCTGCCAGAAAGCATCCACTTTTCCCAAGGCCTCAGGATCGGTATCCGGTTCCGGGGTAAGGATGCAGGCAGCGCCTTGGAACAGGCCGGCACGGGCCGCTTCCAAACCCGCCACTTCCGCTCCAGCCATGGGATGACTGCCAACGAAGGGGATGCCCGCCTGCCGGAAGACCGCTCCCGCTTCCGCGAGGACGGAGGCTTTGACACTGCCAACATCGGTAACGACGGCTTTCCCGCCCAGGGTGGCCTGCGCAATGGAGCCGGCGATTGCCTTCATGCCGCCGACGGGGACACAAAGGACGAGGAAATCGGCGCCTTGCGCGACCAACTGGGCATCGGTGCTGGCCAGATCGGCCAAGCCCCGGTCGCGCACTTGCTGGAGGGAGGCCTCCCGGCGGCCCCAGACGCGCAATTCCCTGACGCCGCGGGCCCGGGCATCCAGCAGCAGGGAGCCGCCGAGCAAGCCGGGGCCAAAGACAGCGAGGGACATGCCTTGAAAAGGATTCATCAGCCGGGAAGCAGCGGGAAAGGGATAAAAAGGACGGTTCCGGGAGGGGTTGGTGGAAAAATGAAGCGGCGCAGGCCGGGGGGCAGCCTGCGCCGGAAAGGAAACCAGAACCGGTCCTGCCGGTCTGTCACCAACCCATCCCCATGGGATCAGGGAACGCGGAACACTTTACCGGTGTAGGGGCACTTCACCTTGGTGCCGGCCGGAATCCCGTCGACATCCACTTGGCCTTTGTCCGGGGCGTAGGGGCTATACACGAAGCCTTTTTTCCCAACCACCGGCTGGCCGAAAGGAAGGTCTTCACGCGTCACCGCCGGCCTGGATTCAACGGTGGACGTGGTGTCCGACGGGTTGCTTTCCGGAGTGGAGGTGTCCGTCGCAGGCGTGGTGTCCGTCGCAGGCGTGGTGTCCGGGGGAGTCGTGGTGTCCGGAGGAGTCGTGGATTCCACGGTATCCGTCGCCGGTTTGGGTTCAGGCTTCGCGTCCGGAGGGGTGATATCCACCGTGGTGTTGGTTGGGTCCCGTTTGATGTCCGGAATTTTGCTGACGTCGGATGGTTTGGCGCCGGAACGGTCTGCCGTTGTGGCCGGGCGGCCGGTATTACCGGTCTGAGGACTGCCGTAACCGTAGCGTGGTGGAGCGAAAACATTGCCATCCGGCCCGTAGTTCGGGGTCGTGCAGGACGCGGCGAACAGGACGGTGCTGCCCGCGAGCACGAGGGCACGCCGGACTGCGGAAGATTGCGGGGCACTGGATGGATCGTTGTTCATGAAGGAAGAGTGTGGCACGGAATCTGGAGAGGTAAAGTGCCCTCGCATCCGCAATTTCGCATACGAAGAGCAGAAATTCGTTTTTCTGGCAACCCTGAGCCGGGACGGGCGGTCACATTTCCTGCAGCACCATGGCCCGATTCTTCCAAAAACAAGCGAATCCGGAATACAGGGTCGTCACCAGGGTCAACCCCAGCAGCAGCGGGTGAAGGATCTGGAAGCCCAGCGATGGCAAATCAAACAGCGGCCGCACCCACGCCAGCGGCTCCTCCCGCGAGGCCAGATAGACCAGCAGATAACAAGCGGTTACAATCTGCCAGATGGTCTTCTGTTTCCCCAGTTTGTCCGCCGCCAGCACCGCTCCGCGGGCGCCCGCCACCAGACGCAGGCCGGTCACGAGGAATTCCCTCGCCAGAATCGCAATCACCAGCCACCCCGGCATCAAGTCCTTTTCCATCAAGGTGATAAAAGCCGCCGCCATCAGGACCTTATCAGCCAGCGGGTCCATCAATTGCCCGAAGGCGGTCACCAGATTCCGCTCCCGGGCGATCTTTCCATCCAGCCAATCGGTGATGGAGGCCACGCTGAAGAGAAACAACCCCACGGTGAACGCGTAAGCCCAAGGCAAGGCCGTCGTGGCCACAAAAATGACGGTCAGCACCAGCCGGGAAACCGTGAGTTGATTGGGCAGATTCATGGGCAGGGATCGTCACGGCGCGGACGGGAGAAACTCAGGGTGTTTCCAGACCGGCACGGACACTTTGAGCCGTCGCACATACTCGGCACACAGTGCAAACGTTTCCGCACTATGCCGCCCGCCCACCGCGATGAGCAGGGAGGCTTCCCCGTTGGCCACAAATCCCGTCCGGTGGTGCAGCCGCAGCGGGTGCGGCCCATATTCCAACTGCAGATCCGCCGCCAGCCGTTCCATTTCCAAAAGCGCCATCGGAGCATACGCCGAATAGGTGATCCCCCGCAGCGGACGCCCTTCCTCGGTATCCCGCACCCGGCCCATGAAGCAAATTTGCGCACCCCATGAACCGGAAGCCGCTGGCGGAATTTCCGGAATGGGTTCAGGACCCAAGGTGATCATTGCAGGCGCATTTTCCATTGCCATCCAAGGGGAGAGGGACACTTTGCCCCTCCCCAAACTCCCGCCCCTTCCCCACTTCAAGAGCAAAACCAGATAGACTATGAGCAAAAGCGACTTCGGATTAATCGGCCTGGCCGTCATGGGTCAAAACCTCGTCCTCAACGTGGAAAGCCGCGGCTTCCAGGTCAGCGTTTATAACCGTACCACCGCCGTCACGGACCAGTTCATCGCCGATAACCCCGAGAAAAAACTGGTGGGTTGCCGCACGCTGGAGGATTTCGTGGAATCCCTCTCCACTCCCCGCAAGATCCAGATCATGGTCAAGGCTGGCGGACCCGTGGACGCCGTGATCGAAGCCCTCGTCCCTCTCTTGAATAAGGGTGACATCATCATCGACGGCGGCAACTCCCTCTACACCGACACCGAACGCCGCGATGCCGAACTCTCCGAGATGGGCCTGCGCTTCATCGGAGCCGGCGTCTCCGGCGGCGAAGAAGGCGCCCTCAAAGGCCCCTCCATCATGCCCGGCGGTCCGGCCAGCACCTGGGAGGTGATGAAGCCCATCTTCGAAAGCATTTCCGCCAAAGTGAACGGCGAGCCCTGCGTCACCCATATCGGTCCCGGCGGGGCCGGCCATTACGTCAAGATGGTACACAACGGCATCGAATACGGCGACATGCAGCTGATCTGCGAAGCCTACAACATCTTCAAGGCCGCCGGTTTCACTTCTGATGAAATGGCCGCCGTCTTCACCGAATGGAACGAAGGCGACCTCGAATCCTACCTGATCCAGATCACCAGCAAGATCTTCGAACAGAAGGACGAGGAAACCGGCAAACCCATCGTCGAACTGATCGTCGACAAAGCTGGGCAAAAAGGCACCGGCCAGTGGACCCTGCAGAACGCCGTGGAAAATGCCGTGGTCATTTCCACCATCAACGCCGCCGTGGAAGCCCGCATCCTCAGCAGCCAACGCAAACAGCGCCTCGCTGCCAGCGAACACCTCCACGGCCCGGTCGCCAACATCAGCCTCGAGAAAAAAGCCCTCGTGGACAAAGTGCACGACGCCCTCTTCGCCTCCAAGATCATCTCCTACGCCCAGGGCCTCGACCTCATCAAAACCATGGGCGAGAAAAAAGCCTGGAACCTCGACCTCGGCAAAATCGCCGCGATCTGGCGGGGCGGTTGCATCATCCGCGCCCGTTTCCTCAACCGCATCACCGACGCCTACCGCGGCAACCCGGCCCTGACCAACCTGATGCTCGATCCTTTCTTCAAGGATCTGCTCAACAAGTTCCAGCAATCCTGGCGCGAAACCGTCGCCCTCGCCGTCACCAACGGCATCCCGGTCCCGGCCTTCAGCGCTTCACTGGGTTACTACGACAGCTACCGCGCCGCCCGCCTCCCTGCCAACCTGCTCCAGGCCCAGCGCGACTTCTTCGGCGCCCACACTTACGAGCGCCTCGACAAACCCGAAGGCAAACCCTTCCACACCGAGTGGCCCGACGTCGTCGAAGACGAAGCCTGAGCCCTGAAGGGAGCACCGGCCTCTGGCCCGTGTGCTTCCCCAATCCCACCAAAGCCGGACCCTTCAAAAGGTCCGGCTTTTTCGTACCCCCTCACAACTACATCGACATCCTCCTCTACTTTGGCGTCTGGCTGGGCATTCTTGGCGGGCTACGCCTCTATCGACGTCTAAAGGAGCGCCACTCCAACGTAACGGCAGCACCCTCCAAGACAAGGGATCTGCCCGGTCAGGCCTGAAGGGCCATCCCAGCCCAGCCTGGGGCATCGCCCCAGGAAACCGGCGGATCAGGGGACGGAGGGCTGAAGGCCCGGCCCATCACGTGGGGGCGGGCGGATGGGACGGGCTTTCAGCCCTCCATTTGCGCCCGGGG
>CAIZWU010000142.1 GCA_903936775.1 uncultured bacterium | reverse complement strand
GGCTCATCGAGACGCACGCTGACGAGATCGAGATCGCCATCGCCATCCAGATCGCCCGCCGCACAGCCAAAACTCATGCCGGTGTGATCCAGTCCCCAAGCGGCCGCCGTCTCCTCGAAAGCCATGCCGCCGGAGTTCCGCCAGGCCATGTTGGTTTCCTTGAGAGGGGGGAGCTTTTTGAAGCGGTCCCACTGGGTCTTGGTGCCGGCGTCCTTGCGGACTTCGGGATCGTCCTTCTCATTGAAATTCCGGGTCATCCCAGCTTGGACGAAAACGTCATTCCTTCCGTCATTATCGAAATCACAGAGCCGGGCCGCCCATGACCAGTTGGAGTTGGCCAGGCCGGCCAGATAGGCGCCTTCCAGCCAGCGGCCGTTGCCGGCATTGAGGAAAAGGTGGTTCCGCATCAGCTGCGGGGGTCGGCCGTTTTGCATCAGCCAGAGCTTGTCGCCCATGGACCCCATGGCGGTCTTTTGCTTGAAGTGGGTCGTACCCGACATGTCGGTGATGAAGAAATCCAACAGCCCGTCCCCATTCACGTCCCCAAAGTCCGCCCCCATCGAGAACCACGACATCTGGCCGATCGCCTCCAGGGTCACGTCCCGGAAGGTGCCGTCGCCCTGATTGACATAGAGGCGGTCCGGCTCATCGAAGTCATTGCCAATCCAGAGGTCCGGGCGGCCGTCCCCGGTCCAGTCGAACCAGGTGGAGGAGAGACCGTGCCCCCGGTGGTTGATGCCGGCCTGCTTGGTCACATTGCCGAAGCGGCCCTTGCCGGTGTTATGGCAGAGGATGTCCGGCCGTCCCACTACCATGGTCCCCCAGGTTTCATCACCGGTTTGGACCGCATCATAAAAACGCTCAAACTCCGGCTTCACATAGGGACGCCGTCCCGGCTCCGCGACAATAGTCTGCTCCTCAGGGAAACCCTCGGGCCGGTACCAGCGGTTGGTTAAGATGTAAAGGTCCAGCCACCCATCCCCGTCGTAATCACAGAAGGACGGGGTATGACAGGCATCGACAAAATCGACCCCGAAAGCCGCGGCCTGCTCCACAAAAATCCCTTTCCCGTTGTTGATGAACAACTGGTTCGCCGAAAGATAATTGCAGACGTAGAGGTCGAGATCCCCGTCCCGGTCCACATCCCCCGCGGCACATCCGATCCCCCAGGAGGTCCCACCGCCGATGCCCGCCTGCGGTCCCATGTCCTTGAAGCGCACGCCATCGGTCTGCTGGAACAGCCGGTTTTCGCCCGGACCATTGGCCAGAAAGACATCCGGCCGCCCATCCAGATCAAAGTCCCCGATCGCAACCCCGCCGGTGCACATGGAGGAAGCGTAGAGGTAACGCAGCGGGTGGGTGTCATCGATCGGATTGGTAAAATCAATGCCGGTGAGGGCGGCACCAAGTTCCGAGAAAAGCTTCGGGCCTGCGGGGGATTTCGGGGCGAGGGGCGCGCTCTCCAGTTCCGCCGCGGGAACGGAGGAGCAGGCTAGAGCCGTGAAGGTAAGCAGAGCAAGGAAGGAGCCTCTCATGTTGCAGGTGGGGGGATAGTGGTGGAAAACAAAAAAGCGGGCCATCCCGCCTTGGGAATCGTTGAGGCGGACCGGTCTTGGCGGCGGCGGAGCAGGAAACCGCCGGCCAGAATGATGAGGACTCTGAGGGCCATGCTCCCTCGCGCTCTCCAAGGAAAATGGTGGGGGATGATGAAATAAATGGCTGCTTTCGCACCGAATACCGATGTTTTGATGGAGAAAAACAGGTGAAACGTCAATACAAATGATACAATTTTGGCGCACTTGGCTGGGGATAAGTCCCGGGAAGGAAGGAAGCCCGGTCTGCTTCACGGGGGCATTCGCTCCCGCTTGGGGGCGCTCTCTTCAGCGCGTCTGCCTCGGAGCGGTGAGGGTCTGCTTTTCCCCATAATGCCGGGCCCCGGTGCCGAGCACCCATTCCTCGAGGGCGGCGTTGATGCGGGCCAGCCACTCGCGGACGCGGGTTTTGCCTGAATCCTCCCACGACACGGGTCTGCCTTGGAATCCGGTCACGGCCATGCCGCGCCGGTCCGCCAGCCAGAGGGCGCGGGGCAGATGGAAGTCATCACTCACAATCACACAGTCCTGCACCCCGAAGATCTCCTGGGCCCGGATCACGGAATCCAGAGTGCGGAGTCCAGCATAGTCCAGGGTGATCGCCGAGGAGGGCACCCCGCGCTCCACCAGTCCATCCCGCATGTCCCGGGGTTCATTGTAATCGGCCCGCCGGTTGTCCCCGCTGACCAGAATCTGCTTCACCCGTCCGGCCTTCCAGAGAGCTGCCGCGGCATCCATCCGGGCGCGCCAGTGGACATTGATCCCGCTTGAGCCCACATTCCGGCTGGTGCCGAGCACCAAGGCCACCGGCGCGGCTGGAACCCCTGCCGGATCCCCCGTGATCCGGGAACGACTCCGCAGCACGATCCACACGTTGAAGCTGGTCACCAGGAGCACGCCGGCCAACAAGGCGAGCGGCACGAAGCGGGTCAGACGTTTGATAAGGGGTTGCATCATCCCGGGGAAAAAGCGTTGCTCTTCATTCCCCACCCGCGCCGTCCTGTCAAACCCCCCATGAAAACCATCTTCCGCGTGCTCCCCTGGCTCCGGCGTTACCCCGCCATGGCCGCCGGCCAGCTTCTCTGCGCCATCCTCGGCACCCTGATGGTGCTGGTGCAGCCCAATGCCATCAAATCCGTCATTGATGATGTCATCGGGAAAAACCAGCCGGAAAAGCTCCTTCCCTGGGTGCTGCTCGCCGCAGCGGCCTACTTTGGACGCGATTTCCTGAACACCGCCCGCATCATTCTCAATAACACCCTGGAGCAAAACGTCATCTACGACATCCGCAGCGACCTCTACCGCCGCCTCCAGATTCTGCCCCTGCCGTGGTTTGACCACAAACCCACCGGCGACCTCATGACCACCGTGGCCGAAGACGTCAATGCGATGGAGCGCGTACTGATCGACGGCGTGGAGCAAGGCCTGATTGCCTCCCTGCAGATCGCGGCAGTGGGCGGCTGGATGTTCTATCACAGCCCCTCCCTCGCCGCCGTGGGCATGTTGCCCCTGCCCTTCCTCGCCGCCGGTGCCCTCTGGTATACCCGCACCGCGAGGGGCCGCTACAAGGATGTGAGGAAAGCCACCAGCGAGATGAATTCCATGCTGCATGACAACATCAGCGGCATCCGCCAGATCAAGGCCTATGGGATGGAGCAGCCCGAGCACGACCGCTTCAACGCCTTCAGCCACCGCCTCCGCGCCGCCACCCTGCGGGTGATGCGCGCGTGGTCATTCTACAATCCCAGCATGAACTTCATCGGCGCCCTCGGCACCGTGCTGGTGTTATTCTTCGGAGGCCGGGCGGTACTGGGCAAGAGCATCACCCCGGGGGAATTCACCGGCTTCCTCTTCCTGATGCCCTTCTTCTACGAACCGGTCGGCCGCCTGCACTCCCTGAACCAGATCCTCCAGGCCGGCCGCGCTGCCGCCGACCGGGTTTTTGATATCCTGGAAGCGCCCCCCGAGCCCAACACCGAATCCGGGGCCACCCTCCACCTAACCCAGGGCCACGTCCAGTTCACCGATGTCGTCTTCACCTACTCCGGCAAAACCGCCACCCTCAACGGCGTCACCCTGGAGGCCAAACCCGGCCAGGCGATCGCCCTCGTAGGCCCCACCGGCGCCGGGAAGTCCACCATCATCAACCTGCTGACCCGGTTCTACGAGTTTGATAGCGGCGACATCACCATCGACGGCCAATCCATCAAAACCCTCAGCAAGCCAAGCCTGCGCAGCGCCATCGGTTATGTCACCCAGGAGAGTTTCATGTTCAATGGCACGGTGAGGGAAAACCTCCTCATCGCCAAACGCGATGCCACCGATGAAGAACTTTGGACCGTGCTGGAAGCCGCCAATGCCACACCTTTTGTGCAGCGGCTCCCCGAGCAGCTCAGCACCCAGGTCGGCGAACGCGGGGTGCGTCTCAGCGTCGGCGAAAAACAGCGTCTTTCCATTGCCCGCGCCCTGCTGAAGAACCCGCCGATCCTGTTATTGGACGAAGCCACCGCCAGCGTCGACACCGAGACCGAGCGCCTCATCCAGCAGGCCCTCGAGCGCCTCATGGTCAACCGCACCACCTTTGTCATCGCCCACCGCCTCAGCACCGTGCGCCACGCCGACCGCATCTATGTCCTCAATCTCGGGCAGATCACCGAGCAGGGCACCCACGAGGAACTGCTCCGGCACGATGGTCTCTACGCCAACCTCTGCCGGACTTCCCTGATCGCGACCGAGGAGCCAGCCTTGTCACCCGCCCCTTGAGAATATCTTGAATTTCCCCGCCATCTCCTTCAGCTTGGTGAGGAAAATCAAATGCCTGATGCCCAAGATGAGGAACATAACGAGCCCACCCGGCTTGAAGCTCTGGCCTTTTTCCTCAAGACCCGGCTCCTGATCGCCCGGCGCTGGGGGCAGGAATGGGACCAGCCCGTGCCCTGTCATCCGCCCGCAGCGGATTTGTGGGAAGCTCCCGTGGCCGGGGAAACCAGATCATCGCTCTGGACCCAGACGTCGCCGGTGGAATTTCCCCTGACCGCAGGCAAGGTGCAGAATCTGCGGGCGGCCTGCCGGCGGCTTGATGGCATCGAAATCCCGGCCGGCGGGGTCTTCAGTTTCTGGAAACAATTGGGCCGCACCACCACCGGACGGGGCTTCACCACCGGACGGGAACTGCGGTCAGGCTGTATCGTGCCCAATCTGGGCGGCGGTTTGTGCCAGCTTTCAGGGCTGATCCATGAGGCCGCGCTGCGGGCTGGCCTGGAGGTGATCGAGCGGCATCAGCATTCCCGCCACCTGCCCGGAACGGAGCTGGCTCCCGCCCGCGATGCCACCGTATTCTGGAACTACGTCGACCTCCGCTTCAGGGCAGCCTTTGCCTGGCGTCTGGAAACGCGCCTGACTTCAACGGAACTCGTGGTCACCATCCGGGCGGCCGCTCCCACAACAGCGCCCACCCTTCATCCGGTCCCAGCCCCGGTTGGGATCCCCACGAGGGCCTCCGTCGGGGGGGATTGCCTCACCTGCGGCGCGACCTCGTGCTTCCGGCACCCGGCGGCGAACCGTAATAACCAACCCGCCGGAGGCCACACCGCATGGGTGCTGGATGGACTTTGGCCGGAATTTCAGGACTGGTGCCAGCGTCACGCCCACGCCGGCGATCACTGGCTGACGCCGCTGGATGGCCATCGCTGGAAGAAACCCCACTACGCGTGGACGCCTCCCGCAGGCTCCCTGGTGCACCATGCCACCTGGCAAACGCTGCACCGCTCCTGGCAACAGCGCCGCCTTCCTGCCCAGGGCGCGGTCCGGCAGCGTTTCCTGCTCCTAGCCCAGCAGCGTCTGGCAGACGCCCTGGGCCGCCGGCTGCATCCCCAGGCGCGGCACCTTGTTATTTCACAGACCCTGCTTCCCCATCTGTGGCGGGCCGGGCATCTGGGTGGCCGCACCTTCGATGTGCTGGTCAACCGCTGGCCGCTGGCAAGGCTGCATGCCTCGCTGGATGCCGCCGCCGCCTGCCATCCGGAATCTGATACCCTGACTGATTTCCGGGCCGATCCGGCACTGGTGCGGGCAGAGTCCGAGGCTCTCGCTGCCGCCGCCCGGCTGATCACACCGCATCAGGCCATGGCGGATTCCTTCGGGACGCGGGCTTTGTTATTGGACTGGATGATGCCCGCGGCCCTGCCTGCTTCCCAGGCTCCGGAGCCGGCCGTCCGGTGGTTCTTTCCGGCTTCCGCCCTGGCCCGAAAGGGGATTCACGAACTGGCCGCAGCCCTCACCGGCACCCAGGACGAACTCCTGGTCCTTGGCCAAGCCCGCGAAGGCAGGCATGACCCGCTGCCAACGGTCCGCCACCG
>CAIZWU010000141.1 GCA_903936775.1 uncultured bacterium | reverse complement strand
TGAATGAACTCCAACAAAATCAGGAAGGCGGCAAAGCTCTGGAGATGACCTCGGGTTTGCTGGAACAGGATCTGATGGAGGAAGCCAAAGCGGGTGCGCAGGCCGCCGAGTCCGGCATTCAGGACTTCAAGTCCGGCATCGAACGCGCCGCCGAAAACGTCCTCGGGGACGACACCGAGGCCCTGAAACGCGCCGATCGCGAACTCGAACAACTGACCAAGGATCTCGAAAAGGAAATGGCCGGGGAAGGAAGCCCCGGATCCCCCACCTCCCCTGGCCCTGCCGGAAGCGGCGGGCCCCAGACCAATGGTCCACCCGGAAGCACGCCTGGGAAAAACCCCGGAGAAGCCGAACCCGGCGCCCAAACTGCCGCCACTGGGGAAGCAACATCCAGCCCGCCGGGCCAAGGGCCAGCCGAAGGGGAAGGCACCACTCCGGGCCAAACCCCACGCCAGGAGCAATCCCAGGGACAGGGTGAAGGCCAACCGCAAGGTGAGGGTCAAGGTCAGTCACCGGGTGAGGGAGAGGGCAGCCAACCCACCGCCGGGGCGGGCCAAGGGCGCGGTCAGGGCCAGCGACCATCCGGTCAGCCAGGCCAATCTCCTGGCCAGGGCCAATCCCCGGGGGAAGGGCAGGGAAGGGGTGAAGGACAAGGTGAACCTAACGAGGGAGAGGGTGAAGGGGGTGGGCCCAATGCCACGGCCCGGGCCGGGAATCGCATCGCGGGTGGACGCGGGGGTTCGGCGGCGCCCATGACCGGCGATGGTTATGCGCCGTGGTCGGACCGGCTCCGGGAGGTGGAGGAGATTGTGGATTTTCCCGACCTGCGGAATGACATCGCCAATGCCCGGGAACGGGCGAGGCAGATGCGGGTGGAGATGAAACGCGATTTGAAAAAACCCGACTGGGCCGTGGTGCGCACGGAGGTGATGCAGCCGCTGGTGGAAGTCCGCCAGCGCCTGCGGGAGGAGTTGGCGCGGCGGACGTCGCGGGAGTCGTTGGTGCCGATCGACCGCGATCCGGTGCCGGGTCGTTATGCCGAACAGGTGCGGCGGTATTACGAGCAACTGGGGAAGGAACCATAAATGTCAGGCCCTGCTGTCATCACCTTTTCGGGAGATCTCTGGCGCTGGCCGGTGCTGGCGGGACTGCTGCTGGCCACGGCGCTGGTCCTGTGGAGCTACCGGAAGGCGGCGATCAAACGGAAGTGGCTTTGTGCCGGATTGAAAATCCTCGGTCTGGCGCTGTTGGCGCTGTGTGTGCTGGAACCGCAATGGACCCGGCAGCGGGTGCGGCCGGGAGCCAATCTGATGGTGGTGCTGGCGGATAACAGCAGCAGTCTGCAGGTCACCGATGCAGGCGCTGCCCAGCCGCGCACCGCACGGATGCGCCAGGCGCTGGACCCCTCGGCCTCGACCTGGCAAACCACCCTGGGGGATGCCTTCGACCTGCGGCGCTATCAATTTGACCAGCGGCTGCAGCATCTGGAGAATTTTGCGGGATTGGACTTTGCCGGCCGGGCTTCGGCGCTGGGATCGGCCTTGTCCATGGTGAGCCGCCGCTTCGAGGGAAGGCCGCTGGCGGGGATTGTGCTGCTGACCGATGGCAATGCCACGGACCTGACTTCGCTGCCGGCGGATTTGTCAGGCTGGCCGCCGGTTTATCCGGTGGTGATTGGTGGCAAGGGGCCGGCGTGGGATTTGTCGGTGAGGAAAGTGTCGGTGACCCAGACGGCCTTCGAGGATGCCCCGGTGACGATCGAGGCGGAGGTCGGCACCACGGGATTCAGCGGCACTCCCATCACCGCCCGGATCACCGATTCCGCCGGGAAAGTGATGGAGGAACAAAAACGCAGCGTGCCGGCCGGCAGTGCGGTGAGTGCGTTCCGGTTTCAGATCAAAACGGCTCCGCCCGGGGTTTCCTTTTATCAATTCTCCGTGGGGGAAGCCGGGGAAACCGGAGAGACCACCAAAGAAGCCACCCTGGCCAACAACCAGCGGGTGATGGTGGTGGACCGGGCGCAGGGGCCTTATCGTGTGCTCTATGTCTCGGGCCGGCCGAACTGGGAATACAAATTTCTCAACCGTGCCCTCGAAGGGGATGACCAGGTGCAACTGACCGGTCTGATGCGGGTGGCCAAACGGGAGCCGAAATTTTCCTTCCTCGGCCGGGCCGGCGAGTCCAGCAATCCGTTGTTCCGCGGCACGGATGACCAGGCCAAAGGCGAAGTTGCGGGTTATGATCAACCGGTGCTGGTGCGGCTGAATCCGCTGGACGAACAGGAACTGCGCTCCGGCTTTCCGGTCCTGCCGGAAGACCTGTTTGCCTATCACGCGGTGATTCTGGATGACCTGGAAGCGGCGTTTTTCACTCCTGTCGAGGCCGCCTTGTTGCAACGTTTTGTCTCGGAACGGGGCGGTGGTTTCCTCATGCTGGGGGGGATGGAGTCGTTTGCGGAAGGCGGTTATGCGCGGACGCCCATCGGAGACATGCTGCCGGTCAGCCTGGACCGCGCCAGCGCAGCACCCGCTCCCGGACCGCTCACCTTTGATCTCGACCGCGAAGGCTGGTTGCAGGCCTGGGCGCGGCTGCGTGAAAACGAAGCCGATGAGAAGACCCGTTTGTCAGGCATGCCACCGCTGATGGTGATGAACCGGGTGCGCGGGGTGAAGGCGGGTGCGGGGATCATCGCGACCGCCAATGATCCCGCCGGCAACAAAGCTCCTGCCCTGGTGGTGCAGCGGTTTGGCCGGGGCCGCAGCGCCGCGCTGATGCTGGGCGACTTGTGGCGTTGGGGCATGCGCAGTCCGGAGGCCCGGGTGGACTTGGAAAAATCCTGGCGGCAGATGGTCCGCTGGCTGATCGCCGATGTGCCGGGCCGGGTCGCCCTCGCGGTGGAACCCAAACCGGCAGACCCGAACGGCGTGATGGAACTGCAGGTCAGGGTTTCCGATGCCAAGTTTTTGCCGGTCGAGAACGCCACGGTCAGTATCACCGTCGAGCCGGTGCAGTTTGGAAAACCCGCGACAGAGGGAACCGATCCGGCAGGGAAGGCGTTGACCCTGCAGGCCGAGCCGTCGTCGACTGAGCCGGGCTTGTATGTGGCGTCGTATCTGCCGCGGGAAACGGGTGGCTACAAAGCGACCGCCCGGGCGGTGAATGCCGCCGGAGCCGAGGAAGGGCGGGCCACCGCAGGGTGGGCGACGGATCTTGCCGCGCAGGAACTGCGCTCGCTGACCCCGGACACGGCCTTTTTGGAAGAACTGGCCCGCAAGACTGGCGGGGCCATGGTGGAAGTCTCCGGCCTGGAGGCGCTGGCGGCCCGCCTGCCGTCTGAAAAAGCGCCGGTGATGGAACCGCACGAGGAGCCGCTCTGGCATACCCCGTGGATCTTTTTAACGGCGATCGGATGCCTCATCACCGAATGGGGCCTGCGGCGCACCGAGGGACTGCCATGAAAAATACTTTGTTATCTTTTGCCTTGCTGGCGGGTCCGGTCCTTCATGCCGGAGGGTTGGAGACTCCTGCCCTGACAGGCGTGCGCCCTGCGCTGATTCTGGTGAAGGGCGCGGCCGGCAGCGCGGAATATGCGCCCAGGTTTGACCGTCAGATGGAGTCCTGGAAAAAGATGGCGGTCCAGTCCGGGGCGGAATTGCTGCTGGCTGCGGGAGACGTGAATGCCGCCGCCGGAACCACCGATCGGGCCCGGCTCGAAAAAATCCTGACCGATCTTCCCAGGGAGGGGCCGGCGGAAGTCTGGGTGGTGCTGATTGGCCACGGCACCTGGGATGGCAAGGAGGCGCGCTTCAATCTGGAAGGGCCGGATTTGACGGCGGCCGATCTGGCAGGGTGGCTGCAGCCGGTGCAGCGGCCCGTGGTGGTGATCAACACCGCGTCCAGCAGTGCGCCTTTCCTGCCGGTGCTGGCGGGGCCCAACCGGACCATCATCACCGCCACCCGCAGCGGCAATGAACGCAACTTCACCCGGTTCGGCGAGTCTTTGGCCGCCAGCCTGGAAGACCCGGCCGCCGATTATGATCAGGACGGGCAGACTTCCCTGCTGGAGTGGTTCCTACGCGCTTCCAGCCGCACCACCGAATTCTATCTCGCCGAAGGCCGTATCCTGACGGAGCACGCCCTGATCGACGACAACGGAGATGGCAAAGGAACCCCTGCCGCCTGGTTCCGGGGGTTGCGGGCCACCACCAAGGCCAAGGACAACACGCCGCTCGATGGCTCCCGTGCCCACCAAAGAACGCTCCTCCCCGATCCCTCCACCCGGCAAATGACCGCTGAGCAGCTGGCGGAGCGTGAAAGGCTGGAAGGGGAAATGAACGCGCTGCGGGAGAAGAAACCCAAGCTGCCGGAGGACGAGTATTACCGGCTGTTGGAAGGGCTGCTGCGGCAGGTGGCGGCGATTTATGAGGCAGGCCCGGAAGGACGCTCCGGGCCGTAAGCGATCGGTCAGGACCTCAGCACTTTGTTGAAAAAATCGAGGGTGCGGGTTTCGGCCAGTTTGGCGGCGGCTGCGTCGTAGCGCGGGGTGGTGTCGTTGTGGAATCCGTGGTTGGTGCCGGGGTAGATGAAGGCCTCGTATTTTTTGCCATTGGCTTTGAGGGCGGCTTCGTAGGCGGGCCAGCCGGCGTTGACGCGTTCGTCCTTCTCCCCGTAGTGGAGGAGGAGCTGAGCCTTGATTTTGGGGACATCTTCCGGCTTGGGCTGGCCCCCATAGAACGGCACCGCGGCCTTGATGAGATCTGGCAGGCGGACCGCGAGGGTATTCGCCATGCCGCCGCCATAACAAAATCCGGTGACGCCGATCGTGCCGTTGCAGGACGGATGTTTTTCCAGCCAAAGGACGGCGGCGATGAAGTCCTCGATCATCTCCTCCGGTTTGCGTTTTTGCTGGAGATCACGCCCGGCTTCGTCGGTGCCGGGGTAGCCGCCGAGTGGGGTCAGCGCGTCAGGGGCGAAGGCGACGAATCCGGCCACGGCCATGC
>CAIZWU010000140.1 GCA_903936775.1 uncultured bacterium | reverse complement strand
GAATCGCTTTTCTCCCACGGATTCGAACCGCGCACCAAGGGATTCGAGCTCTGTTCCTTGGGAGATGAGGGTTTCCCCATGGGAGAAAGCGCCGGATTCCAAGGAGTTGGCCCGCTTCCCCTTCCCAAACGAGCTAATTCCTTTCCGGAAAATCAGATTCGCACGCTTCTGTGGCTTAATCGTATGAATCATCAGGGGACAGCGCCGGATTTTTTAAAATTCAGTCTACCCGGCCAGCCCCCTCTTCAAAGCTCCGGAAAACATAGTGCACGCCCTCCAATGGCGGCTGGGGAGACCGGCCCATCGCCCGGAGCTGACGGCGGAGGTGCTGGCGCCCCGGGATCGGGAGCGATGCCATGCCGTAAATCCAATTTCCCAGCTAAATTACGAAGTACCCCGGGTGAAACTGGCGGATGCCTGGGCTTGACCGGGAGAAGAGGGGTTCCTTGGAGGAGGAATGCAATCACATTGCAGGGTGTTTACCCAGCTGATTCAGGCTTCGAGGGTTCCATCCACGACGCTCCGTGGCCGGGCTGGTAAAGGGAACGGAAGTCTGCCCGTGTGGGTCTGGCTCCGTAACATTCCCAGTCTCCAAACCCGTTCTCCCTGATCCAGCCCATGTTTGCTCACTTGCCCCCCCTCCCCTCATAGATGATCGGGCGCCATCCTTTGAACCCCTTGTTGGCGTCACCGAATTCCTTGGTTTCCGTCCCTTTGTTCTCAACAACGAATTTCACGAAGGGATCATCCGAATGGTTCACCTCCGAAAAGAAGACCGACATGTCGGAGTTGTTGTTCAGGAACATGGGGCGTTGTGCGCTGCCCGAGGTCTGGCTGAGACCACCGAGAATCTCAACTTTGGCACCATTTTTTGCCACCACGATTTCCCCGATTCGTTCCGTCTTATAACCCAGCACCCAGAAAGTGCCGCCATCCACCGTCAACCGGGTGCCAGTCGGCTCCGGGTTGAACTGTCTGGCCCAGACGTGCTGCCCGGTAAACTCCCATCGGGAAGAAACAACGTCCTCGATAAAGACATCCGCGCCCGGAACAGTATTGCGATAGGTGAGCTGGGACGGGGTTTGCGCGGCACCAAAGTTGATACCCAAGGCCTTCAAGACGAGCGTTCGTTTGGAGGCGTGCTCGATGAAGACAAAGGGACCATTGGCGTAGGTGGTGTGCAGGCCTTCCAAGGTTACGGAATTCGAGACCCCAACGGCGATCTGAAACACGGCCTTATTTTCATTCAGCAACGGAGGCTTCACATCGATGACCGCTTTGGTCCCGATGATCCGTTTCACATTTCCCCGCACGACAATGGTATTATCGATGATGTAGGGCCCACGGGGAAGAAACACGGTCTCTGTGCCGGAATCAATCGCGGCCTGAATCCCGGCAGCATCGTTGGTTTTCGGGGCTACCCATTTGGCAGGATCACCCCAGGGCAGTTCGGGCGTCTCCTTGATAGGCAGATTGAGCGTGGACGGGGCCCCTGCGAGGAGCGTGACTGGTTTGATGGAGCAATGTTCCGCAACATTGGGCCCGACGAGCTCTGTCTTGGCCACGCTATCGACCAGCGCGGTTTTGAATCCGCTGGTTTTTACATGGCGGATCAGGGCTGCACCACCAACCATAGAGATGGCTGGCAAGTCCTTGGCCGCACCGGTTCCCTCCAAGGTGCTGTCGATGAGGGTCAGTAATCCCGCGCCGTTCTCCACAGCAGTGACATCGCCGGAAAACTGGAACTTCCTGACACTCGCTGGCTGCCCGCTGTTTTTAAACCCGGCTTTATTGGGAGACTTGACCGTGATGTTCTCACCCGTCCAGGACGCCACTCCGGTCGCGGAGCTAACCCCGTAGTCGAAGCCCAGAACGGAAATATTCTTCGCCAGCATCGGGCCTTGTTCGTCCGTATAGCCCAAATCAAGTCCGGCCTTCCCCTGTCCGTCGCCGGACACAATGTTCACATCGTAGATCCCGCCCTGGTTGTTTGCCATGAACTGAACTCCCGCGGCGCCGGGGTTTTGCACTCCGGTATCCACGGTGAGGTTATGGATCTCGTTGGCGAACCGCTGGGCGGGAGCAGCCCCTGTCCAGATAACCCCGCGGGCATTGCGTGGATCGTTGAATCCGGGACATCGGTCTTTAAGCTGAATGATGGTCTTTTCTTTGCTCTGGCCCCACAGGACAGTGTTCTTGGCCGCGTCGGCATCGGACATGTTCTTGGAGCCGCCCCAACGGATTTGGCTCGAGACAAGATACTTGCCGTTGGGGAGATAGATGATGGCACTCTGCGAGGGATGATCATTCAAGGCCTGTTGAATCGCATCCGTATCATCGGTCGTGCCGTCCCCTTTCGCGTGGTAGGGAGGTTTGCTCACATCGACGACCTTGGCGGCATCGGGAAAAATGGTTTCCGTAGCACCGCCCGCCTTTTGCCCAAGCGTAATGGCGGGATAAACCGGCCGCGTATATTTTGGAGTCCAGACCCGTGATGGTGCCACATAAGCTCTGTCGGCGTTCGCAAAACGGATTTCGGAAAATCCGAAGGCATCGCTTCCGTAGCGGGAGAGCGCATCCAGCCTGATATAGCGTGTTTTGACGGGTTGTCCGAACTTGACGACCTCCGCAGGAAGATCTGGTTGACCGGTGCCCACTTTGAAGATGGTTTGCGTAAACTCCTTCCAAATAACGCCATCGTCCGAGGTGGAAATTTTCACCTCCTTCAGGCCCCGCTCATGGTAGGGTGGCTTTTCGTTGTAATTCCACTGATAGAGACCGCTCACATTATGGACCTTACCCAGATCAAATTCAAGGAAGGCGGTGTCCCCGAAACCAGTATTCCACATCGAGGCCCCTCCGGCGCTACTGTCGTTGACGTGCACAAAAACGCCGGAACCCGGATAGGATTCGCTCAAGCCGGATCCATTGATGGCGGCCACCGGTTCGCGGCCTGTGCCGGACTGGCCGGGGGTTCCGGTAGCAGCAACAGGAGTGATGAAATCGCCGATCGAGGCGGTCGGTGATTCGGCGATGGACAGGAGGAGAGTTGTTCCCGTGGTGTCCTTCACATAGAGCGTTTGCCCCTTCACTTCGACGGCATCGCCCGGCACGTAGATGTCGCTGGGGGCGGAACTGGCAGGATCAGCCGCCTCGGCAAAACACACGCCCGCTAGCGCGAAGGACATGGCGAAAATCCGGAATGGCTTCATCAGAAGGTTTGGTTTGGGAGTCTGGCTGAAAGGAATTTGCTTTTCGCGGATGGTGTCATTGGCGGGAACGGGGAGAGAGAGTCGGTGGAAGGGGGAAATTCCCATTTCTTTGAGAATGCCTTTCCGGACCGCCTTGCCAAGACATTTTTGGCAGCGGGTCATGGCATCGGTTCGGCGGGTTGCTTCGCGCCGGAGTCCGCGGACGCCGGGTGTTTGGGCTGGGTGTTTGCCAGGCCCCAACACAGACCACCGTGTCCCCCCGTCACCGCCCTCCGCGCGCCCCTTCTTCTGACAAGGAGACGCCCTTCTCCTTTCCAGGAGGACCCCTCCAATTGATCAGGAAGTCACCTTGCCGTGGTTCTGCGCACGACGCCATGAGGGTCCGCGGGAAATCCACCTTCACCGTCAGGCGCAGCGGGGAGGGACTGGGCCGGGCGCCGGCCAATCCATCATCCACGGATTTTTTGGGCAACACCTCCAACCCGAAGGCCGGGAGGCTGAACGATTCCGTCCCTGCCAGCGGGACCGCAGGCCATTCGTCCTTGTCCTGCAGCCCGTCCTCACAAATCTCTTCCCTGCCCAGTCCGCGGTCCGGGAATTCCTCCGCTGGATGGTGTTCGCTGGCAGCAGTGGTGTCAACGGTCCCACCGGGAGGCCAGCCTGAAGTTCAGCTGAGGTGACGCATCCACGGCTCAACGAAAGCGTGACGTGAAACGCTCCCTGACTCCAACGGCCGATGCAATCATCATAGACCCACTGGAATCCCGTGCTCGAGCCGGTCGATCACCTCGTGCTCATGCTGGACGGCCCTTTCCAAGCGGCAGACCTTGGCGTCTTCATCCGCCAGCTTGGCCTCCAGCCGGGCGAGTCTGCTCAAAGCGGCTCTGAGATCATCTTCCAGAGTTTCGACTCTGCGCTGCAAACCGGTCATTTCAGACATTGGCATAAGAACCTCCTTTGTTTGGGATACGCTCTTAAATTACCAACGGCGCCCCGGCTTGGCAAGTTCTGATCCATTTTCCTGCGATGATTTTAATCAGCACCTCAGAAATGGCTTCCGGCATGTTGCCGCGGCGGCATTCCCGGATTGCACGGCAGGTTCCGGCCGTGGGATAGCTGGGGCGATGGCAAACATAACGACAGGACAACGCTGGATGAGTGAACCGGAGCCGGAATTGGGACTCGGGGTAGTGCGGGGCGTGAAGGCCGGCAAGGTGAAGCTGTGGTTTCCTGCTTCGGCCGAGACGCGGATTTATGCCTGGCCGGGCGCTCCCCTGGTGCGGGTCAAATTTGCCCCGGGCGAACGCGTGGCCTGGGAAGACGGCGGCGGCGTGGTGCAATCCGCCAGACAACAGGAGCACGTGATTTGGTATACCGTGGATGGCCGGGAAGTGGCGGAAGCGCTCTTGTCAGGCATCCTGAGCCGCCGCGGACCGCTCGACCGGCTGGCCGCAGGGACGCTCGATGAAAATGAGGCCTTTGAACTGAGAAGGGAGGCCTTGTTCCGGCGGGCCCGGCTCCAGCGGTCGCCGGTGCGGGGTTTTGCCGGGGCGCGCATGGAGCTGATCCCGCACCAGCTGGGGATCGCCGCAGAAGTGTCAGGGCGGCTGCAGCCCCGGGTGCTGCTGGCCGATGAGGTCGGGCTCGGGAAAACCATCGAGGCCTGCCTGATTCTGCACCGGCTGCACCTCACCGGCCGGGCGGACCGGGTGCTGATTCTGTTGCCCGAACCACTGATCCATCAATGGTTTGTGGAACTGCTGCGCCGCTTCAACCTACGGTTCAGTATTTATGATGAGGAGCGATGTGATTCCATCGAAAGCGGGCCGGAAGGCGACGGGGCGAACCCCTTTTTGGATAGTCAATTGGTGCTCTGCCCTCTCTCCCTGCTGGCCGATGACGCCCGGCGCGGGCGTCAGGCGGTATCCGCAGGATGGGATCTGTTGATTGTTGATGAGGCCCACCGCTTGTCAGGCGCCGGGGCAGACGGAGACGGCGGTTATGTGGTGGTGGAACGGCTCGCGGAAGCAGTGCCCGGTGTGTTGTTGCTCAGCGGCACCCCGCAGCAGGCCGGAGCGGAAGGGCACTTCGCCCGGCTCCGGCTGCTGGACCCGGCGCGGTATGGGAGCTATGCGGAATTTTGTGGGGAAACCGCCGGTTACGGCACCCTGGCGGAGGAAGTGGCGGCGTTGGCGGAGAGCGGCGATCCTGACAAGGAGCAGAAAATGGCGGAGCGGTTGGACCGCTGCGGGATTGGACGGGTGATGTTCCGGAATGTGCGCTCGGCTCTGGGCGGATTTCCCGTCCGGGAACTCCACCCCGCGCCCCTGCCGGATGCCGGGGAGGAAACCCGGGTGAAGTGGTTGGCGGGATTGCTCCGCGCCACCGGCGGGGAAAAACTGCTCCTGATCTGCCACGAACGGGAACGCGCGGAAGCCTTGAAGGAAGCCCTCCTGCAGGAGATCGACGTCAAAGCCGGGGTCTTCCACGAGGGGCTCACCCTGCTCCAGCGCGACCGCCAGGCGGCGTGGTTTTCCGAGGAGGATGGCGCGCGGATTTTGTTGTGTTCCGAGATCGGCAGCGAGGGAAGGAATTTCCAATTTGCGCGGCATCTGGTGCTCTGGGATCTGCCGGAGGACCCGGATTTGCTGGAACAGCGCATTGGCCGGCTGGACCGGATCGGGCAGCGCGGCACGATTCATCTGCAGGTGCCCTATGCGGAAGGCACTGCGGAGGAGGTGCTGTTGCGCTGGTATGAAGAAGGCCTCGGGGCTTTTGCCGGGCCCGTCTCCGGGATCTCCCAGATGGCCGCCGAAACGGGAGCCCTGCTCCGCCGTGCCCTGACTTCCCCCAGCGCGGATAAAGTCAGGGAATTGATCACCGAAACCCGGGCGGTGCGGCGCGCCATCAGCGAAAATCTCTCCCACGGCTATGACCGCCTGTTGCAGTGGCAAACCCGGCACGCCGGGGCGGCCGCCGCCATCCGCACTGAAATCGAAGCGGCCGACGCCGACCACGCCCAGGAAGCCTTTTGGGTGAAGCTGCTGGAATCCCTCGGCATGCAGATGGAGGAGCTGCGCCCGCACCGCTGGATGCTCCAGGCCGGAAGCCCGGAGACCGAATCCCTGCCGGAACTGCCCCTCGAAGGCCTGTGCGGCACTTTTGACCGGCGCGATGCGCTGGAGCGGGAGGAGATCACCTTCCTCACCAATGACCATCCGCTGCTGCGGGGAGCGCTTGATCTGCTGCTGGGCAGCGATCAGGGCTCGGCCAGTTGCGCCGTCCTATCAGGGCCCACGGAATCCGGCCTCGTGCTGGAAATCTGCTATGTCCTGGAATGCATCGCCCCGGCCGCCCTGCATGCCGACCGCTTCCTCCCCAACCTCCCCATCCGCGTGGTGGTGGACCATCGTGGCCGCGACCGCTCTGCGGACAACTCCCTGATCCAGGCCAAAGCCACCACCGCCGACGCCGCCACCACGCGCACTGCCTGCGCCGCCGTGCAGCAACTGGACCTCGCCGCCACCGCCGCCGTCCTGGCGGCCCACCAACAACAGAAAGCCATCGCCTCCGCCCTGAAAAAAGTGCACCGCATCCTCGGCACGGAACTGAAACGGCTGGAATCCCTCGCGGCGACCCACGGCACCGTCAGCAATGAGGAAATCACCGCCCTGCAATCCCATCAAACCGCCTTGGAAAAGGCCCTGAGCCAAGCCCGGCTCCGGGTGGATGCGCTCCGCATCGGGATCATACGCTGATCCAAACCCCATCCCCCCCTGCAGGCCGCCACGTCTCCCCCCCAGCAACGTCTTGTCTTTGGCATAACACACCACCGGCGACGTCATCCGGCTTCCTCGTCCATCCGCCAGCAAGATCGGAAACCCCGCATCCACCACCCCCACCATCTTCTGAGGTGGACCCCAAAAACCGGGCTGTCGTCCAACTTATGACTGGGCTGGACCTGGGCGTACGAAACCGCGTTTTTTTATCCCACGCGTGCGGCGTTGGCCGATGCTTTGAGGAGGGTCCTCCCAGCCGGGATCGCGTTGTTCTGGGCGGCCGATCATGGGGTGAGTGAAGCCCTGTTTCTGCGTGATCCGGATGACAATGGGGTGGAGCTTTATTGGGACCGTCCGGAGGAGCAGTGGCCGCGGGCGGCAGAAGGAGGGCTCGCCATGTTTTCCCTGACACCGTGCTCTGCCCGACCTGCTGGCGAAGCCGGGGGATTGACCGGAGAAGGCGTCCGCCGGTTCCAGTCAGGGAGGGGGAGGGAGCTGCACCCGCACACTGGCCGACCATACCCTGGCAAAATCCCGCTGGGTGCGGCGATCCACCAGAAGCACGATGACCAAGGCAAGCAGCGCCCCGGTCACAGCCAGGGCCATGTCCTTCTGGGAATCCCAGGAATCGCCCTGGGTTCCCACATAGGCGGTCCCGAGTTCGCCCCCAAAGACCTCTGCCGCCACCCATTCGATCATCTCATAGAGCGCGGAGGTGGCCATGATCAGATCCAGGGGCAGGAAGTAACTCCAGAAACCACGCACCCCCGCCAGATGATAATAAATCTCCCGGAGGGGATAGGCGAGGAACAAACCATAACAGAAGTGAATCAGCCGGTCGAAATGGTTCCGCTGCCCCCCGGCCACGGCCTGCAGGGGAGCGCCGGTGATGAGGCGCCACCATTCCTGGTAGGGAACTTCGGAATAGGTATAGTGGGCCCCGACTTCATGGAGGCACAGAAAGGCGAAGACGAGGACCCAGCAGAGCCGGGAAAAGGGCAGATAACGGTAGATGGCCCATAACACGGGCAGGGCGGCGGCCACGAGGGCATTCTCGAGGAGCCAGTCCTGGCGGTGCCACGGGGCGATCCCCAGCAGCAGGGTCAGGACCGCAAAAATTCCGGCCAGCCAGCCGATCAGCCGGCGGGTGGGTGCATTCACTGCGGGTGGGCGGGGCATCACGCTCATCCCTGCCACTGTGGCATAAAACAGGCGGCCTTGTATAGAGCGGATCGCACGGCGGCCCCGGCAGGCCACTCCTGCAGTTGCCTTGGGCGGAAAATCATGAAAGCGATGGCTCGTGTCCAGGTTGGCAGACATCGTCCAAGAAGCCGATACCAGCACCGCCCACCCCTGTTTGAGTTGCGGCGCGTGCTGCGCCACGTTCCGTGTCTCGTTTTATTGGGCGGAAGCGGCCACGCGGGGCCTGCCCCCGGGCCTGACGGAAAAAGTAAACCCGTGGCTGAGCTGCATGGCGGGAACCAATGCCGCGGCACCCCGCTGCGGGGCACTGGAGGGGAAGATCGGAAACCGGACAGGGTGCCGGGTCTACCCGCAGCGTCCCTCCCCCTGCCGGGAAGTCCAGCCCGGCGACAGCCAATGCGCCAAAGCGCGGGCGCATCATGGATTGCCGCCCCTGCCATTCTGAACCATTTCGCTAGCGCTCCAGCACAAAGGCGGTGCCAGCCAGCCGTTCCCCATTGATCAGGATTTCCACCGCATGGCGACCGGCATGGTGGACCCGGGTCGTGAAATCACGGATCGTCTGCGTGCGCGACAGGCTCACCGTCGCTCCCGGGTCGAGGGTCAGTTCCTTCCATTTAAAAACCTTGGGAGAGGCCTCTCCGGATTTTTTCACATAATGCACCGCATAGTCCACCACCAGCCGCTGGGTCCGGGCCGCCTGGGAAGTGAGTTCGAAGGTGAGGGTGAAGCGGTCACCCAGTTGGAGTGTGGCGGGTTGGAGGGATAGTCCATGCACCAGTACCTCGGGTTTTCCGGTGGCTCCGATCAGCTGCAGGGCACGCGGGTGGCCCTTTTTGATCAGGGTGCGCAGGGCTTGCCGGGCAATCCAGGCGGTGGGGGGATTTTCCAGTGGCCAATCCCCCAGACGGTCCAGCACCCAGTCCGGATGATTTTTGGTGATATCGTTAAGATGATTTGCCACCGACTTCCTGACATACAGACTGGGGTCCGCTTTGAGGTTTTCCAGGATCGGAACCACCGGTGCCGGATCGGCGATGAGGGCGCCGAGCTGGAACGACCACGGCAGGCGCGGACGGCACCCCTCACAGGCAAGCCGGCGGACGTGTTCGTCCCCGTCCCGCGACCACCCTTCCATCACGGCGAGGGTGCGGGGGAGATCACGTTTCAGGAATTCCCTCACCGCGAATTCGGAGGACCCAAAGCGGGTGAAGAACTTGAGCGCTGCCATGGAGGCCTCGAAATCGCCGTGCCCATAGAGCCCGACATAATCTGGCAGGACGAGGGTGACAAAAGCCTTGTCGATGCGGGGGGCCAGTTGTTTCAACCGGCGGAGGGCTTTTCCGTAATCCGGCGGCAGCGTGGCATGGAGACTTTCAGTCATGCGGCGCAGGCGCTGCATCAGGGTGAGGTCATCCAATCCAGCAAGGGAAAGCCGCAGGAACCACGGGGCATCGAACTTCGGGTCCAGCGCCGTCAACGCTTCGGCCACCATTTGGAACCGGGCGGCATCAAATATTTCCTTGAGAGCAGGGGCGGGGGGTGGACTGGGCATGGCGGCGGCGGGAGGGTGAAACCAGTGTGATGCTGGGAGAGGCCCGGTCCGTTTTCAATCCACCATACCGATGGCCGCGCTTCAGACGGATTCCGTCCCGCCGACCGCCCCGCGAAGCAAGCGTCCGGTCAGCGCCATGGATTTGCGAATGACGGGCCCGGCCGACCGCGCTCTGCTGGGCCTTGGTATCCCCTTCATGTCCTCCCTCGATCTCCCTATCCGTGCCGCCACCGAAACCGCCCTCGCCCACGGCATCACGCCGGACCGCTGTGACATTCTGCAGAATGGGCATACCTTGGTGCTGCGGCTCACGGAGACGCTGGTGGCCCGGGTGGTCACCGACCGGGAGGGGCCGCGGAAAGGAACCGCCTGGTTCGCCCGGGAGAATGCGGTCGCCTGGCACCTGACGCAGCGCGGCGCCCCGGTGATTCCGCTGCATCCGGATCTTCCGCCAGGACCCCATCAGCATTTGGGCTACACCCTCAACTTTTGGCGATACGTGACGGCCATTGAAGCAATGCCGGAGCCGGGCGAGGTCGGCCGGACGCTTCAGCAATGCCACCAGTTGCTGCGCACCCTGCCGGAGCCGTTGCCGAAGCTGGCGATCCTCACCGAAAGCCTGGATCTGTTGGAACCCCTCGCAGAGCGCGGACTTTTTCCGGCGGCCACCCTCCAGTTGCTGCGGGTACATCTGATTTCCTCCATGGCGGCGCTGGAGGGGGTTCCGCATCAACCGCTGCATGGCGATGCCCATCCGGGCAATTTACTGCATACCACCCTCGGACTGCTCTGGACGGACTGGGAAGATGCTTTCTCCGGCCCGGTCGAATGGGACCTCGCCTCCATCATCTGGAACGCCCGCATTCTGGAGGAGGACCATGACACCGCCGACCGCATTCTGGCGGGGTATCAAAAGTCCGGTGGCACGGTGGATCCCCAGGCCCTGCAGCATTCCCTGATCGCGCGGGCGGCGGTGATGAGCGCGTGGTATCCGATACTTTACCCAAAGCCTGATGTGGCGAGACAGGCGAAGCTCCAGCGGCGGTTGGAGTGGCTGGAGAGCCAACCCATGGCCAGGCGACCCGGTCTCTAGCGACGGCGGCGCAGCACCAGCCCGAGCAGGCCCAGGCCCGCCAAAGCGGCTCCCGCAGGCTTGGGGATCGTGGAAATGGTGAGGTTGTCGATGGAGACGTTGGCCGCGTTGTGGCGCAACTTCATGCGGATCGCTACGCCGTTGCCATCCCAGGTGAAATTGCCGCTGGCGACCTGAATCCTATCGACTTTCAAAGTGGCGGTCACGGTGGAGCCGTCGGCGAAGGAACTGAAGGCGCAGGCAATCTCCACGCGGCGGACCACTCCACCGGCAGAGGCGGTGAATGTGCCTCGACCCCGCTTCCGGACCCGACAAACGACCAGCCAAAGGAGCGCCGTCAAAATTGGCGGGATTGGCCATTATTGAAGTTGTCAGGAGGTAGCACCGCGGCCTGGACAGAAGGGGCAGCAGGTCCCCAAAGTGAGCAACAGTCGGAAAAAGTTCCTCATAATCCGACTCACCAAGCCGATTTTCTGCCGCAGGGCACGGACAATCCCGCATTTTATGTCAGGATTCCGGAT
>CAIZWU010000139.1 GCA_903936775.1 uncultured bacterium | reverse complement strand
TTTATTCCCCCGGTTACGATGCCGCAGGCCAGCCGCTGCCCTTGCAGGTCGAGATCCGCAGCGATGCCCATCTAAGCGAAGGCGTGGTACTGGCCGATCTGCATTGGGCGATCACGGAGGCCGGGGACGCCCAGAACGGGGAACCGCGGCCAGTGCTGGGGCACGGCGATTTTTCGACAGGCCCCACTCAGTTGGCGACGGTGCCCTCCAAGTGGTCCAACAAGCCGCTCTCCATTCAGGTGACCCCCCACCTGATAAAAGCAGTCCGCGGCAGGTGACAGGCCACAGGACAAATGTATCAGCGGTCCCGCGGCACCCACGGTCACTGCCTCGGGGCAAGGCTGGACCCACTGCTTCGGTGGAGGTTTTCCGCGGGCAATCGCGGCTTGACCCTCCGGATGCCCCGTCTAGGCTGCCCATCACCTCTTTTCCCCGTCCCGACTTTTTTATCATGGAATATCAGCACACGCTGGCCAAGCCCGCCACGCTCACCGGCACCTCCCTGCACACCGGGGAAGCCGTCACTCTCACCATGGCACCGGCGCCGGTCGGTCATGGCATCAAATTCCGCCGGATGGATCTGGAAGACCAGCCCTTCATCCCCGCCAGCGTGGACAAGGTGCAGATGGTGGAACGGGCCACCACCCTGGCCGAAGGCAGCGTCAAAGTGCATACGGTGGAGCACGTCATCAGTGCCCTCGCCGGGATGGGGGTGGACAATGCCCTGATCGAAATGGATGCCAATGAACCTCCGATCGGAGATGGCTCGGCCCGCGCTTACGTAGAGTGCATCAAAAAGGCCGGAATCGTCGCCCAGGATGCGCCCCGGGGGGTGTATGAAGTGCGCGAGCCGATTTCCATTGAGACCAAAAGCGGCAGTATTCTGATTGTGGTGCCCGACAAAAAATTCCGGATTTCCTGCACCCAGGTGGGGCCGGATGGGCGGCTGACCCAATATTACAGCACGGAGATCACCCCGGAGATTTACGAAAAGGAGATCGCCCCGGCGCGGACCTTTGTCTTTTATGAGGACGTGAAGGGCCTGCTGGACAAGGGCCTGATCAAAGGAGGCAGCCTGGAAAATGCGATCGTGATCCGGGACGAAAGCGTCATGAGCAAGGAGCCGCTGCGGTTCAAGGACGAGTTCGTCCGCCACAAGATTCTGGACCTGATCGGGGACCTGATGTTGTGCGGGAAGCGCATCATGGGACACGTCATCGCGGTGAAACCCGGCCATGGGCCCAACACAGAAATGGCCAAGCGGCTCAAGCAGGATTACAGCCGGATGCTCAGCATGGTGCCGCCGGTCAGCATTCCGAGCGGAGAGGCCGTGATGGACATCAACGAAGTGATGCACATTCTGCCGCATCGTTATCCCTTCCTCATGGTGGACCGCATCGTGCGCTTCGAAGGCGAAAACAAATGCACCGGGGTGAAGTGTGTCACCATCAACGAACCCTTCTTCCAAGGCCATTTCCCGGGGCATCCCGTCATGCCGGGGGTGCTCCAGGTGGAAGCGATGGCCCAGGTGGCCAGCATTCTGATGCTGCGCCGTCCGGAGAATCAGGGGAAGATCGGCTATTTCATGAGCGCCAATGACGTGAAATTCCGCAAGCCGGTGATGCCGGGCGACACCCTGTTCATCGAAGCCGAAATTCTGAAAGTGAAACGAAGCATCGGCGTGGCCCGCGCCCGTTGTGTGGTGAACCACGAAACCGTCAGCGAAGGAGAGCTGATGTTCAGCCTGCTGGAGCGTTAGGTCACATGATCCACCCCACTGCCATTATCCACCCCAGGGCGGAGCTCGCCGCCGGCGTTGCCGTCGGCCCGTATTCCGTGATTGGCGAAGGGGTGCACCTTGGCGAAGGCTGTGTGCTGCACAATCACGTCACCCTGACGGGTCCGTCGGTGATCGGCGCACGGAATACGTTCTTCCCCGGCGCCTGCATTGGCGGCGTCACCCAGGACCTCAAATACACCGGGGAGCCCACCTTTCTGGAAATTGGCGATGATAATGTTTTCCGCGAATACGGCACCGTGAACCGGGGAACCCTGCCGGGCGAAAAAACCGTGATCGGCCACCACAATCTCTTCCTGGCCTATGTGCATATCGCACATGATTGCCTGGTGGGAAACCACGTGATTTTCTCCAATAACGGCACCCTCGCCGGCCATGTGGTGGTGGAGGACCACGTGATTCTGGGCGGCCTGACCGCGGTCCACCAGTTCTGCCGGCTGGGCCAGCACGCCATCACCGGCGGCTGCTCCAAAATTGTGCAGGACGTGCCGCCTTTCATGATCGTGGACGGGAATCCCGCCGCCGTGCGGGGCGTCAACGTGATCGGGCTCCAGCGCCATGGATATGAGGAAGCCGCCATCCGTCCCCTCAAGGAGGCATACAAATCCCTTTTCATGCGCGACCAGAGTCTGGCGGCCGCCTTGGAGGAACTGGCACCGTTGGTCCCGGAAAGTCCGGCGCTGGCCCATCTCGTGGGCTTCATCCAGTCCAGCCCGCGGGGGATTATCCGTTAGTTTTTCCAGCCATGACCGACATCAATGAACTGATTCAAAAAAACCGGATCTGGGCCGCGCGGATGGTGGCCGGGGATCCGGACTTTTTCGGGCGCCTCGCGCGCCAGCAGGCGCCCGAATATTTGTGGATTGGCTGCGCGGACAGCCGGGTGCCCGCCAATGAAATTGCCGGCATGATGCCGGGCGAACTTTTTGTGCACCGGAACGTGGCGAATCTGGTGGTGCACTCGGATCTGAACTGCCTGTCCGTAATGCAGTATGCGGTGGATGTGCTCAAGGTGAAGCACATCATCGTGACCGGCCACTACAACTGCGGCGGGATCATCGCGGCGCTGCGGAACCAGTCGTTCGGACTGATCGACAACTGGCTGCGCCATGTCCAGGATGTCTTCCATCTGCACCGGGAGGAAATCGAGGCCCTGGATACCGAGAGCCGGCAGGTGGCGCGCCTTTGTGAGCTGAATGTGCTGGAGCAGGTGGTCAATGTGTGCCGCACGACCGTGGTGCAGGCGGCGTGGCAGGGCGGTCAGGCCCTTTCAGTCCATGGGTGGGTCTATGATGTGAAGGATGGACTGGTCCACAGTCTGGTGGGGCCGATCAGTGATCCGGGAACGGCCTTGGAATTGCACAGCAGCCGCCTGAAACGGGTGAAGCGTGGGGTAGCCTGAGGGCCTTGCGGCAACGCCCGGCACCCAGCCCGCTCTGATGTGGCAGGCCGGGGCAGAAACCGTTGGCTATCCCCGGAGAGGCCCTTATGATAGTGTGACTGCATCGCACCATGCGGCCCATCCGATCCCATGAAACTGCTCTCCTGCGCCTGCATTCTCGCCGCTTTCACCTCCCTGCTCCAGGCGGAAGTCCGGGAATTCAAGAACAACAAAGGACAGATTCTCAAAGCGGAGCCGGTGGTGGTGCGCGGGATGAATGTGATTCTCCGGATGGAAAACAAACAGCAGGTGCCCGTGCCCCTGAAAAACTTCAGTCCGGAGGATCAGACCTGGCTGCTGCAATGGATGGTCTGGGATCCCAAGGCCCTGGATTACAACTTCACCTGCGAGGAAGTCGAAAAAACCGGGGAATCCCTGCGCCAGAAGTATTCCTATTATAAATACGAGGTTACGCCCCGGGGATACGAGGTGAAAATCAGTAACCGCAGTCAAAGTATCATGGAGGGAGTGAAGGTGGCCTACCGGATTTTCCTGGAAGACCGGGTGGATGAAAACGGAAACACCAAACTGAAGGTCAGTTACCACACGGGCACTTCAGTCCTGCCCCGCATGCCGTACAATGCGACGCATAGCCTGATCACCAGAAAGCTGAACTGCGAGAAACTGACCCCTGTGGATGGCTGGACGTTCTATGTGGGGAAAACCACCCGCGACCGCCTGCGCGGCGTGTGGATGCGGTTCTACCGTCACGGGGTCATGATCAGCGAATGGAAGTCACCCGGCGTCCCCAAGTGCGATTGGCCGGCCAACAGCAAGGAAGCAGAGGAAATGGCGGCGGATCAGGAAGCCGCCCGGATCGGGGCTGCCGCAGCCGCCCAGGCGTCAGAACTGCGTCCGAAACCGGAAGAAGCGCCCAAACCGCCGGTCACCCCTGATCCACCCAAACCAATGGACGCCGACGAGGAGGATGAAATCCCGAAGGAACTGAAAATCTTCGAACTGGATTAAGAAAACCGCTCCTGCCAGCCGGATCGTGGTCCTGATTGATACCGGAATCAGGCATTCCGCCCCAGTTTGGTCCCAGCCAGCCGTTTTGCGGGAGTCCGGATCAATCTCCTCAGGAGGAAGGCTGATAATTGGCCCCCTCCCGCGCTTGGCACCGCAAATCTATTCCTGATCATTGCTCAGGATACTGTTCCTGAACTGGGGCCCCGGAAACAGGCAGATGGGTGCGGATCAGTCCGTAAAAACCGGGCCCATCCCCCGCCTGCCTGGCGCGGTCATTGATCAGAGCCGCGGCCCGGTGCTGCTGCCATGGCAGGGAATGCAGCAACCAGCCCTGCTCATAACCGAGGCGCTCATACTTGCCGCTCAGCAAAGGACGCCGGTACCACGGCACCTGCCGGCCCATCACCTCGTCCACATGCCGGGCGATCACATTGGTGCAGTTGTCCGTCAGCGTGTTATAAAACTCCGGATTCTCCTCCAGGTTATTGGACCGCTGCGCCATGGCCAGCAGCAACCGGCGTCCCTGTTGGGGCGTGAGATTGCTCCGGAAGAGATAAACCTCCTCCTGGAGATGGCTGGTGCGCCGCTGGATCGTATCCCGTTCATCAGCCCAGAGATAAAAGAGTTCATACTGTTTGAAGAATCCACGCAGCAGGGTCTCCGGTTCCCTCGACTCCGCCCGCAGTTCAATACTCACCGCCAAAGGAGCCTCGTCCTTGAAAACAAAACTGGTGGTCACATGCGCCACGTCGGGTATTCCCCAGTAGTTGAAGAAAAAATCGACGTGCTCCAGTTGGTTGAGATCAAAGGTCCGGCTGGACCAGCGGGCCTCAAATTCCGTGGCGCTGCGGTAGCGGAAATCCCGCATCCCATGAACCGTCAGAAAACTTCCCTCCACCGTCAGTTTTGCCGCCTGCTCGGTTTCCCGGGGGTAGCTCAATCCAGGCTCCGGCCCGCGCCGCGCCCACCAGACCGCCACGGCCAGCCACAGCACCAAGCTGACCCCCGCCGCATGCGATTGGGTCTGCGCCATGAAAAAGAGCAAAGCGAGCACGGCACCATAACCCAGCACCACTCCCGCCGCCAATCCATGGTGGCCACTGAACCAAAAATACAAGGCCAGCAGCGCCCAACCATGCAACAACGCCAAGCCTGCCCACGCCGCCAATTTACCCAAATGCTTCCAGATGCTTCGCCGATGACTCATGGAAGGTATCCTGCCTCCCGGAATGGGAATTGCACGCGGATTCCGGCGAGCAGGCCTGATGGAAGCCTCCGGCAGGAACCGCCCCTATCCATGTCACCGGGACGGCGCTTCCGGCCGGATTCCGGCCCGTCAGGATGATGCGTGAGCCGCCGTCGGCCTTTTGCGTATGATAAGAATAGGAGAATTGACCGTAAATGCACGCATCATGCGCGGTCTCTTTGCCCGCCGTGAATCTCCCCGACCATGAATACCAACACCCGAACCACCGCCCGCCGTAGCTTCCTAAAGTCCGGCCTCGCTGCCACCGCCGCTCCTTTCCTCCTGCCCTCCCGCGTGTGGGCTGCCGAAGGGTCCCCCAACGCCAAAATCCGCATGGCCTTCATCGGCACCGGGAAACAAAACGGGGGCCTGATGCGCGGCTTCATGGGCAACATGGATGAAGTCCAGGTCATGGCCGTCTGCGACGTCGATACCACCCGCCGCGAACACGCCAAAAAGACCGTGCTCGATTTTTATGCCTCCAAGGGACGCACCGAAAAGATCGATGCCTACAACGATTTCCGCGAAGTGCTGGCCCGCAAGGATATTGACGCGGTCTGCATCGCCACCCCGGATCATTGGCATGCCATTATCACCACCGCAGCCCTCGCGTCGGGCAAGGATGTCTATTGTGAAAAACCCCTCGTGCATTCCGTGGAGGAAGCGGTCGCGGTAATGGATGGGGTGAAACGTCATAACCGGATTCTCCAAACCGGTTCCATGCAGCGTTCCAGCAAGGAATTCCGCGCCGCCTGCGAAGTGGTGCGCAATGGATTCATCGGTGAGGTCAAATCCGTGATCTGCCAGTTCGGGGTTCCCGGCAAACCATGCGACCTGCCGGAACAACCCGCCGCACCCGGGCTCGACTGGGACCGCTGGCTCGGGCCGGCGCCTTCCCGCCCCTACAGTTCAGTGCTTTCCCCGCGCGGGGTGCATGACAACTTCCCGGATTGGCGCCTCTTCAAGGAATACGGCGGCGGATACGTCACCGACTGGGGCGCGCACCACCTCGATATTGCCCAGTGGGCGCTCGGCATGGACGAAAGCGGTCCCGTGGAAGTCCGCATCCCCGGCAACCAGAAAGACCTCAAGGAAGGCGCCCAGCTGGTTTACGCCAATGGCGTCACCGTTACCCACATGAACAATGGCTACGGCGTGGATATCACCGGCACCGAAGGAACCGTGAAGGTCAACCGCGGCAGAATCGAAGTCATCGTGAAAGGCCAGACCCTCGCCAGCTTCGGGGAAAAGGGCAGCAACACTTCCCTCGACCGCGAAATTGCCAAACTCGATGCCACCCTGCTCAAGGAGCCCAAGGTGATGCTCTATCGCACCAAAAACGGGAACCACCTCCAGGATTTCCTTTCCAGTGTGCGCAGCCGCCAGAAGTCCTGCACCCATGAAATCATCGGCGCCCGCAGCGCCACGGTCTGCAACCTGATGAACATCGGTTATTATCAGGGCACCGGCTTCGGATGGGACCCTGCCGCGATGAACTTCAAAGGCCCGGGCACCGACCCTGCCTGGCTGAAGTATGCCTACCGCGGCGATTGGAAACTCGCCTGATCAGATCCCGCATCAGTCCTCCAGACAGGGTCCGGCAACGGGCCCTGTCTTTTTTCATTTCCCCTGCCCGTGGTCCGTGATACCTCCCGCATGCCCACTGCTCCCCCCGCGGAACCTTCCCTGACCAATTGGCTGATCCGCCTGCCCGAAGTCTTCGCGCCCTGGACCCCGGAAATCCTCGCCCAGCTGGGCGTCGCCTCCTCCACCCCGCTCGGCCCGGAATACCATCTGATCCGCCTCGCCGATCCGGCCCCGATCCGGCAGAGCCCGGCCTCGCCTTTCCTCTGCTGGAATCTCCCGATCCAGCACAGTTGGCCCTGCCATCCGCCGAAGATGGAGAACTTCATCGAAAAAGCCGCACAGACCCTCCTGAAAAAGTTCGGCCCGCTCCAGCCCCAGGCCATCCAGATGGGGCCCCTCCAGGCCGGGGCACCCGACCGTTATTACAAAAGCCTCGCGTCCAATCTCCGGGGCCGCACCCTGCAGCTTTTCCCAAATCTGTCAGGCTCCGCCCCGGCCGAAGCGCAGGACCCGGAAAAACCGACCCTCTTCTGCCTCGTGGGCAAGGAAGGACTGTTTGCCGGAATGCAATCCCCGCGCCTGAGCAATGGCTTCCATCCCGGCGGCACCAAATTTGTCAGTCAGGGCGCCGCCGGCACCATCAGCCGCGCCGGAGCCAAAATCGCCGAGGCCCTGCATTATCTCAAACTCCACCGCCCTGCCCTGCCTGAGGGATCACACTGGCTGGAACTGGGCGCCAGCCCCGGCGGCATGACCTCGGAACTGCTGAACCGGTCCTACCGCGTCACCGCCCTCGACCGCGCCCCGCTTGACCGCCGCCTCGACCACCACCCGGGGCTGATCTTCACCAAAGCCGACGTCGCCACCTTCCATCCACCGGCCGGCACCGTTTACGATGCCCTGCTCTGCGACATGAATGGCGACGCCCGTCATGCCCTGCGCCAGGTCATCCGACTGACGCAGTTCATGCGCCCCGGGGGGCTGATTGTTTTCACCCTGAAAACGCCCGGCGCCGCCACCTTCGCCGCCGTGCAGGACGCCATCCGCCTGACCCTGCGCGATGCCTCCGCCGCGCCGCTCTCCCTGATTTCCCTGACCCACCTGACGTATAACCGGCAGGAATTCACCTGTTTCTTCGAGAGCTAAACCGGCTACCACCTCAAATCATGAAATGGGAAAACCTGTTTTTGGACGAAATCCTGAAGATTGACCGGGAGCAATCACCTCACGGACTCTACGGGATGCCGGAGGTTCTCAGCAAATCCCAAAGACCGGCTTATCTTGCCGAATTATTGGGAGGCCGCAAGCTATCAACCTGCGTCGCCCGGAGGCTGGACTGGTCCTATTTCGGAGCAAGACACGACGGGCTTCACTTCCAGTTACCCGGGGGTGAATCGGTCAGGATGAGTTTTATCAGCTATGCCTCGACCAAAGTCAGACGCTTCGGCGACACCTATGTCCTCGACAGAGTGCATGGAAAACAGCCCGGTCCCGGTCCCGATTTGAGTTCGCTGATTCCAAAATTACAAAATCAGAGCCCCTATCGTTCCACGGGTTCCACCGCCATTCTCTTCATCGCGTATGTGACCGCAGCCCGGGAATTCGATACCTTGCTGGGCAAGGACGGAAACTCCCCACCATTTTTGGATCGCTATCAGATTCATTTCACCTCACGTACTTGGAAGGATGTTCATGACCGGGACTTCCACACGGGATTATTTCTCTGGACCCATCCGGGTGCGGCCCCGGTCAGCACCGTATCCCAAGCCGAATAGCAATAACCAGAATCTTCCTTGACCAAACGGGCCGAAGCACCACACCCGTCGGCGCGGCTACGGAGACAATCGCATCCCATCAACCCGGAGTTCTTACAGCATCGGAAAACCCGGCGATGGCCTCGCGCATGACTCCCGCCACATCACCGCGGGCCAAGGCAAAAGGCGGGCGGAACCAAGGAAACGCCCCCACCAGATCCGCGGTGACCAGCACCTGACCGTCACAATCCTTGCCGGCGCCAATCCCGATCGTTGGGCACTTTACCGCACGGGAAATGTCCGCTGCCACCGCCGGCACCACCCCTTCCAACACCATGGCCACCACCCCGGCCTCATCCAAGGCCACCGCATCAGCCAACAACCGGGCGGCATCTGCTTCGGTTTTGCCTTTCTTTTTGTAGCCGCCTTCCTCCCTGACACTTTGAGGCAGCATTCCGATGTGCCCCACCACGGGAATCCCCGCCGCCAGGATCGCCTTGATCTGGGGCAGCATGGAGACCCCACCTTCCAGCTTTACGCCATCGGCACCGGCCTGCACCAGAGCCCTCGCACTGGCCACTGCCTGCTCCGGGGTCGTGTAGGTATGGAATGGCAAATCGCCGAGCACCGGCGCCCGCTTCACCCCGCGCCGCACCGCCCGGGTATGGTGCACCATTTCCGCCAAAGTCACATCCACCGTATCCTGATAACCCAGCAACACCATCCCCAGACTGTCGCCAGCCAGGATCAGGTCCACCCCGCCCTCGTCCAGCAACCGCGCGGTCGCGTAATCACCAGCCGTCAGGCAAACCAACCGCTGTCCCGCCGGTTTCGACGCCATCAAGGCCACCCACTTCCCTGCCAAATTTTCCGGCATCCCGGCTCCGGCCAGCTCAGCGTAACGCAGCAGCGGCGGCTCATCACTAACCAAGAGGTCGAGCAACGTCCTGACATTCACGGAAAACCCCGGCAGAATCAGCGCCGGACGGATCGCAACCAGCGGCTCCAGCACAAACCGCCGCAGATGCAGCCGCGGATGCGGAACGGTCAGGGAATCCTCCTGCACCACCCTCGACCCGGCATACAGAATATCCAGATCGATCGGGCGCGGCGAATTCTGCGGCCGGCGGTCCGGCCTGCCCAGCCCGCGCTCAATACCCCGCAAGGCTTCCAGCAGTGCCATTGGTTCCAAAGCACTGTGCAACTCCGCCACCGCATTCAAAAACGCCGGAGCATCCGCCTGACAATCGACCGGAGCCGTTTGATAGGCGGGCGACACGGCAGTGACCTCCCCCAGTCCGGCCAAGGCCCCCAGCGCCGCATGGAGATGGCTGAGCCGGTCACCGACGTTGGAACCGAGCGCGATTCCGTAAGCGGTCAGGCAGGCGGGGGCATCGGGAGAAGCATTCATGCGGGCGGAAAATTCCGGAGCTTCTAGCGTAACCCCAGCACGTCCTGCATGTCGTAAAGTCCCGCTTTTTGACCCCGCAGCCACTTGGCGGCACGGACCGCCCCCTGGGCAAAGGTATCGCGGCTGCTGGCCTTGTGGGTCAGTTCCACCCGTTCGCCCTGGGCGGCATAAATCACGGTGTGGTCGCCCACCACGTCGCCGCCGCGCACCGCATGCATCCCCACTTCCCGTTTGGTCCGGGCCCCCACATTGCCGAACCGGCCATGCCTCACATCCTTGTCGTAGGAGAGATCCTCCACCTCACAAAGAATCTCCGCCAGCCTCCGCGCCGTGCCGCTGGGGGAATCGATCTTTTTGTTGTGATGCATCTCCACCACTTCCAGATCGAAATCAGCCCCGAGAATCTCCGTGGCCTTGCGGGTCAGCCAGAACAGGGTGTTCACGCCTACAGAGTAGTTCGGAGCAAACACCATGGGCAGAGCTTGGGAGGTTTCCCGGATAAAGGCTTCCGTTTCCGCGCTCAGTCCGGTGGTGCCGATCACCAGCAATTTACCCTGGTCCCGGCATGCCGCCACCAGCTCCCGGGTGAAGGTATGATGACTGAAATCCACCACCGCATCGCAGCCAGCGAGGGCCGCCGACAGATCGTCCCCGGCATCGATTTTTCCGGACACCGTCACTTCCGCATCCAGTCCGGCACAACGCGCCACGGCTTCGCCCATCCGGCCACGACAGCCAGTCACGAGAATTTTCAAAGGTTCGCTCATGACGCATCATGCCTCCCCGGGAGGCCGGTGCAAGGGACCGTAACCAGGTTTGAAAACCCCGCTACCTCGCCAGCAGGGGCCGCAGCGCCTCCGCCCACACCGCATAACCCTGAGGACCAGGATGCAGGGCGTCAGGCATGATTTCCTTGGAAATCGTCCCGTCCGCTTCACAAAACTTTGCCCTGATATCCAGCAACTCTGCCCCGGTCTCCCTCGCGACCTCCGGCAGCAGGGCATTGATCGCCGCCACCTTCCGTCGCACCGGCTGATCCGGCGTCGCGCCCCGCGGGAAGACGGCCATCAGGACGACCTTCGCTCCCGGACATTTGGCTTTGGCCCGCCACACCACCGCAGCAATCCCTTCCGCGATTTCCGCCGGGGTATTTTCCCGGGCATTGGGAGTGCCCGCCAGATTGTTGGTGCCGATCAGCACCACCAGATGTTGCGGTTTCAATCCATCAAGTTCCCCATGGTCGATGCGCCACAGCACATTCTGGGTGCGGTCCCAGCCAAAACCGAGATTCAGCGCCGGGCGGCCGGCCAACAACTGATCCCACGCCTCCTTGCCCCGGTTGCCTTTCGGATCGTCCGGCACGCCGCCCCAGAGATGCGTGATGGAATCGCCGATGAACACGATCTCCGGCTGCAGGGCCGGGCCCGCTTTCAGGATGGCTTCATGCCGTTGGTTCCAATCATAAAAGTCCTGCTCCAACCGGTCGCGCGGTACCGTGGCCGTGTTCGCCCCGGCGCCGGCTTCCTGACAATCCGTACTGGTGGTGAACCCCCGGGCATCCGTCGCCGCCAGGAAAAACGCGAGCGGCCGATCCGTCGGCAGGGCCACGGTCAGGGCCGATCCGGTCACGGTGGCCGGTCGGGTTTCCCACCGGCGGTTTTGCCACACCCCGGTATCGGTGGTGAAATGCAGGGACGCCCCCGCTGCCGCAGTGCCGGGCCCCACCGGCACGGTCACGATTTCGCCTTCCTGACGGATTTCACCGAGCCGCACCAAAGGAATGCTCCCTGGTTTCAGGTGCTGATCCATAAAAGCATCCACTTCCGGAAAATTCCAAATGTGCCCGTGTGCCATGTCCACCCGCAACGACCATTGCCGCTGCCCGGCCGGGATCAGACGCCCGGTTTTGCCATGACTGTCCGGAGGATAGGCAAAATCGTGCGTGCCGTTGACCATCATCACCGGACAAACCGCCTTGCCGATGACTTGTGAGGGATCGAACAGCTGAAGCCAGCGGTCCCGCGCCTCCAAGGGAAGCGCGGCGAGGGAGCGGTCGCGCCAGATACTGTTGTCCCCCAGAAATCCGCAGCCATAAACGGGCACCGCCGCCTTCAACTCCGGATCCAGTCCCGCCGTAAGACACGTCAGGTAGCCGCCCCAACTGATGCCGGTAACGCCGATGCGCGCCGCATCCACCTGCGGAAACGAGGCCAGCAGGGCGTGCCCCCGCAGCACCGCCGCCACCGCATGATAGGTCCACATGTCCTTGGCCTCGTTGTTGGTAAAGTCCTTGAATTTGATGCCATCATCCTGACCTGGGCCGCCCTCCGCGTGGCGTTTGCCATCAGGGCCCTGCCCGGCCGTATCCATGGCCAGAGCCACATAACCCCGTTCCGCCCAATGCCGGGCCCAGTCCTGAAACGCCTTTCCCCCGCCGCCATGCACCAGCAGCACCGCGGGATGTTTGCCGGAGACGGCGCCGCCTGCGGGTTCGCCCAGCCACGCGAAAATCCGGGTCGGTTTCCCTTGGTAAGATTCTCCGGCATACCAGACCGGTTTGGTCAGGCCTTCAGCAGCCCCGGTCTCGACCGCAGGTGGCGTGGCCAGCAGTTGCGGCACATTCCAAAGGGAGGCCGCAGAAAGCGCGGGGTCCTGAGCGGGCGCTGGACCCAAGGCCAATAGGAGGATACCGGCAAGCACCGGAAGGAAACATGATTGCATTGGATAGTATTCCCGATTCAGGGTTTTAGTTTCGGCTTCACCGCCGGTGGCATCGTCCAGGCGGCCAGCCAGGTTTCGCCGGTCCTTTTCGCCTTCAGCCGTTCGTTGAGGGCCGCTTCCATGGAGGGCATGTGGCCGGCGCCATAAAAGATCGCGACGCGTTTTTTGGCAGGATCCGCGAGGACTTCGTTCAGCTTTTTCAAGGCCACGTCATTGCGGCCGTCGATGATGGCATTGTCCTTCTCGAGCAGCCCCCCCGCCATCAATTGCTCACTTTCCGCGAGCAGTTTGGCGAAGATTCCCTTGATGCGCAGCATGCTCTTCTGGCTGTAAAACAACATCACCAGATCCGCCAGGCCCAACTCCCCGGCATCACCGATCCTGTCCTTGAAGGCCGGATCGTTGCTGAGCTCGAAGGACTTCATCAGCAGCTTCATGATGGACTCCCCGCGGTCGGCCTGCATTTTGGAAAACTCCTCAGCACTGGCATCCGCATGCACAAAATTCGGCTGGGTGTAGTCGATCTGTTCCAGCTGGAACGACAGCTTGAAGACATTGCCGATGCCTTGCTGGAGGCCCCGCAGGGGATGCGGCCGGGGCGCGGGCACCGTGGGGTCCGGGGCCGCCGGATTTTGCAGGGCCGCCGGGTCACCCACCAATTCGAAGAGCACTGCATCGTAGGCACCGAGGCGTTGGTTGACGTCCTGGTAATAGGCCGCATCGGCGAGATGGACGACGCCAAAAAGATCCACGATGCGCCCATCCGGCAGGGTGAAGGTGGCGATACTCACTTCGAGCCGGTGGCTCTTGTCGTCTTCGGCCATCCTGACATAATCCGGTCCCGCCGCCCCGGCCAGCGCGGCCCCGCCGGGCGTGGCTTCGGAAACTTTCGCTGGTGGAGTTGCCGGATCTGCCCAGACCGCCCAGGGACTGAACAGCAGGAGACCCGCCGCAAGGCGGAGGTAGTGCGGAAGTTTTTGCATGGCGTTGGGGAGCGCCCCCCATGGCGCAGGTTGTTACATGGATTTGCCGGCAGGATCGCCGCGACACCCGGACATCAGGCGTGTTTTTTCACATAACCGATGATCTTCCCGTCATCCTCCCCAGCGGCCCAGACGGTGCGGAGGAAGTCGGCGGGATGGATATCGTATTTGATGAAAAACTGCCGGTCCCCGCCGCAGCCATACATGATCTCCGGGTCCATCTCCCCGCGCAGTTTGAGGCGGGCTTTGACGATCAGGCGCGGCAGCCACGGGATGCCGTCAACGGCCTGCGGTTTGGGAGGCAACTGGTCCGGAGTGGTTTCGTGGGAACTCAACTGGCCGTGCTGGATGACTTTCAGATAGTCCCGGCGCACCGCCGCGACCAGCAGGGAAGTCTCCGGGGTGGGGTCGCCGTAGTTCACGTGGTCTTCCACAAAATCAAAAAACTCGCGGGGTTTGTAGCCGATGGAGCTGAGGAAGGCCAGATCGTCGGGCGAGTAGTAGCCGTGGAAGTTGGTGTCGCCTTTTTTAAAGCGGGCCGTACAGGCGGCAAACAGCGTGAGGAAGCGGGTGCTCCAGGTGTAGGAAGATGGGGATGACATGACGGACGGGGAGAGAGTTGGATGCGGTGTGCTGCCGGACCAGGACCAGCGGGAGATTCAGTCGTTCGGATTCAGCATCCGGTAAAATACGGAGGCGGCACCCCCGCCGATCAAACCGGCCAGCAGATAAATCAGGATCATCCAGCCAGGCACGAGACCGGCCAGCACGAAGGCGAGGCCCAGCGCTGGATTGCACGCTCCCGCCGAAAGCCGGGCGATGCTGCTGGCGCCGGCATAGTGGGCCAGCCCGACGGCCGCCCCGAAGTAGGCGTTGCCCAGTTGTTGGCGGGCCGTCCGCACGTGGAGGAAGGTGAAAGCGACGAGGAAAGTGAACCCGGTTTCCCCCAGCAAGGCGCGGAAGGCCGGAGTTTCCAGCTTCCGGATCACGTCGTGGGAACTTCCCAGCAGTTTGTAGATCAGAAAGGCGGTGACCGCGCCGGCCGCCTGCGCCCCCCAAAAACGGAGCATTTCCCCCTTATCAAGCTGGCCGCGCAACCACACGGCCAAGCTCACGGCAGGGTTGAAATGCCCTCCGGAAACATAACCAAGGGCATAGACCGTGACCGCAAGCGCGCCGGCCGCCGCGAGGGGATTGCTGGAAAGCAACGCCACCGCGCAAAAGAAAAAAGTGCCGAGAAATTCCGCGAGGAGTTTGTTCATCGCGCCCTTCCTAGTGCTGCAGCGGGCGGCCTTCAAGACCCTTTGCGGCCCGGCCGTGGTTAAAGATTCGACAGGTTTCCATTGACTGTCCCCGCCCCGGTGGCAGAGAGCCCGCACCGGCGGCGCTCCCGCTCCGGCTTCCCGTTCCTTTCTCCTATGAAAAAGACTCTCATCATCGGTGCCGGCGGCGTCGGACGCGTCGTGGCCCACAAATGCGCCCAACTCTCCGCCGACGTCTTCGGCGAAGTCATGCTCGCCAGCCGCACCCAGTCCCGCTGCGACGCCATCGCCGCCGATATCATGGCCAAAAAAGGCATCGCCATCCGCACCGCCGCCGTGGATGCCGACAACGTCCCGGCCACCGTGAAGCTGCTCAAGGAATTCAAACCCGACATCCTCATCAACGTCGCCCTGCCCTACCAGGACCTCACCCTGATGGATGCCTGCCTCGAAGCCGGGGTCGACTACGTGGATACCGCCAACTACGAACCCCGCGACATCCCGAAATTCGAATACCACTGGCAGTGGGCCTACCAGGAGCGTTTCCAGAAGGCCGGCCTCACCGCCCTGCTCGGCTCCGGCTTCGACCCCGGCGTCACCAATGTCTTCTGCGCCCATGCCGCGAAGCACCACTTCGACCGCATCGACACCCTCGACATCGTGGACTGCAATGCCGGCAGCAACGGCCTGCCCTTCGCCACCAATTTCAATCCCGAGATCAACATCCGCGAAGTCACCGCCAAAGGCCGCTTCTGGGAAAACGGCGCCTGGCAGGAAACCGACCCCATCTCCCTCGGCACCACCTTCGACTTCCCCGGCGTGGGTCCGAAAAAAATGTATCTCCTCTATCATGAGGAACTGGAAAGCCTCTCCAAAAACTTCCCCTCCGCCAAACGGATGCGCTTCTGGATGACCTTCTCCGACAACTACCTCACCCACCTCCGCGTCCTCGAAGGCATCGGCATGACCAGCATCACCCCCATCAAATTCCAGGGGCAGGATGTCATCCCGCTGGAGTTTCTCAAAGCCATCCTGCCCGACCCCGGCAGCCTCGGCGCCCTCACCAAAGGCCGCACCTGCATCGGCGACGTCATCACCGGCGTGAAGGACGGCCAGGTGAAACACTACTTCATCTGGAACGAGTGCGACCACGAGGCCTGTTATGCCGAAACCGGCGCCCAGGGCGTCAGCTACACCACCGGCGTCCCCGCCATGATCGGCGCCAAGATGGTGCTGGAAGGAAAGTGGAAAAAGCCCGGCGTCTGGAACATGGAGCAGCACGACCCCGATCCCTTCATGCACGACCTGAACCTCTACGGCCTCCCCTGGCAGCAGAAGGAACTCCCGGAAAACCCCCTCGCCAGCATCGGCTAGACCGGCATCTGCATCCCCTCGGATCAGGGCGTCCTGAATGCCTGCCTGCCCAGTCCGTGAAAGGTTATCGAACTTCCGTGTCCGGAGGCACCACCCACTTTTTCCGGGCGGCATCCCAGACCAGCCGATGGCCATTGGTTCGCAGCCATGCCCTTCCGCGGCGTCGATCCACCGGGCAATCACTGACGGCGGGGAGGAATTTCAGAGGCCCATGCTCCTCACCGCCATAGGGCATGACCTCCAGGATTTCCTTGATGCTTTTCCCGACCCAGGGCAATCCCCGCCGGGCGGCCTCCTCCAGCATGGCCCCCGGTTGTGGCCTGCCGAGATTCTCACGGTCCCAGCCCTCCAATTCCAGATCGGACATTTCCGCAGGTGCTTTGGGCTGTGGTTCTTCGGCGGCTATCAAGCCCGCGGCCGTCAGTTCCGGTTTGAGAAAATCGAACACACCCACTTCGGCCCGCAGTGCGTCGAGATCGACTGGTTTCAGCAACGCCACGATGCGGCGCTTCAGCGGCCCATCGGAAACCAGGAGGTCCCGCCGCTCGGCAGGCAGATTGTTACGGAGGGTCTCCAGCAGCAGGGGGAGATCCCTCTCAGTGAGTAGGCTCAACTTTTCCTCCAGAGCATCCGCCACGGATTCTTCCGGGTCGATCCTCCGCAGGGGTTGGTTGGCCAGTATAAGAACCGTAGCCAGCGCCACCCGCACCTGCTCCGGGGTGGCCTCAACCGGCCAGGGG
>CAIZWU010000138.1 GCA_903936775.1 uncultured bacterium | reverse complement strand
GTGGAGCCGGTGAGCGGACTTGAACCGCTGACCCGCGCATTACGAATGCGCTGCTCTACCACTGAGCTACACCGGCAGGAATGAGAATCATAAGTGCTTGAAGGCAGGCATATGTCAAGAGGGGGCTTGGCAGCAACGCGCTGGAGTGAAGGCAGGCTTTCCCTGTCCATCATTCCCCGATAGCCGAAGGTGACAGAACTTGACTCCGCTCAAAGATTCGACGTGTTCCGGTTGCCCTCAGGGAGCTGAGCGGCGTTTCTGATCAACTATGCAGGTAAAACCACACAGCGCCCTCGTTCTGATCGGTCACGGGTCGACCTTGAATCCCGACTCATCCACTCCCACCATGGATCACGCCGAGACCATACGGCAGGGCGGGGTTTTTGGGGAGGTTGTCTGCGCTTTTTGGAAAGAGGAACCCTCGATGCGGGAAGTGCTGCGCATGGTGGACAGTCCAGAAGTTTATGTGGTGCCCAATTTTATCAGTGAAGGTTATTTTACGCAGCAAGTCATCCCCCGCGAACTCGGCCTCAGCGGCCGGACTACCGTGCTGCCTCCCCTGTTCGCCGGAGGCCCCGAGCGGCAGATCCACTATTGCGAACCGGTGGGACTGCATCCTTCCATGACCCGGCTCCTGCTGGCGCGCGCCGCAGAAGTAGCCCCGGGAGTTCCCAGAGCGGAAAGTGCGCTGATCATTGTCGGTCACGGGACCGGGCTTAATGAGAATTCCACCAAGGCCATCAAAGACCAGGTCGACCTCATCAAAGCATCCGGCGCAGGTTTTGCGGAAGTGCTGGATGCTTACATGGAGGAACCGCCGCTGGTGAATGAATGGGACAAGATGACAACAGCGCCCCATGTTATCGTGGTGCCATTTTTCATCGCAGACGGGCTGCATAGTTTCCAGGATATTCCCGTGCTGCTGGGAATTGAGGAGGAGATCACACCTGCTGCCAGTCAAATGTCGGTTTTCAAGCAGAATCCCCACTCCCTGCGTGGCCGGAAGCTCTACTACAGCAGCGCCATCGGCACCGAACCGATGCTGGCTGAGGTGATTCTGGACCAAGTGGAAGCCTTTGATTTGGATCATCCATCCCCGGCCTTGTCCCAAACCGTCGCGTCAGGGACTCTCCCGGAAAAACTCATCGATTGGATCAACCAAGGCGGCCGTCAGATTGGCCAGGTCATGGTCCGTCCGGAATCGGGCGGCTGGCGTCTTTTTCATCAGGTGGATGAAGCGGCCGCCGGCACTGGTGACCTGGCCAGTTTCCGTTCGCCGGCTGAAGCCCGGGAGATCGCCCGCCATGATGCCTCCGGGGCGTTCCGGCCCCTCAAAAGCGCCCCCACCCTCAAACAAGGCTGGGAGCTTTTCTTAACAACCAACGCCAGCCTATTGGAAGCCCTTGACTACCTCTATCCAGCCACAGTGGCAAACTGGATGCGCTTTCTGGGTGGCCGGATTCCCCCGCATACGCTCAAGGAAACCTTGGGCCGGCAAACTGGTATGTACCGCATCACCGGCCTTTTGCGGGAAGACGAGGCGCAATCCCTGGTGGCTGCCACCTGTCATGATGGAAATTGTCTCCGCAGGATTCAGTGGACGTGGGATAAGCAAACCCCTTGGACCACTTTGCCCGCGGAGAAGGCTTTGTGTTCCAGTCCGGCAGACCCGGCCGTTCCCTCCATGCCCCTGCTCTGCACCGATGCCTGCCCCTTGTTGGTGGCGGCAGCACGCCCTGTTGTCAAAGACCGGCTGAAGGCCGAAGCAGATGCTGCGGCTGCTGCCGCCCTCATCCCGTAATGACTACTGTCTCTCCGGCTCCCTCCGATCCCCTGACTGGCCCGGGGGCCAGTGTCTGGTCGCGCCGGATCGCCCATGTTCTTGATACTTCCCTGAAGATCCCCGGCACCACCGCCCGGATCGGTCTTGATCCTATCATCGGACTCATCCCTGGTGTTGGTGATGCCATCTCCACCTTCATGGGTGGGCTGATTTTGGCGGAAGCCCTGCGCCGGCGGGTGCCCGGCCGATTAATGGTGCGCATCGGAGGCAACATTTTGCTTAACGCAAGCGTGGGGGCCATCCCAGTGGCTGGAGATCTTTTCTCGGCCTGGTTCAAGTCGAACACAAAAAACTACGCCCTGCTTCACACTTTCCTTGAAGGCAATCCTGATCCTCCAGCTTCCCCCCAAAGCAAATTCAGCTTCCGGAAGCTGGCCTATGCGATGAATTCAGTTTCCGCCAGAACCGTGGGGACGAAAACCGAGGCCATGCCCGCCGCCTCGGCGGCCTGAATACCCAGCAGGCCGTCCTCAAAGACGAGGCACCGTTCCGGCGCCACCCCCATGCGGTTTGCCGCAAGCAGAAACATGTCAGGCGCCGGCTTTCCCCGGGCCACATCCACCGGGGTAATGATGGTCTGAAACAGTTCCAGGATACCAATGGCTTGCAGTCCCTGAACCACAATCTCCGCATCGCTGCCAGATGCGACCGCCATGGGTTTCCTTCCCGCGTGGGCCAGTGCAATATCCACTACCGCCTGGACTGGTTTAATCTTATGATGATGCGCCAAAAACCACGCCAATTTCGACGCTTCCACGGCTTCAGGCATAAGGGCGGTGCCGAACCCTTCATTCAATCGGCAGACGATGGCAGGACCCGGCATCCCTGCGTAATCGTAATGCATCTTTTCTGTGAACTGTTCCGGTGGGAACCCGTGCTGCTCCAACGCCGCCCGCCACGCGTGAAGATGCAGCGGCATAGAGTCAATCAGCGTACCATCGCAGTCGAAAATATAGGCATCAAAGTCACCAGGGGGAATGGAGAGGGTCATTTGTCTTAATTCAAAATCCGTTCGGGGCATTTACCTGCACAGGATGGCTCCCGGGCATTCCGTTCATGCCACCGGCTGCCAATGGCCATTCCCTGGTGCCGGTAAATGATGATGGCTACTTTTCCGCGGTTCCAGTCGGAGGAGTTGCCGAAGCCGCTTCGGTTTCCGTCACTGGAGCCGGGCTGTTCAGCAAGGAAGGATCAGCCTGATTGGGGCCAGTATTGGTGCCAAAAAGCCGTGTAAAAATGCGTTTGGGCAAGCTGCGGCCCTGGTCTTCGGCGGTCAGTTCCTCAATAGCGGCCGTCTTGGCTCCTTCCCATGCTCCCGCGAAGCCGGGAGCCTGCAGGATCATACGCTTCTCAGCGCGGCTGAGGACTTCGAGGTCCCTGAGCATTTTATGCTCGGGTTTCTCGTTCAGTTGGCCAATACGCAGCCTCAGGTTTTCGTTTTCCTTGCCGACAGTTTCTTTTTCGCGGCGGACAATTTCATACTGGCGGGCTTCCAATTCCAACTTGTCGGAAAGGTGTTTCCGGTAACGCCGCAGTTCGCGCTTGGTCTTGAAATGAGCCCAAGCGGAGAAGAAAAAGAACAACAGTCCGAGGCACAGGCCCCAGACAAATGGGTAGGTGAAGAAGTTGGCGGCTTTTTCCATGGAAGGGTATTTTTGGGAAGCTGTTGCCTTCCGAAAGAAGGACAGCCGATGCAAGAGCTTAACACGGCTTGCCTAAATTTCAGCCCCTTTTCCCGATCCCGCTTGCCAATGAGCCAATTTCATTCGAATCCTAAAATCACCAGATAAAACAGGGCGTACCAGAGAGTAGTCGTAATTTTCACGTAATGGCCCCAGAAAACTCGGTTCAATTATTAAAAAATTAGCGCATAATTGAGATTATTTGCAATTTCTGTAAAAAGCTACTTTTCTTTGCAGCAGCTCATGTCATATAGTGCGTCTCGTCTGAAACAGACTGCATCCTGATCCTGAATGACGCCCTCCCTGGCCATGGCTTCCGATTCTTTTTCCACCAAACTCTGCAATCCTTTTGCAGCGGATATCTTCCCTGATGGTGAGGCACCTGCGGACGCTGGACTCATCCTGCATCACGACGCCAAGGAACACCTGGAGGAGTTGATAGCCCAGGCGGCCCACGAACCCGTCTCTTCGGTGCGCAAGGGGCAAGGCCGGGTCATCCTTTTGAGAGCGCCCCGGGCCGGATATGGGAAGTCGTATCTCATCAGCCGGCTTCAGCCCGGGACTGGCGGAGAGTCTTTTGTGCTGCCCTTGGAATTTGATCCAGAGGAACCGCTCTCTTGGAAATCCCTCTTTGACCAAGTGCTTACGGCCCTGCACGAACCCATCGCTGAAGGGATGCCGACCGCGTTGGATTTGATCGCCCGCCGGACCTTTGCCATGGTCAATGCCGGCATGCTCCGCACCGGCAAAGTCCCCTGCGAGCAACCCCAGGAAGCCGCCGCCGCCCTTGAAGCCCGCTACGTCGAACTGTTTGATTTCTCTAAACCGGACCAACCCGTAGCCAGCTGGTTTCAGGAGCATTTTGAGCGTTTGTTGCCGTTCAGCACTCCGTTTATACATGACGAATCCGGTCTTTCCGAAGGGGAGGCGACGCACTGGCTGCGCGCCCTTTGTGGCTACGCTCAAGCTGGAGCCGAGGGCGACCCGACGCGCTTGGCCACGCTGCGATGGGCCCTTAAACAGCCGGAATCCGGTGCGGTCACGCCGTCCGCAGGAGGAATGCAGTTTCTTCAAGCCACCCCGGACAACGACACGTTCCACAAAGAAAAACTCGGCGAACTTTGCCGGCTCACTGCCGCCTGCCGCCCCTTGGTAGTTGTGCTTGATCACCTCGACGGCTTTCACCGCAGCAGCGACAAGGTGCTGCGCCTCGCCAATTTTCTCAGCGACTGGCGTCGTCTGGCAGGCCGGACCCGTTTTGTGCTCAGCGTGAATCAGGATCTGTGGGAGCAGACGTTTTTAAAGACATTGCCCAGCGCCCTTGAAGATCGTTTGACCAGTTCGCAAATCACTTTAGGTGGTATCAGCCGGGAAGCGGCTGAAGAACTCATCCGGCTCCGGCTCGCGGCCGCCCGGGTACCAGAGCCCGTCTCCGTTCATTTCACCCAATCGCTGGCTCTTCCCCAATACTTTGCGGAAGAAGCCGGTAAGCTCATCTCGCCGCGCGCCGTCCTCCGTTATGCAGCCCACGCGTGGCATGAACATTGGAAAGCACCCCCGGCCCCCGCTGGAGATCCTGCCATTCCTGTGGCCAAAATGCGCGATATGCTGGACCGGCTCCGGGAGCGATTGGCCCCTCAGGCCCCGGCAGGAGAGCCTGCCCCCACGGCACCCCTGAGTTCCTCCGCCACCAGCGGATACACCAATGGATCGCAACATCCTGAGCCCCCCCATTCCGGCGCCATCCTTCCAGACCCGGTGCCGGCCATTCCCCGCACCCCGGCTCCCTCCCCTTCCCCGTTTTTAACCTCCCGCGCGGTCGGCCCCGACCATGCGCTGCAAGTCCGCTTTCACACCCTGCGCGCCCACTTTGCCTCCTCTCCCTGGCTCCTGCTCGACCAAGACAGGCTCTATTACCTTATGAAATTGTCCGGCCAACGCCTTGCGGTGGTCCGCTTTCTTGAAACAGGACTGCCCGGACTGCCCAGGGCCATCGCCGGGGTCTGGCAGTCGCCCGATGCCGAAATCCTCTTCGGATCGGAACCCTACGAAGACCGCCCCTACTGGGCCGCCCTGATCGATTTCGCCCGCCAACGCTCGGCCTATGTGCCTGGCAGCCGACTGGTGATGTTTTCAGCCGCCTCGGCTCCGGTGAATCTTGGCGTTTGGCTGCATCAGGATGAAATCGTCGCCGCACGCGCCCAGTTTCTCGACCTCCAAACTCTGGACCACCCCACGCTGGCCGCTTGTTATGCCACCGACGAAGTGTTGCGGGAATCCGAGCGGGGTTCCTTCAACTTGGGCAGTGCGGACGCCTTTGCCGCAATGGCTCCCCAATTGGAATATCTCTGGAAACGCCTGACCCGGCCCCTGCACGCCCCCGCATCCTGACAATCCGGGGGCTCCCCGCCGGCTGACACCTTCCGGCGATGGTAATCCGGAGTATTGACCTGCGGCCGGGGGGCTACTATAACCCACTGCGCTGGGAAAGCAGCCACGCCAGCATATCCTGGAAATCAGCTTCGGGAATGGATGCGCCAAACGCCGCCGGCATCAGGGAGAAAGCAGTCTCCTCATTGGTTTTGATATCCGATTTGGGCAAGCGCTGCTCCTGCCCGGCGGCATCCACCACGATCAAAACCTGTCCCAGCTCGCCGCGCTCCAAGCCAGCCAGCACCGTGCCGTCCTGCCGGGTAATGACATGCAGCCGGAAATGCGAATCCACATTGCGGCCTGGATCCAGGATATCCTCCATCAGACGATCCACCCCCCGGTTTCCAATTCCATCCAACTGTGGCCCCACCAGCGCGCCCTTGCCTCCGATTGCATGGCAGACAGCACAATGGGTGGTAAAAACGGCCTGCCCCTTTTTTTCGTCAGGCTTGCCTGACCGGTAGGCCGTGGCCCGGGCGAGAATCAGCCGGTCCGCTTCGGCCCGCTGTTCCGGCGTCACCGATGAAGGGGGCGGCGGCGGGGCCGGCGGCAAAAATACGGCAAGGCGATCCCGCAGTACCGGAGGCGCGGCGTATTTCAGAAGCGACGCCAGCTTCGCCAACCGGCCCACCCCTACCGCTTCCGACTGGAAGGTATCCACTTTGACCACTGGAGGCTCAAACCGTCCCACCGCCAACCAGGCATAGGCTTCCCCGGAGTCACCATCCGTGGTTTCCAACCGCACCGGGCGGCCATGCAGATCATCCAGATTCCAGGACACCTCGCGAGCCACATCATTCCGGGGAGGCACCTCGCGCTTCAATTCCATCCCCGATGCCGCATCCACCAATCTCACGAAATTCCGCCCGCCCGCCGCCCCCCCGGGGTCGCCATCATGCCCGCAGAGCGCAAAGGATAACTTCGCTGGTGCTTTGAAAGAACGGGATACCAAAGTCCCGGTGACCTGTTCAGCTGCCGCAAGGCCGGAAGCCAGACTGGAGATGACCTGTTCCGTTTTGCCATCAGCCATGGTCCGCGATTCAAGACCCCAGGGTGAGGCAGTGGCAGGAACCAGTGGCAGGTTGGTCCATGTGGGCACCGGACCATCCGGCAGACCCGCCAACAATTCTGCGGCCACCTGATTGCCCCAGGCCAAAAGCATCGCTGGCGGCAATTCACCACGCTGCTGCACCCCTTGCACGATCGCCGACAGCAAATCAGCCTGCCGGGCCGCATCACCGGCAAATCCCGTCCTGACAAAATCCACCAACTCGTCCACTGGCATCTGCAATGCCAACTGCGTCAGGGCCGGGCCGGTATCCGCCAGCAACAATGGGTTCTGTCTCATCCGACCGAACACAAAACGCGCCGCTTCCGGCGAACCCACCGCCCGGGCGATGGTCAGCACCTCGGATTCCACCTCCGGGGTCATTGGCAGACGCTCAAGAGCCGTCGTTGAACCTGCCAGGCGCAGGTGTTCTCGGATCACAATCCTGAGCAGATGCCGCAAGCTTTCATCTTCCGCTGGAGTGGTCTTGAAAAGAGCTATCAAACGAGGCAACCATTCCAACGAAACCGGACGCCGCAACGCCTCCACCCCGGCCCGCCGTTCCTGGGCATCGGAAGATTGCAGGAAGCGCCCCACCTGCTCCAACTGCCCCCCTGACAAAGCTCCCGCCCGTGCCGCAAAGCGCAAATCCGCCACCGCTCCGCCCGGCGGCACCGGACCCTTGGCTCCGCTTTTCCTGACCACGCGCCAGATCCGCCCACGTTCCTTGTCCCGTCCCGGATGGGTCAGCGGCACCTCGTAGTGGCCGATTACCTTGTTATAAAAGTCCGCCACATACAATTCCCCCGCCGGCCCCAGCCGCAGGTCCACCGGCCGGAACCAGGGATCGCTACTGGTGATGAAATCGGCTTCCTCATGCGCTGTCGGCGTGCTGCCGGTGGAGGTAATACGGTCCTGATTGACCCGGCTGGTGACCACATTTCCGATCAGGGTGCGGTCATTCCATTCTGGCCCCCACACCCCGCCGTCCAAATAGACGATCCCACAGATGCCTGTGCTGGAATGGGTATGCTGGATCATCACAGGTCCAAAGCCGAGGCCATCATGGGGTTTGCCAAAGCTGGGGTAGACGGCACCCGGAATCAGTTGATATACCGGGGCACTATGGCAGTCGGCACTGTAGAGATGCCCCCAACGATCCCACGCCAACCCGAACGGATTCACCTGGCCGGCGGTAAACAATTCGATCCGGCTGCCATCCGGCAGAAAACGATAGACGTTCCCCGAGTGGAGTTTCAATTCCGTGCCCGGATCGCCCGGTTTGGCCCCACCCAAATGCTCCGGGCGCACCTTGAAGTGGCTGGTGTTGCTGAACCCATGCGTCCCGTAGACCCACCCGTCGGGACCGAGGCGGAAACTGCTGCAGTTCCCATGCACATCCTTGTCCCAGCCCAGGGGACCGAAGAGCACCGTCCTTTTGTCGCACCGGTCATCCCCATCGGTATCTTCAAAGTACCAGATATTGGGAATACTCCAGGCGATGCAGCCATTTTTGTAAGGCAATACTCCGGTGGGAATATTCAGCCCATCGGCAAACACCGTTTTTTTATCGGCGCGGCCATCCCCATCCGTGTCCTCCAAGATAAATATGCCGTCACGGCTGTCCCTGACCCGGCTGCCATCCTGATCGGCCCAACGCTCCCGGGGAGCCCCGTAGGGATACTCATAACTGCTGCTCACCCACATCCGGCCCTTCGCATCGAAGGCCATATTGATCGGTTTGTTGACCTGGGGTTCGGCGGCAAAAAGCTGGATCTCAAATCCGTCGGGAACCTTCAGGTGCCGCAGTTCCTCCTCCGGCGACAAGGGACCTGACTCCCGGACCAGGGAAGTATCCAGACTTTGCGCGGACAGGGAACCGGCAGAAAATAAAATAAGGAGAACACGCAGCATGGCAAAAGGGACCGTAGGTTGGCGGAAGCTACCGGAACGCACCATCCAGCCCAGTCCTATCGGCCTGCCCTTCCCAAAAAAGACGCACAAAATTGCTTGCACCTTGGCCCGCAGGAAGGTTAATAAGGCTTAGGATTTCATGAGGCGGGTTTCAGGACCAGCACAGAGATACCTCGGATGCCGGGTTGGCTCACCGCAACGTCCCGGTTGGAGATGTATCGGAAATCCTACTCCGGATCGGCCTTGGTTTGCCCATCTGTTTTCCCCGCAGCACTTTATCCAGCCCGCCTCGGTCTGCTCCTGCAGCCGTGTCCGTCCCAACCGGATGGTCCTTCCGGAGCGCGGATCCCCTTTCCACTCATCCTCTAAATTCCCTAAAGGAACCTCATTCTCTTCCATGGCAGGTCACAACAAATGGTCCAAAGTCAAACGGGGCAAGGCGATCGTTGATGCCAAAAAAGGCAAAGTCTTCAGCAAATTCGCCCGTGAAATCACTCTCGCCGTCAAGCACGGAGGCCAAGAACCTGACACCAATCCCCGTCTTCGCACCGCCCTGCTCGGCGCCCGGGCCGCCAACATGCCGAACGACAACATCGACCGGGCTCTCAAAAAAGGGTCCGGTGAAATCGAAGGCGCCACTCTTGACGAAATCACCTACGAAGCCTACGCCCCCGGCGGGATCGCCATGCTTATCGAATGCGTCACGGACAACAAAAACCGCGCATCGGCCGATGTCCGCATCACCTGCAACAAGAATGGCGGCACCATGGGCAGCGCCGGCAGCGTCGCCCACCTCTTCCAACGCATCGGTTCCATTAAAATACCCGCCTCCGCCCTGTCTTCCGACGAAATCACCGATCTGGCCATTGAAGCCGGCGCCGACGACGTGCAGTCCGACGAAGAGGAACACACCCTCATCACCAGCGTCAGCCAACTTTACGCCGTCGCCGGATTCCTCAAGGAACGCGGCCTCACCGCCAGTTCCATCAAGCTCGATTACCAACCCGCCACCACCATCACCCTGACCGATGCGGAAACCGCCCGGCAGGTCCTGCATCTGTATGATCTTCTCGACGAACTGGACGACACCCAGAACGTCTACGCCAATTTTGAAATTTCCGATGAGCTGATGGTTCAGCTCGACTCCTGATCATTTTCCCTATTCCTTCCCGCGTCCGGTCCCGCTTGTCCTGACCAACGCCCCGCCCCATCCGGCATGAAAAAAACCACCACTCCCTCCGCCGTTCCTGAAGCCACCCCGGCCCCGGCCAAAAAAGCCGTCAGGAAGACCGCGGCTAAAAAAGCGGTCCCGGCCACGCCGGCGCTTCCGCCCGCCCCCATCGTTACCACCAAACCGGCCCGGAAAGTTGCCGCCAAAAAAATCAGCCCAGCCGCAAAACTGCCTGAACTGCCTTTAGTGGTGACCGCTCCAGTCAAAAAAACCGCTGCTAAAAAAGCCGTTCTCAAGCAGCAGGTGCTGGCCTTGGTGGCCTCCCCTCCAATACCTGCTCCTACCCCGTCAGCAGTGGTGGAAGCCGCCGCCGCCCCCAAGGCCCGCGCCCCACGCAAGGCAGTTTCCAAAAAGACCGCTCCAGCCCCGGCGGAGTCCGTTGCGGAATTGCCCCCCGCGCCGGTCGAATCTTCGCCTGAAAGGCCCACATCGTCCGCATCCCCCTCCGATATTGCTCATGCGCCCCATGAAACCTGGCGGCCGGGGCAACGTCCTTCCCCTTATCCGCCCCGGCAGCACCGGCCCTATCCGCCCCGTGGTCCTGCCGCCGGCCCCAGTGCTGGCTCCGACGGCCCGGCTCCTGCCCCCCAGCCTTACCCCTCCCAGGAGAATCCCCCGGGCGAGCCCCGTCGCCTGACCAAATGGGAGCGCTGGAAGGAACGCAAAGAGAAGTTCAAACAACAAAAACAACAACGCTATCTGGAACATACCGGCCGCGCTCCCCTGACCGGCCCAAGAAGCCCGACCGGAGAAACTGATCCGCAAGACCGCCGGGAATTCCTTGACCGCCGCGAAGCGCGCCATGAACCCCGCCAGTGGGAACCCCGCCCGCCGCGCCCGGAAATCCCTCTCGGCCCGCCGGAAGACTGCTCCGGCCTCCTTGAGATGACTGACAAGGGTTTCGCCTTCCTGCGCCCCAAAGAACGGGGTTTCATTCCCTCTCCCAACGACCCCTTCGTCTCCGCTGAGCTGGTCCGCCAGCACGGCCTGCGCGAAGGCGTCTGGGTCGATGCCATCATGCAACGCGGTGGCCGCGGCCCCCAGGTGACCCAACTGAAAAAGGTCAACGGACTGGAGCCTTCCGCTTACCGTATCCTGCCCCTCTTCGAGGAACTGACCGCGATCAATCCCAACAAACGTTACATTCTTGAAACGGAAGGGAAGCGCCATACCACCCGCCTGATCGACTTTATCTCCCCCATCGGCCGGGGCCAGCGCGGCCTCATCGTCGCCCCGCCCCGCGCCGGCAAAACCACCTTCCTCCAACATATCGCGGAAGCCATCCTGCACAACTACGAGGACGTCAAAGTGATCGTCCTCCTCGTCGATGAACGTCCCGAGGAAGTCACAGAAATCGCCCGCGCCCTGCCCGGAGCTGAAATCATGGCCAGCAGCAACGACCAGGATCCCCGCAATCACATCCGCATGGCCAGCCTGGCGGTGGAACGCGCCAAGCGTCTGGTCGAAGCCGGCCAGCATGTCTTCATGCTGCTCGATTCCATCACCCGGCTCGCCCGTGGATTCAATAACGCCATGCGCGGGGGGGGCGGCAAGGCCATGTCCGGCGGCCTCGACAGCCGGGCCCTCGAAGCTCCCCGCCGCCTCTTTGCCGCCGCCCGCAACACCCGCGAGGCCGGTTCCCTCACCATCATGGCCACCGCCCTCGTCGAAACAAATAACAAAGGCGACGACCTCATCTTCCAGGAATTCAAGGGTACCGGCAACATGGAACTCGTCCTCGACCGGAAGATCTCCCAAGCCTACGTCTACCCAGCCGTCGATATCTTCAAAAGCGGCACCCGCCGCGAGGAACTGCTGCTACCGCCCCATCAGCTCGAAAAAGTCCATCTTATCCGGCGCGGCCTCTCCGGCCACCGCCCCCAGGAAGCCGTCGAGCGGCTCCTCCAGATCATGGGCAAATACAATAATAATAACCAGATGCTGATTGAGATCAAAGCCCGGGGGGAGTGATGCCTGGGGTGACCACCGCCCCCAGCGTTGCATCACAAATCGGCCTGCAAGGCATACAGGTTTAATCGCCCGCAGTCAGCACCCCATCCACCAGCCGGTAACGCCGGGACATCCGGGCGGCCAGGGCGGGATCATGGGTCACCAGCACCAAGGCGGTGCCTTCCTCGGCATTCAAATCCATCAATAAATCCATCAACCGGCCCGCACTGGCGGCATCAAGGGCGCCGGTGGGCTCATCGGCGAGCAGCAGGCCGGGTTCGCGGATCAGGGCGCGTACCACGGCGACCCGTTGACGTTCGCCGCCGGAAAGCTGGGCCGGTTTCTTGTCCATGTGAGCTCCCAGCCCGACCCGGTTCAGCAGTCGTTTGGCCCGTTCCAAGGCGGCATCGGGGTCCGGCCGGGTGGGACCGCCGAGGGTGGGGATCAGCACGTTTTCCAGCGCGGTGCACTGAGGGAGAAGATGATGCAGTTGGAAGATGAAACCCAGGCGGGTGGCCCGAAGGGCGCTCAGGGCCGCTTCGTCGCCGTAGGGCACCCCGGCTCCAAAGAGCTTCACGCTGCCGGCGTCCGGTTCATCAAGGGTTCCCAGCAGATTCAGCACCGTGCTTTTACCGCAACCACTGGGTCCCGAAATGGCGAGGGTTTCCCCGGCGGCGATGGACAGATCCATTCCTGACAACACCCGCTGCTCCGGGGCATCGGGCGCGGCACGGTAGGCTTTGGAGACGTTTTGAAGTTCGGCTATCATCGGAGTTCCTTGATCCAGCGGCGGGCTTTGAATTCGAAGCGGGGCAGCGTGCCCTGCGGCACCACCTCCACATCCATACGCAGCTGGAAAGTATCACGCAAGGCCAGGCCAATCCGCTCCGCCACGGCCGCAGTATCGCGGACACTGAGCGGCACTTCCACCACCAGCTTGAGATCCAGCAGCGCCCCCTGACGGACTTCCCGCACCTGATATTCCACCACCTCCGGGAAACGACGCAACACCCCGTCGACGGCGCTGGGATAAATGTTCACGCCCCTCACACAAATCATGTCATCGAGGCGGCCGAGGATTCCGCCCTCCAGGCACAAGCCACCATCCTCCGCATAAACTTTCCGGACCAAATCCCCGGTCCGATAGCGCAGCATCGGGCTGCCCAGCCGGTGCAGGGTGCTCAAAACCAATTCACCGGAGGCTCCCTCCAGCACTTCCTTGCCGGTCGCCGGGTCCAGCACTTCTGCGAAATACGCATCCTCCAGCACCCGCAGCCGTCCGGCATCCGCCGGATCCTGGTAACTCACCGGGCCGGTTTCCGTCAGGCCGTGATGGTCCAGCACCTGCACCCCGGGCCAAAGCCTCGCAATGCGGTCACGGATTTCCGGTTGGCTGCCACCCAACTCGCCGGCCACGATGATGCTCCGCAGCGACCATTTGCCTTGACGAAAGGAATCGTTTTGTTCCTTCAGGTCGCCCAGATGCAGGGCATAGGTAGGGGTGGTACAGATGACCGTCACCTGATGATCCAGCATCAGTTGCAGCCGGGCATTGGTGCTCATCCCTCCCCCGGGAATGACCAGACAACCAATCCGGCTGGCCGCTTCAAAGGCGGTCCAGAAGCCCAGAAACGGGCCGAAGGAAAAAGGGAAAAACAAGCGATCCTCCCCCGGCTGCACGCCGAATTCATCAAAAATCACCTGCCAAAGATTCAGCATCCCGCCCCAGTCGTCCCGGCTGTCCAGCCACGTCAGGGGCGGACCGGTGGTCCCACTGGTCTGGCAAAACCGAGTGTAGTTCTCCAGCGGATAGGTGTGATTGGAGCCATAGGGCGGGAAATTTTCCCGGTCCTGCACCAGCACCCGCTTGGTCATCAGAGGGCAAAGCCTGACGAAATCCTCCAGCGTCTCCATCGTCGGATTCATCAAACGCTTCCGGTGGAAGGGATTGGTCATCAGCACCGTGTCCAACAGGGCACGGAGCCGCTCCCACTGCCGGGCACGGATGGCATGGCGGAACCGGTCGATCTCTTCGCTGCGCAGCACGGGTCAGGAGGTATTCCAATACTGCTCTTAGCTGACAATCCACTGCCGGGTGGTCACATCCACATAGCCCGGGGCCATCACCGGTTGAACCAGGGCCGACGGCGCACCCGCTGCCTTGGGAGCCGGCGCCCCATGGCCCAGCGGACGGTATTTCATGACCATGGCCACTCCTGCGGCGGCCAGAAGGATACCGGCATAAAACTGCCAATGGGTCTCACCCCAGACCTTGTCCTTGGTGATACTGACGATGGCATTCACAATCGGAGCCCCGGCGAACACACTCGCAGGCACCAGCAATACCAAAGCCTTGGACTCCACCGGTCCCTTGCCGGAACTCAGGGCCATCAGGAGAAAATACGCTCCAACGGCCCCGGCCAAGCCAGCCAGCAGACTCCATGTCAGTCCGCCCATGGGGAACGTCAGGGGAGTGCCCTTGGCTTTCATCACCAGCATGGGACCCACAATGCCCACGATGAAGTAGGCGATCCCCACCATCAGAAACGCCTTCATGCGGGAACCAACATCCGGAGGTCCACCCGGATTCATCAGAAGACTGCCCTTGTGGAGCAGCACACTGTAAAGGCCCCAGCAAACGACGGTGCCGAGGGCATAGAACAAAGCGGTATTATTCATCTTGGGAGGATTCACGGAAGAGAGGATGGATGTTCAGGACGGGGAATTCCCCAGAAAATTGGCCGGGGCACAGGAGATACGTTCGCGGAAGTTGTCAGGAATCGCGGTCGCCTGCATTTCCCTCGTGCCGGGGTCCGCTTTTACCGCCACCACCACCAATTCCCCCCGCGCCGCCACCTTGCGGGCAGCCGGATCATCGGGGTTTTTCCAAAATTTCAGTTCATACCGGATCGCCTTCGACCGCATCTCCGCCACCAGCAGCTCCACTTCGAACTCTTCCTCAAAAACCAGCGGCAGGCGGTATTCGGCCGAAGCCTTCAAGCGCGGCCAGCCTGTGCTGGTGTCGGTAGCCCCGTACTGCATCGGATGCACCGACAGCCCTACCGACCGGTAAAACGCATGCTCCGTTTCCTCCATCCAACGGAAGAAATTGGAAAAGTGCGCAATTCCAGCCAGATCGGTCTCCGAAAAGAGAACCCGGCGGCGGTAAAGATAACGGCAGGACATTGAGGTGGAATAAATTTCAGTTTCCGCCACCACTCCGGTGCTGCAAGCGCCAACCGCCCCCCGCGGAACGATATGTCTGCGGTGTCAGGTCCGGGTTGCTTCTCCGCCCGCGGGCACAGATTGCTGAACTCCCGCCAAAATCCGTGCGCTTCCGTCACATCCGTGCAATCGGTGGCCTCTCTGCACCGTATCTCAGCCTGTCCCTGCGTGCCCCGCAGTTCCTGGCCACATCAGCTTCCCTTCACCGCCCCCCAAAAAACCTGCATGATTCTTCAACTCGGTTCCCGCATCGCCGGCACGGTCGATCCACGGCTTCTGGCCACCATGGCCTGGAATTTTGGATTCAAAGGCGCGCGGTCGGTGATGCTCTTCAAGCAGCGGCTGAAACAGGGGGTCGTATTCCCTCCCTTTCTCTACCTCAGCATCATCAACAGCTGCAATCTCCGCTGCCAGGGTTGCTGGGTCGACGTGGATTCGCCACGGAACATGATTGAGCTGGATGAACTGAACCGGTTGGTGAACGACGCCCGGGAACACGGCAACAGCTTTTTCGGGGTGCTGGGCGGCGAACCCTTTCTGCACCCCGGTCTGTTCGATTTTCTGGCGCAGCATCCTGACTGTTATTTCCAGATCTTCACCAACGGCCAGATGATCACCGAAAAAGTCGCCAAAAAGCTGCGGCAACTCGGCAACTGCACCCCGCTGGTCAGCATCGAAGGCACTGGCGAGATCAGCGATCTGCGGCGCGGCAGCAAGGACGTGCTGAACCGCACCCTGCGCGGCCTGCGAAATTGTCTCGACCAGAAACTCCTCACCGGCGTGGCCACCAGCCTCTGCCAGACCAACATCGACGACCTCCTCACCGAAAAATGGCTGCACCGCCTGATCGACTGGGGGGTGCACTACACGTGGTATCACACCTACCGGCCGGTGGGGCCCAAGATCAATTCCGACTTGGCCCTGCGCCCGGATCAATTGGTCAAAGTCCGGAAATTCGTGGTCGAACAGCGCGCCAAAACTCCCATCGCCATCGTGGACGCCTACTACGATGACAAGGGCCAGGCCCTCTGTCCCATGGCTACCGGCATCAGTCACCACATCAGTCCGCGGGGCCATGTGGAGCCCTGCCCCATCATCCAGTTTGCCAAGGAAAACGTGCATGATTCCCGCGGCATTTACGATCTCCTGACCAGTTCCCCGTTCCTCAAGGACTTCCGTGAAGTGAGCGCCCAGCACACCCGCGGCTGCATCGTGCTGGAACGCCCTGACCTCGTCAAACAGCTCGCCGAAAAACACGGGGCCGTGGACACCACCATGCGCCGCACCGCCATGGCCGAGCTGGAAAGCATGACCCCGCGCCTCAGCCAACATGTGCCCGGCGAGGAGATTCCGGAAAAACATTGGATGTACCGCCTCGCCAAAAAATACTTTTTCAACGACTTCGGAGTTTACACTCCACGTTAGTCACCATTCCCCGGGAATTGCCGGGGGCAAGGTTCAAAGGGCTGGCCCTCCGACCGGTTTCCCCGGCACTTCAAGCCTGCCGTTTTTCCATCCGATTCGCCGTGGAAACCTGGACCATCAGGAGCTTTCATGGATATTACGGGGACGGTCACCGCGCCTCCCTCCCTTTATTCCCCATATGAAACTGGCCCTGCCGATCGTTTGCCTGTTTGTCTCCATCCTGCCTGCCACTGCCCTCGTCACCGCGACCCGGAGCGGCAGCGCCTTGGCCACCCGAAACTACCCGGCAGGAACCACGACCCTGATCCCGGTCACGGTGACGCTTGCGACCGAAGTCGGATTCACCATCACCGCCACTTTGGATGGAAATCCCCTGCCAGTGGGAAGCACCGAGGTGTCCAGCACGGGGTATCACGAAGTCTACGAGACCAAGGTTAACAACACGACAAGCGTCTCCACCACCAGCCTGGCTTTCCAATTCATCATTGCCAATCCCGGTCGCGGCACGACCGAAAACGGGTTGCCCATCATGGAGCCGCTCCGGCTGGTGAATGACGCTCCCGCCGCGTTCACTGGCCAGGTGCTGGATGTCATCGCCCCGGCGCAATATCCGCTTAATCTGCCGGTTCCGGTGGCGCTGCGGCTGAAGCAGGGGGCCTCTGCCGGGGTCACCGCTGGGGATCCGCTTTTCCTCAATGGCGTGGCCCGGGCCGCCAACTATCCGGATCATCCCGTGCAACTGCGCCGGGGCTGGGGCTCCACGATTCTTCCTGCCAGAACGACCGCCGGGCCGGCAGACTTCGCGGGCACGGTGCACAGTCTGACCGACACCGCCCCGATCCAGTTTGAAGCCAGCACCACCTGGACCGTCCAAACCGGAAACCTGACAGGAAGCCAGAACTGGGCCGAGGACAGCCGTATCCACCTGCAATCCGTCCTCACCATCAAAGCCGGAGCGACCCTCAACGTCGGAGCCGGCAGCGTGATCCGGGCCGCCCCCGGCGCTGAAATCTGGGTGGAACCCGGTGGCACCGTGCAGATGAATGGAACTACCAGCCAACCCATTGTCATCGTTCCTGACAATACCGCTGCTCCCTGGGGAGGAGTCTGGCTTCACCAGACCACCACGGCCGCAAAGGCTTCCTTTACGGCTACCGGCACCTTGTTCTGCTGCTGGGGAGCGAATCAGAATTGGTATACCCAAGCCGGTATTACCCCCAACCGCGGCATCTTCTCCCGGCACCGCGAGCAACAACCCTGCGTCGCGATCGGTACGGGCGCCATCTGCAGCCTGACTGATTGTTCATTGATCGGCCCCATCACCGCCGGCCAAATCCGCGGGGCTGGATTCTCCACGGAAGAAGGCACCCTCCAGCTCATCCGCACCTCCATGCAACGCGTCATCACAGGAGGGGAACAAGCAGGCGGCAGCGTTGAGATCCACAGTTCTGCCCTGCTGGAGTGCAACGAACCCAATACCGATCCGGATGATGGCACCGCTTTTGATGACCGGGACAATGACGGCATCTATCTGGTTCCCGGCAGCGGCCATACTTACCGCATCACCAAAACTGTGATTGGCTGGACCAAGGATGATGGCATCGACTCCGGCGCCTCCGGACCAGGCGCGGTGATCTGCGACGGCTGCTGGTTTGAAAATTGCATCCACGAAGCCTTCTCCAACTCCGGCAGCAACCGGGTTCCGCAGACCCGCAACGGGGTCCATTTCAATTGCGGACAAGGTATGGAATGCGGCTACAGCGAGAGCAGCACCGGTCCCCAGAGTCTGGTCGACCACTGTCTCTTCGTTGGCAACCAATGCGGGGCGCGTTACGGCGATAACTACAACTCCTTCGCCAATTATGAGGGCACCATCACGGTGGTGAACTCCTTCCTCCTCTACAACACCTTCCGTGATGCCTTTGCCATGGAATGGCGCACTGCCAGCAACTGGAACTACCAGGATGCCCGGCTCGTGTCCAAAAACACCAAATACACCCGCCCGGCCGATCTCGCCCATCAGCAGGGGACCGAAGACAGCCCTGCCAGCAGTCTCTGGGACCCCGTCGCCGATGCCAGCCAGATCGCCGTTTTCATGCCCGTTCCGGGATCTGCGGTGGGAGTCGCCCTGCTCCACGATCATTATAACGACCCGCTCTCCCTCTACCCTGCCGGGGGACGGTTCACGGTCCGGCTCAGCACCTTCAGCAGTCAATCCGTCACCGTTCCTTGGCAAGCCACGGGAAAACCGGACCGGAGTGCCCCGGAAGAAACTACCTTTGCCAGCGGCACCCTGACGTTCCAGCCCGGCGAAACCGTCAAATCGTTGACCGCTCCGCTGCCGGGAGGACCAGCTTACGACTTGGTCCGCATCAGCCTTGGCACTCCCACCAACGCAGAGGTCACTGGCGAAGATGCCTGGTTCAGCAATACCGCACCCCTGCCCAGCGAAGTTCCCGTAGGCAAGGCCTCCGAAGGTTGGAGTTATTATGCCAACCGTGCTCCTGCCGCCAACGCTCAAAAACCACCCAACGATACCAGCAACCGGGCATGGACCGCGGTGGATTACACTCAGGACGCCACCTGGAAAACCAACAAATCCACGCCCATCGGCTACGGCAACCTCGGTGCCGCCAGTCCCTATCTCGTGCTAGGCACCGCATTGCCGGATGCGGAACGGGGCATCACCACCTACTTCCGGAAAACCTTCACGGTCGCCGATCCCTCCCTGGTCCGGGCCCTTTCACTGGAAATCCTCCATGATGACGGTGCCATTGCCTTCATCAATGGCACCGCCTTCCCGCCGATCAATATTGATCCCGGCACCGCGGTCGGCGGCATCTCCGGCATAACCTCCGGCAAGCTCGCCACCAGCACCAAAGGCGACAGTGCCGCCGAAACAGTGTTCGACAAGCTCACGGCTGACAGTTCCGTGCTCGGCGCGTTGGTTCCGGGCTTGAACGTCCTGTCCATTGAGGTCCACCAGGGCAGCGCCGGGTCCAGCGACATGGTCTGTGATGCCTCTCTCACCCTGACCCTCGAACCTCCCGGCTCCGGACAGTTCAGTATCTTCCAGATCAATCAATCCCCCTTCCTTTACTGGGACGATCCGGCTTTGATCCTCGAAACCTCGCCCAACCTGGACAATTGGACACCCCAGACCGGAGCCCGCAGCCCCTATCCTATCGTCTACGATCAAATCCGGAGATTTTATCGGGTCACCAAATAACCCAGGGCGGGTTTTTTCACGCCCAGAGCCCACTCTCCTGCCAAAACCAATTCAAGCAAAATCCGGGCGCCTGGGCAGATCATCCTGGGTTAGTCCCGTTCCCGCAAGGATCCGGCGGGGCGGCCGACCCGCTGCGTGCGGCAGACTTCTCCCCCAACCGGTTCTCCAACAACTCAATCTGCATCTGCTGGATCGCCGCGAGCCGCTCCCATTGTTTGCCCAGGAGGTGGTCGATTTTTTCATGAAGGTGCCTGATTTCGAGTTCGGCCTTGAGATTGACCTGATAGTCGTGCTCTGCGGCCAGACGGTCCCGCGCCTCCTTGCGGTTCTGGCTCATCATGATGACCGGGGCCTGCACTGCCGCGAGGCAGGAAAGCATGAGATTGAGAAGAATGAACGGAAAGGGATCCAACGCGTCCTTCCGCATTCCATTGATCAGAATCCAGCTTCCCATCAGGATACCGAAGGTGATGAGAAACCGCCAACTTCCCCCAAAGGATGCCACGTGGTCCGCCACCCTCTCCCCGAATGTCGGCGGGTGGTCTGCCTCCCGTTCGCCCGGAGTCTGCGACAGCGTGTCCTCGTGGCTCACCGCCTCGATGACCACCTTCTCCAGCTCCGAGACTTCGCCGCGTTCCTCCTCCAGAATCGCCTCCACATATTTGCGCCGGTAATCCACGAGGGCGTCCTGGGAAACACGGTCGTCCGGACCCGCCTGCGGGAAGTCAAGCAGGATCAATTCCTGCAGGCCGGGCCGCAGGGTTTCCAGCGCGATGGAATCAGACGCACTGACCTGCTGTCCGTTCACAAGACACGTGAAAACTGGGGCGGAATGCGGGATCATTCGCCTACCCTACAAAGCTTCCCACCGGGAAGCAAACCCGCGGCTTGCCTTGCTTTCCGCCTGGTCCTTGAATCAAATGCCAACCACTTCCTTGGCGGCGGCATTGCGGTAGTCCCGGTTCAATTGGCGGATGTATTCCGCGTCAATCGTCTTGGGACACACCGCTTCGCACTCATATTGATTAGTGCAGTTTCCAAAACCCTGCTCATCCATGGCACGGACCATTCCGAGCGCACGGCTGTCCGCTTCCGGCCTGCCCTGCGGGAGGTGATTGAAATGCGCCACTTTGGCGGCGACAAACAGCATGGCGCTGGCATTTTTACACGCCGCCACACAGGCTCCGCAGCCAATACAGGCCGCGGCCATGAAGGAAGCATCCGCATCCGGTTTGGGAACCGGAACACTATTCGCTTCCGGCGCGGATCCGGTGCGCACCGTGATGTAGCCACCAGCCTGCTGAATGCGGTCAAACGCGCTGCGGTCCACGGCCAGATCGCGGACGATCGGGAAGGCGGTGGCCCGGAAGGGTTCGATCCAGATGGTATCTCCCGATCGGAAGCTGCGCATGTGAAGTTGGCAGGTAGTCACCCCGCGCTTGGGACCGTGCGGCATGCCATTGATCACCATGGAACACATCCCGCAAATGCCTTCACGGCAGTCGTGGTCAAACGCCACCGGTTCGCCCCCCTTGGCGATGATGTCCTCGTTCACGATGTCCATCATCTCCAAAAATGAGGCGGTCTCCGGAATCGCTTTGGCGGCATAGGTCTCGAAGCGGCCAGGGGCATCAGGACCGGTCTGGCGCCAGACGTTCAGCGTAAGATCGAGAGAGGACTTGGAATCAGCCATGGTCTTGGGAGTGGGGAAAAGGGAAAGGATTTGAAGTCCACGAAGGACAGGAGAAAATGGACGATACGGTTATTTATAACTGCGGGTGGAGAAGTGGACCTCCTCATACTCAAGCCATTCCTTGTTGAGCTTGGGCTTGGCGAGGTCGCCCGTGTATTCCCAGGCTGCGACATAGGAGAAGCGTTCATCATCGCGTTTGGCTTCGCCTTCCATCTGGTGTTCCGAGCGGAAGTGCCCGCCACAGGATTCCTCACGTTCGTAAGCGTCGCGGCAGAGCAGTTCCCCGAACTCGAGGAAATCGGCGACGCGGCCAGCCTGTTCGAGTTGCTGGTTGAAGGTATCCCCACTGCCAGGAACGCGGACGTTGCTCCAGAATTCCTCGCGGAGTTCCGGGAGGCGCTTCAGGGCCTGGGCAAGGCCTTCCTTGGTGCGGGCCATGCCGCATTTATCCCAGATCAACAGGCCCAGTTCCCGGTGGAAGCTAGCCACGGACCGCTTGCCATTCACCGACAGGATTTTGCGGACCCGCTCGCGTGCGGCCTCCTCGACGGCTTTGAATTCCGGGCTGTCGTCTTGGTATTGCCCGGGCTTTTGATCCGCGAGATAGTTCGGCAGGGTGGCGGGAACGATGAAATATCCATCAGCCAGGCCCTGCATGAGCGCACTGGCGCCGAGGCGGTTGGCCCCATGGTCGGAGAAGTTGGCCTCACCCAGCACATGGAGGCCGGGCACGTTGCTCATCAGATTGTAGTCCACCCAAAGGCCACCCATGGTGTAATGGACCGCCGGGTAGATGCGCATCGGCTGTTTGTAGGCATTTTCACCGGTAATCTGCTCGTACATGGCAAACAGGTTGCCGTAACGTTCACGGATCTGGTCCTCTCCGAGCCGCTTGATGGCATCAGCAAAATCCAGATAGACGCCGAGGCCGCCCGGACCCACGCCGCGTCCATCATCGCACTGTTCCTTGGCGGCACGGCTGGCGATGTCGCGTGGAGCGAGGTTGCCGAAGCTCGGATATTTCCGCTCCAGATAATAATCGCGGTCTTCCTCCGGGATGCTGGCGGCGGGCTTGCCGCAGTCTTCCTTGCGCTTGGGCACCCAGCAGCGGCCGTCGTTGCGCAGACTCTCGGACATCAGGGTCAGCTTGCTTTGATAGTCACCGCTGACGGGAATGCAGGTCGGGTGGATCTGGGTGTAACACGGATTGGCAAACCAGGCACCGCGTTTGTGCGCCCGCCAAGTGGCGGTGACGTTGCAGCCCATCGCATTGGTGGAGAGATAAAAGACGTTGCCGTATCCTCCGGTGCAAAGCAGCACGGCATCCCCGGCATGGGAGGAAATCTTGCCAGTCACCATATCGCGCACCACGATCCCTTTGGCGTGACCATCCACTACCACCAAGTCGAGCATTTCGGTGCGGGGATACATCTTGACGCTGCCATGGGCAATTTCCTTGTTCAGGGCGGCGTAGGCTCCCAGCAGCAGCTGCTGGCCAGTCTGGCCGGCGGCGTAGAACGTCCGGGCTACCTGGGTGCCGCCGAAGGAACGGTTGGCGAGCAGTCCGCCGTATTCACGGGCAAAGGGCACGCCTTGGGCCACACATTGGTCGATGATCTGAACGCTGACCTCGGCGAGGCGGCGGACGTTGGACTCCCGGGCGCGGAAGTCGCCTCCCTTGATGGTTTCGTAAAAGAGACGGTAGGTGCTGTCCCCGTCATTTTGATAGTTCTTGGCAGCATTGATTCCGCCCTGGGCGGCGATACTGTGGGCGCGGCGGGCGCTGTCCTGATAACAGAAGCACTTCACGTTGTAGCCCTGTTCGGAAAGACTGGCCGCGGCCGCGGAGCCGGCCAGACCACTGCCGACCACGATGATATTGTATTTCCGGCGGTTGGCGGGACTGATCAGTTTGGCACTCGCCTTGTGTTTGGTCCATTTCTCCGGAAGCGGCACCTTGGGCGAACCATCGGGTGGCGTGTCGCTGACGCGGTTGGGGTGGGTGGCCGGGGCATCGTGAAGTTCGCTGATCATGGCTCGGAAAATGGTGGAAAAGATTTAGGATTTGATGCCGAAGAGGATGGACAGCGGGATGGAGATATTGCCGAGGAACAATCCCCAGGCGAAAAGTTTGCCGGCCAGATCAATCGGCTGGCGGGTGCGCGGGGTGGCCAGCCCGAGGGTCTGGAAAATGCTGGAAAAGCCATGGTTGAGGTGGCTGCAGAGCAGGAACATGGCAATAATGTAAAAGGCGGAAACATACCAGACGCTGAAACCGTCAATCACCATGTTATAAACATTGTGCACCCCCGGCTCAACCCAGTAGCGGGCCATACCGGGATCGTGGTATTGATTGCCCAGGGCCCAGGTGAAATGGGCGAGATGATACACGACAAAAGCGAGAATGGTCAGCCCGCTCCAGATCATGATACGGGAGGACTTGGTGGCTTGGCGCACGGTATCCACAGCGTATTTCTGCGGACGGGCGGCCCGGTTGATTTTCACCAACTGAATGGTGCAGACGATGTGGAGCACCACGAACAGGAGCAATCCCGCACGGGCGACGTAAAGCAGCGGTCCCAGATCATGCAGTTTTTTCGCGTAGCCGTTGATCGCTTCCGGTCCGCTGAAGATCAGGAGATTTCCCAGCAGGTGAGCGACGAGAAAGCCCATCAGGGCTGCTCCAGTCAGGGCCACAATGATTTTCTTCCCGATGGAAGACTGGTAAAAGCGGATGAGGTACTGAACGAGAGGAGGCATGGTTTGGATTTCCTAGAATTTACGCCCGGTGATTGCAAGAGGATGAAACCGGCGCAGGGAAGATTTGATGATTTATTTGCGGTAAACGGCCTCCGCATCGTATGCTTTGGACGTGTAGACCGGCACCAGTTCGGCAGCTTGATTGCCATCCCCGGCAGGTGCCGCGACGGCCACCTTGCGGAAAAAGCAACTGCGGTAGCCGGTGTGGCAGGCCCCCGCGCCATGCTGACGCACCCGCAGCACCAAGGCATCCTGGTCACAATCCGTCAGGATTTCCACCACTTCCTGGGTATGTCCGCTGGTCTTTCCTTTGTGCCAGATTTCCTGCCGGCTCCGGCTGTAATAAACCGCTTCCCCCAACGCCAGAGTCAAGCGGAGCGATTCCTCATTCATGTAGGCCACCATCAGAACGCTACCGTCATCGGCGTCCACAGCCACGGCGGTGATCAGGCCCGCGGCGTCGAACTTCGGCGCAAAGCCCAAGCCCGATTCCACGGTTTTATAGTCCGTGCGGGGACTGAATTGAATTTTTTCGGGAAGACTGGAACTCATAGTTTTACTTCGACGGCCCCGGGATGGGGAGCAAGCCGGGAAAGTGGCCTTGCCACCCCGACCGCCAATGTCCTAACCAGCACTTGGCATGCTCCCGCCGGACCGTCACCCTCACTTGGCAAAATGCGCGGCAATCGCCTTGATCAAACCCGGAATGTCATGACTCGACGGCGTGATATGGGCTTTCAGGCCATGGCGCTTCAGAGCGGCAGTGGTGACCGGGCCGATGCTGGCGATTCTGGTTTCCGGCGGGATGGGAATGTTGAGCGCCATGAAATGGTCAACCGCACTTCCGCTGGCAAACGTCAGCACATCGGCACCCTCCTCCCTGAACCGGGCCTGCCCCCCTGCTACATCCTCGGTTTCCGGCACGGTGCGGTAGGCGATTGCTTCATCGAGAATTGCCCCTTTTTCCATCAACTTCTGGGCGACCACATCCCGGGCAGACTCGCCGCGGACCCAAAGGACCGTTTGGTTTTCTATACTGCCGGCGTGCTCGATGAATTCCTCCACAAGCGATTCAGCCACGGACTTTTCCGGAATAAAGTCCACACTGAGGTGATATTCCGCAATTTTCTTGGCGGTCCCGGGACCAATGGCAACGAGTTTGACCGCCCCAATGTCGCGGGCATCCTTGTAGAGCTTGAAAAAGAGATTGAAGAAGGCCTCCACCCCATTGGGACTGGTGAAGATGATCCACTCATACTTGTGGCATTCCTGCACCATTTCGCCAAAACCCATCAGGTCGTGCGGCTTTTCGATCCGGATCGTCGGCAACTCATAGGTATCTGCGCCGAGTGCCCGCAGTCCTTGGCTGAGTACGCCCGCCTGGGCCCGCGTGCGGGTGACGACGATGCGTTTTCCAAACAAGGGACGGCGTTCAAACCAGTTCAACTCGGGACGCAGCCCCACCGTGCCACCGATCACACAAACCGCCGGCGCTTTGAATCCCTGGGCTTCCACGAGGGCGGCGATGGTGCCCAGCGTCCCCGTCAAGGTTTGCTGGCGGCCGGTCGTGGCCCAGCGGATCAGCGCCACCGGGGTGTCTGCGGCGGCCCCATGCTCCATCAACTTGCCGGTCAGTTCACCCATCCGGCCCACCCCCATCAGCATGACCTTCACACCATCGGCCTGCGCGATTTTGGCGAAATCGAGGCTGCTCACTTCCTTGGTGGGATCCTCGTGGCCGGTAAAAATCGTGAGCTGGGTATTGAAATCGCGATGAGTCACGGGAATTCCCGCATAAGCAGGACCGGCGATGGTGGAGGAGATGCCCGGCACCACCTCAAAGGGACAACCGGCCGCATGGAGTTCCTGAGCTTCCTCCCCCCCCCGCCCGAAAACGTAAGGGTCGCCACCTTTGAGGCGGGTCACGACTTTGCCCTCCAACACCTTGCGGATCAGCAACTGATTGATCTCTTCCTGGGGCAACGCGTGGTTGGCCGCCTGCTTGCCGACGTAGAGGAGTTCTGCCCCCGGCTTCATCCAGGCCAGGACCTGCTTGTTCACCAAATAGTCGTAGGCCACCACGTCGGCGGCTTCGATGCACTCTTTGGCGCGGAGCGTGACCAGACCAAGATCGCCGGGACCGGCGCCGACGAGATAACAAATACCAGGGGTAACAGGGAGCAACATGGGGAGGGCAATGAAGCGCGGACCGGGCCGGATGGCAAACGGCAGCTGAGCATCATCCGCACCGGGATGGATTGCATCCATCCCGGTGCGGAACGATAGCTCAGATGGCCTGCGGAATCAGCCCGGCCACGCGGAAAAAGGACTGTGGAGTGATCGCCCCTACCCTTCCTCCTTGCCGGAGGCTTGCAGGCTGGCCACGACACTGAAGTCCTCCAGGGTGGTGGTGTCGCCTTTGACGTCGCCGCCGGCGCAGATTTCCTTCAGCAAGCGGCGCATGATTTTGCCGCTGCGGGTTTTGGGAAGGAGCGCGGTAAAGCGGATATCGTCGGGGCGGGCAATGGCGCCGATGACTTTGCCGACGTGCAGCTTCAGTTCCTTGTTCAAAGTCTCGGAGGGTTCGATGCCGCCTTTCAGGGTGACAAAGGCGACTACTGCCTGCCCTTTGATTTCATCAGGGCGGCCCACTACGGCGGCTTCGGCCACGGCCGGGTGGGAAACGAGGGCGCCTTCCACCTCGGCAGTGCCCAAACGGTGCCCGGAAACGTTCAGCACGTCATCCAACCGGCCGACGATGAAGAAATTGCCGTCCTTGTCACGGCGCGCCCCATCACCCGCGAGGTAAATGCCGCCCGGGTATTCACTCCAGTAAGTGTCCTTGTAGCGCTGTTTGTCGCCGTAAATAGTGCGCAGCATGGAAGGCCACGGCTGGCGGATCACCAGTTTGCCGGCTTCGTCTGGACCGCACTCCTTGCCGGTCTCATCAAGGATGGCGGCATCGATACCGAAGAAGGGCAGCGTGGCGGTGCCGGGCTTCGTCGGGGTCGCACCTGGCAGCGGGGTGATCATGATAGCTCCGGTTTCGGTCTGCCACCACGTATCAACGATCGGGCAGCGGCCACCGCCGATAACTTTGTGATACCAGATCCAAGCCTCGGGATTGATGGGCTCTCCCACGCTCCCGAGGAGCCGCAGGGAGGAAAGATCATGTTTCTTCACATATTCATCCCCCCATTTGATGAAGGCGCGGATGGCGGTGGGCGCAGTGTAAAGGATGGTCACCGAATATTCCTCGATGATCTTCCAGAACCGGTCCTTGTCGGGCCAGTCGGGAGCGCCCTCATACATCAGCAGGGTGGCGCCATTGGCCAGAGGACCATATACAATGTAGCTGTGCCCGGTGATCCAGCCCACATCGGCAGTGCACCAGTAGACGTCTTCGTCACGCAGATCGAAAATGTATTTGGAGGTGGAATAGGTGCCGGTCAGATATCCCCCGGAGGTATGCAGGATGCCCTTGGGCTTGCCCGTGGAGCCGCTGGTGTAGAGCAGGAAAAGGGGGTGTTCGCTATCAAATCCCTTGGCGGGGCATTTGGCATTCACCTTCTCCACTTCCTCATGCCAGAAAACATCGCGGCCATGCTGCATATGCACCGTGCTGTTGGTCCGGCGGAGCACGATGACCTTTTTCACCGAGGGAGCCCCGCTGGCGAGGGCACTGTCCACGTTGTCCTTCAAAGGCACCACCTTGCCGCGACGGTAGCCCCCGTCCGCGGTAATGATCATGGTGGCTTCGCAGTCTTCCGTGCGGTCCTTGATGCTCTCACTGCTGAATCCCCCGAAAATCACACTGTGCACCGCGCCGATGCGGGCGCAGGCCAGCATGGCAACCACTGCCTCCGGAACCATAGGCAGGTAAATCATTACCCGGTCCTTCGGTTTCACACCATGCGCCTTCAGGACATTGGCAAATCGGCACACCTCGCGTTGAAGCTGCTGATACGTCAGGGTGCGGCGGTCTCCGGGTTCGCCTTCAAAAATGATGGCTGCTTTGTTCTTGCGGGCTGGATTGGCGGCGTGGCGGTCCACACAGTTCTCGGCCACGTTCAATTTTCCTCCGGAGAACCATTTGGCGAAAGGCGGCTTCCAGTCGAGCACCGTCTCCCACGGCTGCTGCCACGTCAGTTCCGAAGCCTCGGCGGCCCAGAATTTTCCGGGATCCTTGATACTTTCGGCGTATTTCTTTTTATAGGCAGCGAGGCTTTTCACGTGCGCAGCTTTGGAAAATTCGGCGGACGGTTGAAAAGTGCGCACTTCGACCAGGTGGGACTCGGGGGATTTACTCATGAGGGATGGAAAAACCGGGAGATTATCAGGCCAACCCGCGCCAGGACAACCATTATCCCGCAGAAAAGCCATCAGCGCCAAAGCCACCACAGAGCCACAACGGGGGGACGTGCCTATCATTTGGATTTCAACTGAAATCTTTTTAAAAAGTTCATGCCTTTTTCCAAAAAATCCTTGTCCGTACCCGCTGTCTGGCTACCCTCATGACCAGCCCGCCCCCCCGTTAGGAGACCCCACCGGCTGCCCAGTCCACCAAACGCGATGTCTTTCTTCCCTGCTTCTTCCCCGTTCTGTCTCCCAACCCGGCCCTGCGGCCCTTCCCCTCTCCAGTCTGCCTTGATTCCTGCCACCGCTCTGATCCTCCCCCCCCTCAACCGCCCCCCCCACCACGTTGCCGTCGTCGTTCCATCCGACAGCCCAGACTGACCCGGATGTTGCTGCCCGCCCCACCTGCTGCCACCCTTCTGCCGATACCGTCTTCAATGTCCCATGTGAATCCTCTTGCTGTGCTCTGGGCACATGTCGTTGACAATCTGCGGACCAGGATTACCCCAGACGCCTTCGACCGGTGGTTCTCCTCCATCTGCTTGACGGAAGCCAATGATGAACGGGTCAGGATCATCGTCCCGGATTCCATCCACCAACTTTGGATTGAGATGAATTATCTGGTTCCCCTGAAGGAATCATTCCACGCCATCACGGGCATCATGCCCTCGCTTGAATTTCTGACCGGGGAATCCGCCGCTCCCATTTTCTCCGCCGCTCCGGTAAAGATCCGCAAACCCGCTCCAAAACCGGTGAAAGCGGAGCCAAATCACGCGCCCTCCCTCCTCGAGATCACTTCTTCCGGCATCCCGGACGCCGAACCAATGTCATCGCTTCCGGACGTCGGTCCCGGAGCCATCGCAGACGCCGTCCAGGCCACTGGTGAAACAGACGATCGCCTCAGCCCGAAACATACCTTCAATACGTTTGTGGTCGGGGCCAACAATCAGTTCGCCCATGCCGCCGCCTCCGCGGTCGCCCAACGTCCGGCCCGGGCCTACAATCCATTGTTTTTCTACGGCACCACTGGACTCGGCAAAACGCACCTGATGCATGCCATCGGAGCCCATATCAGGGAGACCCGGCCCAAAGCGCGCGTGCTTTATATCACCAGTGAGGAATTCACCAATCAGTTCATTGCAGCCCTCCAGGAACACTCCCTGCCCCGCTTCCGCAAACGGTTCCGCCAAGCCGACGTCCTGCTGATCGACGACGTACAGTTTCTCGCCGGCAAAGAGCGGTCCCAAGAGGAATTCTTCCATACGTTCAATGCCCTTTTTGATGGCAATAAACAAGTCGTCCTCTCCAGTGACTGCCCCCCTTCAGAAATGCGGAATCTGGAATCGCGCCTCGCCTCCCGTTTCGAGTGGGGCATGATGGCCGAAATCACGCCACCGGATGAGGAAACCCGGGTGGCCATCCTGCGGAACCGGGCGGTCTCCCTCCGCGTGGACGTGCCGCCCAACGTCATCGACTACCTAGCCTCCCGTATCCGCAGCAACGTCCGCCGCCTGCATGGAGCGCTCTTCCGCGTAGCTTCCTGGATCTCCCTGCATGGCCCGATCTCCATCACCCAGGCTGGGGATCTGCTCCGCGATCTCCTGCAGGAGGAATCGCGGCAGTCGATCACCATCGACAAAATTCAAAAAACCATCGCAGAAAGCTACGACATCCGTCTGGCTGACATGACCAGCCGGAAACGCCCGGCCAATATCGCCTTCGCCCGCCAGGTCGCCATGTATCTGGCACGGGAACTCACCAGTTCCTCCTACCAGGAAATCGGCGATGCTTTCGGCGGCCGCGATCACGGCACCATCATGCACGCCTGCCGTAGTATCGATGCCAAAATCAAAGAGGAGGAGAGCATCCGCCTTAAAATTGAAGGCTTGGCGACCTCAATGCGGCGCGCGCCCTAAACAGCGGAGCGGGATGAGCCCAAAGGTGGGGAGGACCCTGCCCGCCCACGAACACGGGCAATCAATCCCCCCTCAGGGCGCGGAGGTATAGCGGGCCGCCGAGTGAATAGCGTTGCTGGAGCCATCTCGCCAGACCGAAATCAGCCAGTTTTCCCCCACTTTGGGACGACTCCCGCTGTAGACATAGCGGCGGCGGCCTATCCTCACCTGCCCCCCCCGGTCATGGGGCCCCGGCCGGCCGGCCAGGAGATGGGCATCCGAGAGCACCACGATGCTGCCATCACCAGATGCGCTCTCATCCACTTCCGCCACCCGTCCCAGCCACAGGGCCTGAGGGACCTGTCCCTGGGCCGCTTGGGCGGCATTTTCGAGGATTCCGCTTTTCCCTGCAGTTTCTATCTGTTGCTTGATTTTGTGGACCATCGGGGCCAACCGCGCATCTTCGCCCAACCGTCGCTCAATTTGGTAGGAACGGTTCAGTTTTTCCATCCATCTTATGCCGAGGAGCAGGAGGATGATGGAAACAGCAATCCCTCCCCAACGGAAGGCCGGCAATTGCCAAAAGGGCGATAGCGGCAAAGGGGCGACCGGGGAAACGCGGGCCATACGGAAAATAAATGGACAGAAGGCCGGAACGGAACTCAGGCGATTGTGGTGCAGGCGCGGAACTCCGCGAGACGGGCCGCCGCCTCATCGCTGGTCAGGGCAGCCAGACGTTTAACCCCAAACTCCTCGCAGGTGAATGAAGCCAGGACACTGCCATAGACCACGGCCGCGGAGAGGTCAGCGAAACTGAACTCGCGTTTGCCGAGGCAGGCCAGGTGACCCGCCACGCCACCCGCGAAGGTATCGCCCGCCCCGGTCGGATCGGCCACGTTCCGCAAGGGATAGGCACAGGTCATGAACAACTGGTCCGGCCCGAACAACAGGGCTCCATGCTCGCCCTTTTTCACCACCACATACTTGGGCCCCATGGCCAGCAGCTTGTGGCCGGCATTGATGAGGTTGCTGGTATCCACAAACAGCTTGGCTTCATCCTCATTGATCACAAACAGATCCACTTTTCCCATCAACTCGATCAACCGGTCCCGGGCAATATTGATCCAGAGGTCCATACTGTCGGCGATCACAAAGGGGCGGCCAGTGCATTGTTTCAGGACATCCAATTGATTATCCGGACTCATATTGGCGAGGAGGAGCACCTTGACCGCCGCCGCCGCAGGATTCAGCCTGGGATTGAATTGTTCCAGCACATCGATGGAAACCGACAGGGTTTCGCGGTGGTTCATGTCATCATGATAACGCCCCGTCCAACGGAAGGTCTTGCCCCCCTCCACCACTTCCACGTTGTCCAGATCGATCCCATGGCCGGTCAGCAACGCCCGGTGCCCCGCCGGGAAATCGGAGCCCACAATGGCACAGAGTTGCACCGGCGTATTCAGCCCCGCCGCCAGCGCTGCGTAAGAGGCGCTGCCTCCCAGCAACTCATGATGAATTTCGCTGGAGGTGTGAATGGAATCGAGGGCGACGGAACCGGAAACAAGGACTGACATGGTGGAAAAAATGTGAGCTGGAGCTGAAGGGAACGAAAGGAAAGACTGCCCTTACCCTGCCCGCTCCGGGGCTTCAACCTGAAATGCCCGCCTGCGCCAACTGATCCACGCAGGCCCGGGTATAGGCCACCGGATCCACCGCAAGTAAAATGCCGCTGACAATCACCACGCGCTGCGCCCCGGACGCGATCACGCCAGCCAGATTCTCCTGCTTGATGCCACCGATACAGAAAACAGGTACCCGTATCTGCTCATAAACCGCCCGGATTTCATCGGTGCCGATCGGGACGTAATCGGGCTTGGTTGCGGTGGCAAACAGCGGGCCGAACCCCAAGTAATCGGCGCCCTGCCCTGCCCCATCGAGCGCCTGGAGGAGGCTATGCGAGCTTTTACCAACCCAGCAGGAACGACCACCGGCCAACCGTCGCGCCTCCGCCACCGTCATATCCTCCACGCCGACATGAATTCCCTCCACCCCGGTCTCTGACGCCAGGGACGGGTGGTCATTGATGATGAAAGGCACCCCAGCCGCCCGGGAGACCGGATGCAACTCCCTCGCCAGTTCCGCGATCCGGTCTGGAGCCATGGATTTGGCACGCAATTGCACGATATCCACCCCACCGGCGATCATCTGCTCCAACATCGCGCCCATCCGTTCCGGAGCGCAGTAGCCGGTATCAAGAATGCCATAGAGGCGGCATTGGTCCAGAGGTCTCATATACCTCCGCCCTAATGGAAGCTCCCCACCACCGCAAGTCCAAGGCTGCGCCCAGCCAGGACAGCCCCGAAGTCCGGGCGCCATGATTCGAAAAAAACACCCCGCAGACTTTCATCTGCGGGGTGTTTGTGATTTTTGCGGTCAGGCAGCGCGGGGCTGCTTGAATTGTAAGCGGAGGCTTACTTCTGGCCGGGGCGCCATTCTTCGGCAGCGAACTTGAAGGCTTCCTCGAGACCCACCATGTCGGTGGACGGACGGAGCGCTTCGAAGGCGGCGGTTTCCTTGCGGAGGTCCTCTTCGCTGTAGTTGGCGGCCTTGACGGAGAGACCGATACGGCGCTCCACCTTGTCGACCTTGATGACGCGGGCTTCGACTTCCTGACCGACTTTGAGCACGTCCTTGACGCGGTTGACGTGGTCTTCGCTGAGTTGGCTGATGTGCACCAGACCGTCGATATCGTCCTGGAGCTGGATGAAGGCGCCAAAGCTGGCGATCTTGGCCACGGTTCCCTTGACGAGGTCGCCGACGTGGAACTTTTCGTCGATGTCGTGCCAAGGATCATTCTCAAGCTGCTTCATGCCAAGGCTGATGCGCTGGTTGGCCTTGTCGATTTCGAGCACGGTGGCTTCGACTTCGTCGCCCTTCTTGAGCATTTCGCTCGGGTGATTGACCTTGCGGGTCCAGGAGAGGTCGGAGACGTGCACCATCCCGTCGATGCCTTCTTCCATTTCCACGAAGGCACCATACGCGGTGAGGTTGCGGACCTTGCCCTTGATCTTCATCCCGATCGGGAAGCGTGCGTCGATGGCATCCCATGGATTGCCGTCGAGCTGGCGGACACCGAGGGAGATCTTTTGTTCTTCCTTGTTGATGCCAAGCACCACGGCGTCGAGTTCCTGACCAATGGTGAGGACGTCGGACGGGCGGGCAATGCGCTTGACCCAGGAGAGTTCGGAGACGTGCACCAGACCTTCCACCCCTTCGGCGAGTTCCACGAAAGCGCCATAAGCGACCAGCTTGGAGACCTTGCCCTTGACTCGCTGTCCAATCGGGAAGCGCGCTTCGATGACTTCCCATGGGTTGCTGAGGAGCTGCTTCATGCCGAGGGAGACCCGCTCCTTCTCGCGGTTCACGTCGAGGATGACCACGTTGACCTTCTGGCCAATGGCGACCACTTCGGTTGGGTGGTTCACGCGGCCCCAGCTCATATCGGTGATGTGGAGCAGACCGTCCATGCCGTTGAGGTCCACGAAGACACCGAAGTCGGTGATGTTCTTGACTGCACCTTCGACCTTGTCGCCGATCTTGACGGTTTCGAGGAAACGCTGGCGCTGTTCGGCGCGCTCGGCTTCGATCACTTCGCGACGGCTGAGGACGACATTCTTGCGTTCGTCGTTGACCTTGACGATCTTGAATTCGTAGACGTTGCCAACGTATTCGTTGAGATCCTTCGGCGGGATGATGTCGATCTGGCTGCCTGGGAGGAAGGCTTCGACTCCGACGTTGACCGTCAGGCCGCCTTTGACCACTCCCTTGACCTTGCCCTTAACGAGGCCGCCGTCATGGAAGACCTTGACAATTTTGTCCCAGTTCTGTTTGTGGGCGGCTTTCTCCTTGGAAAGGACCACCATGCCTTCATCGTTTTCGAGGCGCTGGAGTAAAACTTCGATTTCGTCGCCGACTTGAATGTCTTCGTCTTCAAATTCGCTGACGGGGATGGCCCCTTCGGACTTGTAGCCGATGTCGACGAGGACGACCTGGGGTTTGATGTCAAGGATGATACCTTTGACGATGGAGTGCTCGCGGAGGTCCTTGAAGGAGTTCTCCATCAGAGTCATGAGTTCTTGATTCATAATACTTTACGGGTTAGTTGTTGGGTTGTGACGTTGACCAATTTTTGCAGTCGCTTCCTCTTTCAGAAGAAAGAAACGGGGGGGCAAACAGGCCACCCCGGAAGCACCGGCGAGATCGGAAATTTCGACAAGGCGCGGACTTTACGGGAACTTTTCAAAAAGGCAAGGGGCGGATGTTTTAGGAATATTAAGGAATCAGGGGGGCAGACTGGAGAGTATTTGAACAGAAGGGCGCCATCGACCGCAAGGGGGCGACAGGAAAACCGCTCGGCAACGACTTGGCTGCTATTTTCCAGCATTTTACCGTGACCTTCGCGCCCTTCTGTTCAGATTCGTTCCCATGATTCTCACCCACGGCGCTCCGGACCAGTTGGCCGCTTTGTTTGCCGGGCTGCGGGCCTTGGCGGTGGTGGACCGGGGGCTTCACAACAGCATCCTCCGCCAGGCGCTGGAGGCAAACCCCCGGTATCTGGGGGTCTGGGCGGTGTGGGAACCGGGTGCGCTGGATGGGCGGGATGCTGAATTCATCAATGCTCCGGGCCATGACGATACCGGGCGATTCCTGCCGGTGTGGCACCGTCGGTTCGGGGATATCCAAGTGGAGGCCAACGTAGCCATCAATGACCCAAAACGGGGCGCCTATTATATGATGCCCACCCGGATGCGGCGCACGGTAATGGTAGGGCCCTATGAATACCCCATGGGGGGGCAATCGGTGCTCATCGTCACTCTGGCCGCTCCCATTCTGGTCCATGGCCAGTGCCTCGGCGCGGCAGGGGTGGATTTTTCCCTGGAGGATCTGGCAGCCCAGGTCATGGAGCATCCGGCCCCGGCCACCCTTCAACTCATCGACACCATCGAGCGCGAAATGCGGCATAGTCTTATTTTCACCGGTCCCGACGGTCAAGTCGCCTACATTTCCACCACCGCCCGCCAACGCCTGCGCCCTTTCATGCCCGCTGGCCGGTCCGCATCCTGGCAGGAGTTGCCCCCGGTGCTGGCTGCCCTTTTTGATGACAAGGGAAAACCCAACGCCCGGCGCCCCCACCCTGAGGTCATCCTCCAACACGGTTCCCGCCCGATCCGGGTGCGCTTGGTGCGGTCCCGGCGGATCGGCGCCGCCTTGCTGTTGCTTGAGGACGCCATGGCCCCCACTCCCTCCGAACTCCTTTCCCGCCGTGAGCGCGAGGTGATGGATTGGCTCAGCGAGGGAAAATCCAATGAAGAAATCAGCATCATCCTCGGGATCAGTCCCCACACCGTGAAAAATCACCTCGACCGTATTTTCAAAAAACTCTGCGTCGATCACCGCCACGCGGCTTCTACCGTCTGGCGCGAGGCCCGTGATTCCCAAGCAGACTGACCCGAATCAACCGGAATGGGAGCCATCAGCAGGTGGGAACGCAATTGCATCACCGGGATGACTGGTTACTTTCGTTTCCTGTCTTGTTTCCCATGACCCACGCCCTTCGTATTGCCGCCTGTGCCCTTGCCTGCTCCACCGCCGCCACGGCTAAAGACTTTTCTTTCGAACAAGTCCGCACCATGGCCCGCGAGCGCGCGGCGGTGTCTTATGCCGCTCCCGCGGATGACTTGGCCGATTACTGGAAAAACCTGACCTACGACCAGCACCGCGACATCCGGTTTAAAATGGATGAAGGCCTCTGGTCTATCGATAAAAGGCCCTTTTCGGTCGATTTTTTCCACCCCGGCTGGACGGCCAAGAAATCCGTCAAACTCTACGAGGTGGATGGCCCCGAGACCACACCGCTCTTCTTCGACCGCAGCCTCTTTGATTATGGAAAACAGCAGGTCCCCAACGGCATCCCCACCCCTCCCGGCTACGCCGGCTGGCGCGCCCGCACCCAGCTCAATTCCCCCGACTACATGGACGAGTTTCTCGTCTTCCTCGGCGCCAGCTACTTCCGCAGTATTCCGGCAAAATCGCCCTATGGCCTGTCCGCCCGCGGCCTCTCCTTGAACAGTGGCCTCCCCGGCGTACCGGAAGAATTCCCCGACTTCCAGAACTTCTGGCTGAAAACCCCGGAAGCCGGCTCCAAAACCCTCACGACGTGGGCACTCCTCGACGGCCCCAGTGTTTCCGGGGCCTATCAATTCAATGTGACCCCAGGCGTGGAGACAGTGATGGAAATCGATGCAGAAATCACCCTCCGCCAGCCGGTCCAACAACTCGGCCTCGCCCCCTTCTCCAGCATGTTCTGGTTCGGTGAACTCACCCACCCCCGGGCTTACGACTTCCGCCCCGAAGTGCATGACAGCGACGGCCTGCTGATGGAACTGGCCACCGGAGGGAAACACTTCCGCCCGCTGGATCACACCCCTGACCAATTCCGCCACTGCGTCTTCACCTTGGAGAAACCGCAGTCCTGGTCCCTCCTCCAGCGCGACCGCTCCTTTACTTCCTACCAGGATGTCGAAGCCCATTACCACGACCGCCCCAGCGTACGCGTAGAGCCCATCGAAGGTTTTGACAAAGGCCAGCTCCACCTCATCGAGATGCCCACGGCAGATGAGACCAACGACAACATCATCCTCGTCTGGGAGCCTGATCCGAAACCCGAAGTCGGAAAACCCTACCATTTCAAATACCGGCTCGTCTGGCAGCGGGATCCCCTGCCCTCGGGTCTGTTTACCGTGAAGGACACCCGTTATGGCCACCCGGTCCAGCGCCCGGAGCAATTGCTCTTCACCATCGATTTTGCCAAGCCGCTTCATCCGGAAAAAAAAGAGGGCGAGCCCAAGTGGGACGATATCAAAGGCTTCAAGCCCGTCATTACCACCAACAATCCCGCCATCAAGGTGGTCCATGCCGATATCACCGACCTCAGCATGGCCCATGTGGACAGTCTGCCCCTCAAAATGGGACGCAATCCGGAAGTCCACATGCCCCAGGTGCTGCGGGCCTTTTTTGTGCTGGAACCTCCTGCCGATCTGCGCGACATCGACCTTACTTGTGAACTTCAGGACGCCGAAGGCAAAGCGGTCAGTGAACGCTGGCTTTATCTGTGGAAAAAGCCCTGATTATGGACCGGTTTTCATTTTCTGATTTTACCACCCTCCCCGATGCCTGATATCAAGCCGGTCTCCGCCCCCCCAACTCCCGCCCTGCCCCGGCTGGTCAGTCTTTGTGGGACCTGGTTGAAGCCGGAAATGCAGAGTGTCTACCGGCAGGCCGCCAACCTCCGGCGCTATCAAAACGCTGTTTACACAGAAACCCTTCAGCACCCCGAACGCTTCCCCTTCGAGCCCCTCGTGCTGATGGAGCGGCAAGTCCGCCCCCGGCCCAAAGGAAACTTCATCCTCCGCTTCTGGTATAAGCACATCATTAAGCAGTGGCCCCCACCCCGCTGCATTACCACCGCGCCGGAATATCATCCCTACAATCTCCCGTCTCTGCTGCGCGGCCATCAGCCTGCCCTTGTCCACGTTTATTACGGGCACAAAGCCGTCAAATACCTCGACATGATCAAGGCCTGGGGCGGGCCTTTCCTGGTTTCGTTCCACGGAGTCGATGTGGTGAAGTTTACCGGTGACCGGAACTATGTGGCGAGTCTGCAATGCGTCTTCCAGGAAGCCCGCCTCATCCTGGCCCGCAGCCAGTCCCTTCTTGATGGGCTCAAGGCGCTCGGCTGCCCCTCGGAAAAACTCCGGCTCAACTACACTCCCATTCCCCTGGATGCCTTTCCGGCCTCCATGCGCAGTGCCCCGGCTGACGGAGCCTGGCGGTTGGTCCAGGCCTGCCGGCTTATCCCGAAGAAAGGACTATTCACCACGTTGGAGGCGCTCCGCCTCGTGGTGCCTCACTTTCCCAAACTAAAGTTTGTGGTCTGCGGCACGGGCCCGGTGAAGGAGGAATTTCTCCGGCGACGCGACGCCCTCAACCTGACTGAAAACGTCGAGGTCCTTGGCTGGATGAATCAGCCAAAGCTCCTCGCCGAATACCAGCGCGCCCACCTCTTCCTCCATCCCAGCGAGCTGACCGATACCTCCGACCAGGAAGGCATTCCCAATTCGATGCTGGAAGCCATGGCCACCGGCCTTCCCGTGATTGCCACCCACCACGGCGGCATCCCGGAGGCGGTCACCCACGGGGTGGATTCCCTGCTCGTTCCCGAACGCTCTCCGCAGCAACTCGCCGAAGCCATCCTTTCCCTGCTCCGCGACCCGGCCCTGCTGGTCCGGCTGTCCGGGGCGGCCTCCCAAACGGTGCGCCAGCGTTTCGGACTCGAAGCCAGCATTTCCAGACTGGAAGACTGCTACGACGAAGCCATCCAGCTGAAAAACAGGCCTGAGTAATCACCCGCTCCGGCCCTCCTGTTGAGGAATCGCCCCGCGGCCTGAATTCAATTAGGAAGCCCAGGCGGACGGTCTGATAGTTTACGGAATGAATCCCCCTTGGGCTGCAAGGAAGGGTCATAAATACTGCCTCCGGAAATCGAGACGGAGCCGTCAGGATTTTTGTTGAGTTTGGGGGCCCCTTTGGCCGCGAGGTAATATTTCCGGTCCGTGATGTTTCCCACGGGATCGACCTGCTGGTAAACATATAGCGTGGGGGTCCCGAGGTAGACGATATGAAGATGTTTATTCCGGTCGAGGGCAGGCTGGATTTCTTTTTCGACCATGACGCTGCCCAGCGCCGTGCGGGACATCACCATCTTGGTCTCTTCATCAATCACGCTGAGGCAAACGTAGGCCTTGGTGGTGTCGTTGAAGGTGAAAATCTGGAAGCGCCGGTAGCCACGGCCGCCCGGGACGGCAAAAACCTCCTGCCATTTAGCCGGCCGCGGCTGCTGGACGTTAAACCGGTGCGGACGTGAGAGATTATACTTCTCCAGTTCTGGAAAATAGGCTGCCGCACGGATGATATAGGTCCCGCTTTCACTCAAATAATAAAGCCGGTCCAGTTGGAATTTACGCTGCAGGCTCTCACCGTTGCGCAGGACCATCGGCTGCACATTTACTGCCCTGATCGGATTGGCAAGGGCGCCAGAGGTATCGTGGATCTGAAAATTCAGCCAGGGATTACCTCCAGGCCCTCCAAGCACAACATCTTTCCCGACGGAGTTTTTTATCGTGACGGTCGCTTCGATGGCTTCCAGCGAGACGTAATTATCCCGTTCGAGGGACAGGCTGACTTCCAGTTGCGCGACCGCGAGCGGGGCGCTGACAATTAGAGCGATGAGACCAAAAAATGTAGATAGAGCACGCATGCAATAAAGGGGGTAGGTGGCTTCAGGGTGAGGAAGGCGGGGCGGCGGTTCGGAAACCAAGAAACGGTTGCGAGTAGAGTGCTCCTTTCGCCAGCCAAGGACTCACATTCAAGGGCACAGGCACGGTCTGGTGAAAGTCCCCCCCCCGGAAGACAGGGACTTGCAGATCAGGCAGATCAGGGTCGGGAACCAGAGTCCCGGTCCATTCTGACACATTGCCGGCCAAACCTGCCACCCCATAGGGGCTGACATCACCCGGCATGGCATCCACGTCGCACCACCAGGCATGTCCATCGATCTGGCCTCCTGTCGAGGGTTGGTCAGAGTAGTCGCTGCCCGTATTGGCCCGGGCGGGATCAGGCTCATTCCCCCAGGGCCATAAATGGCCTTCTGGTCCCCGTGCGGCTTTTTCCCATTCCTCCTCGGTGGGAAGGCGGCGGCCCTTCCACCGGGCATAGGCCCAGGCGTCCCACCAGTCCACGTTGAAGACCGGTGCGTTCAAGGTGATAGGATGGCCTTTCCACTTGCCGGCCGCCCGGGCGGCCGCCGTGACTTCTGCCCAGTCCCGCGGGAGGTGCCCCGTCTTCGCACCCGGTTGGTCGGGGTGGTCAAACCGGTTGGGTTCACCATGAGGCAGAGCATCCAGAAAGGCACTGTAGTCCGCCAGGGTGACCTCGTAGCGGTCGATCGTAAAAGCGGACAAGGTGCGTTTTTGGCCATCACGGAAGATGAATTCGCCTGCCGGAATCAGGACCATATCCGCAACATCACGGACTTTGGCACGGGAAGACTGACGCCACCAGGATACCACGGCCCAACCAGCCGCGACTGCCGCCAACACCAGCAAAGCCTGTTTCTGTTGCAGGCGCCGGCGCGCCAGTTGGCGGTCCCGGCTTTCCGGAAGGAGCGAGGTATGGGCTTCAGCCAGCCGCTGCAGGCCTTGCCGGGCCTCGCGGGCCAGTTGTTTCCATGAGTTTACTGCGTGCGGCCCCCGCGCCTTCATCAGTCCCAGCAGATGGGAAAGCTCCCGGGTCTTTCCACTCCGGGGCTCGGCAAGGCGCAGACAGGCTTCGGCCAAAACCGGCATGGCGACGGCGGATTCCTCTGCCCCGTTGCCCTCCGGTTGCGCGATATTGGCCACCCGCGGCGTTCCGTTCGACCCTAGATAAAGGTGAGCAGGCAGCACCGGATCATGCGGGATCTGATGTTCCTGCATCCAAGTGAACGCCTCCGCAGTGGTGAGCAGCATCTGCAGCAAGACGTCCTGCGGGAAATGCGCCCGGTCGGCCGCCAGTTCCGTCAGGTTTTTCCCACGCACCAATTCGCGGGTGTAAAAAATCTCCCCATCCGCTTCCTGAGCTTCATACACCGCCGCAATGGCAGGGTGCGAAACAAGCGCGCTCGCCCGGACCATCCGGCGGAATTCGCGGGCGGCCGCAGGCTGAGTCGCCAATTCCGGACGCAACCGCTCCAATGCCACCTCCCGCTGCACGGAACGCTGCACCGCCTTGTAAATGAGCGTCCGGTCCGTGGTCCGCAGCAATTCGATCAAATCGTAATCCCCCAACGATTCCAGCTTCCCGCCCTCAGGCTCCGCCACGACCGCGCCTCCCCGGGAAATAGTCTCCACCGCAGGCAACCACTGCATTACCAGAGTCACCAGCTGATCCAATGACAATCCATCGACCAATGCCACCGTCAGCAATTCCGGATAACGTTCCCGCAGCCGTGCCCGGGCCTCCTTCCCTCCAATCGAAAATACAGGTGAAAACAACAGCAGATCCAGAGCCCCTTCCGCCACGGCCATCGTCTCCATCTCCGCGACCGAGGCGGCCGTCAGCACCTTCTGGCCCGTCATCTCGCGCAGGCGGTCGGCCAGCCCGCGGCGGACCTTGGACTGATCACTGGCGATGAGAATAACCATGGGAATTTCTACGGAGAAAACCCCCACGCCTAACGATCCATCCGGTCGCCCGGAAACAGGACCGCGTCCGGCTGGCCAGGCTGGCCGCCGGGTCCACTGAAATCCATTTGCTCTCCGCCGGCGGGAGCCCCCTGCCCTTCCGGCAGCTCCCGGGCCAGATCCCCCAGCATGGCCGGTTCGGCGACCAGATCCTGCAATTTACTGCCATCATAACGGAGCTCGACCGCATAGCCATAATACTTGCGCTGCCCCAGCTTCAATAGTTCATCCGGCGAAAGGGGAGCCTGCCGGTATTCGAAAGCAAACCGCTCTCCCCCCTCCACCCAATCGACGGGTTGCTCCAACCATTCAATGACCGGTTGGAGCGCCGTGGTCCGGTCGATCCGCTGGCCATTCACTTCATCAAAAAGATGCAGTTTGATTTCCATTTTGGAGACATCCGCCGCCTCCGGTTGTTTGCGGTCGATTCTTCCCTCAATCCTCAGGACTTCCCCCTGGGCGCTGCCCGGCAACCGCTCGGTCTTTACATCGATCACCACAAACCGCCCTTCCTTGCCCTCTTCTCCCTCATAAACCACTTCTTCGGGTGGCGGCAAATTGCCGCTTTCCTTCAAACGCTGCACGGCCAGTTCGTAATAATTGCCCGCCCCGGTTCCAAGCTGGCGCAGCTTGCGCCAATGCTCCACGGCCTTCCGCTCCTGACTCATGCCATCAAGGGTCAAGGCCAGTTGATAGATCAGCTTTGGATGAGATGGGAAGAACTCCAAAGCACTCCGCAGTTCCTTCAGGGCGCCCTGCATGTCACCACGCTCACGCAGATAGATCCCCTCATCCAAATACTGCAGACAGGCCTCCTCCACGATGGGCACATCCAGCGGCGCCGCCGTAATCACCGGAGGCCGCGCCAGCACCGGCTCCGCTGGATCCTGCATCAAGGGGGGTAACCCGGCGGGTCCCGCCAACTCCGGATGCGGATCGTCGGGATTCACTGCTGGATCTGAAAAAGGATCGACCGCCACCGGTCTGATTTCAGGCGAGGGGGCAGGTGGCACCGCTGATCCTGCAGGCCCTCGAGTCACGACCGGTACCACCGGAAGATGATCCTGCCAGACCACCGCCACCGCCACGCCCTGAGCCAGCGCGATAAGGCCCAACAGGCCACAGGCACTGCGGAAAGTACGGCTGCTCTGGCTCCTCGGGGAATGGTGGAAGGGTTCCATGGCTGAATAAGACGCTCACCCTAGGGAAATCACCGATCACTGTCAATGCATCCCTTAGTCTGCTCTGCGTGCCTTCGCGCCGGCCCCAAATTCAGACCTGCAGGCATGGCATGGCCCGTTGACGCCATCCTCCGCAGACGACCGGTGATCCTGCGGCGGATGCCGGAAATTGAAGTTTGCTATGGAACTGCCATCAAACCCGGGGTGATTACCCGGAGGCTTATGAAATCCATCTCCTTGCTGGCAGTTTGCGCGCTTCTGTCGGTTTTTCCCGCACTGGCCCGGATGCCGATGGGTGTCCTGCTGAAACCAGGAGACGAGGTGATCATCGAAATGCGGAACCCGCCGGAAGATGCACCCAAGCCGCCGGCGACCTATGTCATTTCGGAACAAGGCAAGCTCAAGCTGCCGATGCTGCAGCAGGCAATTCCCGCAGCGGGTGTCTCTCTAAAAACTCTGACCAGCAACAACAATGAAGCTTATAAGGGCAGCGGCATCCATCCATTTCCATCGGTCAAAACAATAACTCTCCCACTTGATTTCTGTTGTCCTCATTTAGTGACGATCAGGGGCGGGGTGCACAAACCCGGTGAGTATCCTCTCCGGCAAGGCATGACACTGATGGGAGTCATTGATCGCGCGGGCGGCCTCCCATATAAAGTCAAAAAGGTGAAAATACTGCGCGATAAAAAAGAATTGATCTACGACCTCCGCAAGATCAATCCGGATGGTTCCAACAATCCTGTTTTGATGGATGGAGACCAGATCATCGTTCCAGGAGGTTGAGCCCTCGGCGGGCGGTTGGTGTATAAGGCTTTAGGCGACAGCGGCCGCCCGCATCGGCTAAAGCCTATACACCAACCAAATGAGCCCGGATCAGCTGAAGCTTGGACACCAATAAAAAAGGGCACCCGTTGCCGGGTGCCCTTTGGGTTATTGGTAATGCTATTCCTGGACGGCGGGAGCTGCTTCAGCTGCTGGCGCGGGAGCGGCGTTGGCCTTGTCGGCCTCGGCGAGTTCGCGCTCTTTGTCCTTCAGGACGGCACGGCGGGACATTTTCACGCGGCCTTTTTCATCGATGCCGATGCATTTGGCTGTGACGATGTCGCCGGTTTTGACGACGTCCTCGACTTTGTTGACACGGAAGTCGGCGAGTTCGCTGACATGGATAAGTCCGTCGCGGCCGGGGAAGAGTTCCATGAACGCTCCGAAGGCGGTGGTGCTGACGACGCGGCCGGTGTAGAGGGCTCCGATTTCGGCTTCGGCGAAGATGTTCCGGATGAGGCGCATGGCGGCGTCGAGGCCTTCCTTGCGGATGGCGTAAACGTGCACGGTGCCGTCGTCTTCGATGTCGATCTTGGCACCGGTTTCGGCCTGGATGCCTTTGATGACCTTGCCGCCAGGGCCGATGAGTTCACCAATGCGGTCCTGAGGGATCTTGGTCGACTCGATACGGGGGGCGTGCTCGCTGATGGCCTTGGGCGCATCGATCACCGAGTTCATGAACTTGATGATTTCGAGGCGGCTGGCGCGGGCTTTATGCACGGCTTCCTCGAGGATGCTGAGGGGGATGCCGGGGAGCTTGAGGTCGAGCTGGTAGCCGGTGACGCCGAGTTCGGTGCCGCACAATTTGAAATCCATGTCGCCGAAGTGGTCTTCGGAGCCGAGGATGTCCATCATGGTGAGGAAGCGGGTCATGTTGTTATTGTCATCGTGCTCGCTGACGAGACCGACGGAAATACCGGCCACGGCGCGCTTCAGGGGGACGCCTGCAGCGTAGAGGCTGAGGATGCCGCCGCAGGTGGAGGCCATGGAGGTGGAACCGTTGGATTCCATGACTTCGCTGCTGACGCGGATGGCGTAGGGGAAGTCTTCGATGGCGGGGATGACGGGCTCGATGGAGCGCTCGGCGAGGGAGCCGTGGCCGATTTCGCGGCGGTTCTGGCCACCGAAACGACCCGTTTCACCGACGGAGAAGGGAGGGAAGTTGTAGTGGAGGATGAAGCGCTTGGAATCGACCCCACCGGTGTAGTTGTCCATGTTCTGGCCTTCGTCCAAAGGAGCGAGGGTGGCCAGAGCGAGAGCCTGGGTTTCGCCGCGGGCGAAGAGGGCTGAGCCGTGGACGCGGGGGAGGACGCCGATCTCGCCGGAGAGCTGGCGGATTTCGTCGATGCCGCGGCCGTCGCAACGGGTCTTCTTGTCGAGGATGGAAATACGGAAGGCTTTCTTCTGGAGGTAGTCGAAGGCCTGGCTGATTTCGAAACCACCGGCGTCAGGGTATTTGGCGAGGATGGCGGCTTTGACTTCTTCCTTGAGGGCTCCCACGGCGATGCCGCGGGCGACCTTGCCGGGGGTGTAGATGGCGGCTTCGATGCGGCTGCCGGCGACTTCATAGGCGACTTCGAGGAGTTCCTCGCGGGCGCTCAGGAGTTTGTAGGCACGGACGGGTTTGCCGCAGAGCTGGCGCAGTTGTTTCTGGGCGCTGATGAGGGGCTGGATGGCGGCGTGTCCAAAATGGAGCGCCTTGATGAATTCCTCATCGGGGAGCTCGAGGGCACCGCCTTCGATCATGATGACTTCGGATTCGGAACCGACGTAGATCAGGTCGAGGTCGCTGATTTCGCGCTGGGAGTTGGTCGGGTTGGCGACAAATTCGCCATCGATCCGGCCCACACGAACCGCGCCGAAGGGCTTGGCCATGGGGAGATCGGAAATATAACAGGCGGCGGACGCGCCGTTCATGGCGAGGACGTCGGAGTCGTTTTCGCCATCAGCGGCGAGGAGGAGGGCGACGATCTGGGTGTCGTAGAAATAACCTTTCGGGAAGAGCGGCCGCAGGGGGCGGTCGGTCATGCGGCAGGTCAGGATTTCCTTTTCGGTGGGGCGGCCTTCGCGTTTGAAGTAGCCTCCGGGGAACTTGCCGGCGGCAGCAGCTTTTTCCTTGTATTCAACGGAGAGAGGGAAGAAATCCTGGCCATCCTTGAGGGTGGTGGAGGAAACGGCGGTGACGATGACGACAGTTTCGCCCATCTGGACGGTGACGGCACCATCGGCAAGGCGGCCCATTTTGCCGGTTTCGATGATGATGGGAGTGGAGCCGACCTGGCTCGTGGTGGTATGAATGCTCATGTGTGTGTGTTTTTGTTGCTTCTTGTAAGGAAAATTGTGGGGTGGCCGCTGTGACCGAGGCGCTTAAAAGCAGGGACTAAAGGGGCCGGAAAGGACAAAATGGACGCGCGGCCCGGCAAAGCCCCTGTCACCCTTTGAATTTTTTATGTCCTTTTCCCGGAACCCTCGCCGGAAAATGAGTGATCCCGCCTCGAGTGTTAAGTTCGGGCGGGATCGGTGATTTTCAGGTCATTGACAAGTCCGGGAGGCAGGGCCGGGATTAGCGGCGGAGGCCGAGGGACTTGATGAGCTTGGTGTAGCGCTCTTCGGCAGTATTCCGGAGGTAATCCAGATGGCGGCGGCGCTCGGCAACGGCGCGGAGGAGACCACGGCGGGAGGAAAAATCCTTCTTGTTGGTGGCAAGGTGGGCCGTGAGGTGCAGGATACGCTTGGTCAGGGCTGCGGCCTGATAATCAGAACTACCGGTGTCCTTGTCGTGGAGTTGGTAGTCCTTGAGATTGATGTTCTGATTGACTGTGATGCTGCTCATGTTTTTTAGTTAGCCGTTAAGTTCGGGCAGCGGGAGTTTGACTCTTACCGCCCCTTCCCGCCCTTCGGGAAGGCGTGGATATTGCCACATCTCCCCGGTGGCGCAACTGGAATTGCGGGAATTCGACGCAGAGATCAGCGGACAGGCACCTGCCCGGAAAGCTCAGGAGACCCGGACAGAGGCGGCGGGACTTCCGGCCCTGATTTCTTCCAAAAGCCGTGTGAAATCAGACATTTCCGTGAGAATGAGGGCGCCGATGCCATCCAAGGCTTCCCTGTAGCTTGCCACGGCACGGCCTCCAGCAATGATGGGGATTTGATCAGGAAGGAGTTGGCGCAGCCTGCTCAGCTGCGCAGGCAGATCGGGATCATCCTCCGGGTAGATGATACTGAGAGCGACCGCACGGAATTGATTTGCCATGACGGCACCAACGATCTCTTCCGCAGGCAGGGACGGGCCAAGGTAAGTCACCTGCCAACCCGCCTTGCGGGCCAATCCGGCCGCGATGGCCGCGCCCATTTCATGCATTTGCCCGGAGGGAGTGGTGACCAGTAATCGGGGCGCCGTCTCCGCGGGGGACATGGACCGGACGTTGCGGGCCAGATAATCTTTAAACGCCGCGGTGGCACCATGCTCGTGCGCGGCCGTGAGATCGCCGCGCGCCCAAGCGTCGCCAATCGCCCGCAGCAGTGGGATCAAAAGCTTTTCAAGCAAGCCGGAGTAGCCCAGTTCTACCATGCCCTTGTCGAGAATTTTCTCCAATTCCGCTATGTCATAGCGGCGGATGGCGACCAGCGCGGCCTGCACCAGATCCGGAGGGTAGGCCGTCAACGTGGAGGGACGGGCGGCAGGCTTTCCCGTTTTGACCGTTTCCCCGGCAGCACTGGACGCAGTTTGCAGCAGCCGCAATTTTTCCAACGGCAGAGTGGCGATTTGACTGATGGCCAGACCGGACTGGGTGAGCCGGCCCAGCAAGGTGAGCCGCTCCATTTCCTCCTCAGTATACAAGCGGCGCTGTCTTTCCGCCCTTACCGGTGTCACTGCGCCGTAACGCCGCTCCCACACCCGGATGAGGTGCGCGCTGAGGCCAGTACGGAGTTCCACCGCTTTCATGTTGTGAAGTCTTTCGCCGCTCATGTTGAATTGCCCTGATGAGACCGGAGAGTTCCGACGGTTTCATTTAATTCTCATAAACGCCACCGGCCCCAGCCAAAGACGCACTATGTTTCGTCACGGTGGGCCGTCAAGATTCCATCGTTGCAATCGGCGCCCGGGGTTCGTATTCTAAAACACTTGGTTGGTTTCCCCTTGGGGAGAAACTGGCTTTGGGCGGATCGCCTGCGGGCGGGCGCATTTCAAAAGCATGTGGGACTTTTTCAAACGGCAGAAACTCCAGCGTAAAGGCTTCTCCTGCGGACGGAAACGGCGGGAGCAAAACCGCAGTGAATGGGCGCAGGCGCTGGCTGGCAGCCCCTACGTGCGGGGCCTCATCCTCGCAGGATTCCTCTGTGCCCTCGGAGGCATGGTGCGACACCTGAACCACCAGAGCGTTTTTCAAACCCTGGGTCCAGTCAGCGCTTCCGCCAGCCTGGGCGCGATCATCCTGCTGGCCATGGTCCACCTCCGGATGCACCTGCCCGCGTCCTACGGGTGCAACGGTCGCTTTCTGCTCGTCTTCCTTGTCCTGCTGCTGCATCTGGGCCTTCTGCACGCGGTTGGCTTTGTGGTGCGCCTGAACCATTTTCCTGATGATTATCTTTTATTCCTCGCCCCCTTTGCCATCGCGCCGCTGCTCCTGACGTTGCTGCTGGGCCCACCCCACGGTTTGTTTGCGGCAATCTATGCTTCCCTGCTGGGCATGCTGCTGACGGATCACTCCATTGGGCTGCATTTTACCCTCATCAGTCTCGCCAGCGGCCTGGCGGCCGTGCGGGCCGCGCGGAATCTGAGAAAGCGCGGAGCCCTCGTCCGCGCCGGATTTTATGCGGGGCTCACCGCCGCCGTGGTCTGCGCTTTGCTGGGGCACATGGAACCGGTATGGCTGCATCCCACCTCGTCCGGGGCTTGGAAAACGCTCGGCTCCCAAGCTCCGGCCATGATCCTCACCGGAATCCTCACCGCCACCATCGCCGGCAGCCTGCTCCCCCTTCTGGAAGCCATCTTCCGGATCACCACCACGGTCTCATGGCTCGAACTGGGTGATCTCAATCATCCCCTGCTCCGCCGCATGACCCTCGAGGCCCCCGGCACCTATCATCATAGCCTGATGGTGGCAAACCTCGCTGAGTCTGCCGCCGCCGCCATCGGCGCCAATGCCACGATCTGCCGGGTCTGCTCACTCTATCACGATATCGGCAAACTGAACAAACCGGAATATTACATCGAAAACACCAACGGTGAGGAAAATCCCCACGACGACCTCACCTCCAGCATGAGCGCTCTCGTCGTGATCGCCCACGTCAAGGACGGCGTGGATCTTGCCCTGAAGCATAAGCTCAACCGCGAGATCATCGACGTCATCCAGCAGCATCACGGCAATTCCCTGATCTACTTCTTCTACCGCCGCGCCCTCGATCAGCAGGAGGAAATCAAGAAACTCGTCGCCGAAGGCAAAGCCTCTCCGGAAGAAGTCCCCGAAGTCCCGGAATCCAGCTACCGTTACGCCGGACCCAAACCGGACTTCAACGAAAGCGCCATCATCAGCCTTGCCGATGCCGTTGAATCAGCGAGCCGCTCTCTCAGCAAGCCCACTCCTGCCAAAATCGAAGCCCTCGTGGAAGACATCATCCGCAGCCGGGTGCGCGACGGCCAACTGGACGACTGCGACCTCACCATGAGTGATCTCAAAGCCATCCGCGACAGTTTCACCAAAACCCTGCGCACCGCCCTCCACCGCCGCATTCCCTATCCTGACGAAAAGGACGGAAAGGACTCGAGGCCAAAGGATGAAACCAAGTCCACCCGCCGCGAAACCTCGGAGCGGGACCGCCCCCGTGCTGTTACCCGACCGATCACCACGGTATCAAAGCAGGGCAATGCCTGAGCACCAACCCTCTTTCCGATAACATTTCCGTATCCGGTTTGGCCACGGAGGCCGGCTTGGATTCACCGGCAAATCCCGCACGCACACTGTTCCAGACAACCTTTACCTCTATTACATGTCGCCCGCCGCTCTCTCTGAACTCCTTGCCTCCGGCCAGCCACTCGATGAATCCGGCGTCCAGGCCATGGCCGCCTTGTTGCTCGATCCCGGAGCCGATCCTCTCATCAAGGCCAATCTCCTCCGGGCGCTCAACACCAAGGGCGAAAGCGCTGAAGAAATCGCCGCCTTCGTCCGCGCCTTCCTTGACCACGCCATCCGGCCTCCCCTTGACCTGGCCACCCTCGATCGTCCCGCCATGGACGTCTGCGGAACCGGGGGCGACAAGCTGAATCTCTTCAACGTTTCCACCACCAGCATGTTTGTGCTCGCCGGCTGCGGCCTCGCCGTGGTGAAACATGGCAATCGCGGAATCACCTCCAAGAGTGGCGCCGCCGATGTGCTGGAAGCACTGGGCATCCGCATCGACCTCCCTCCGGCGGCGTTTGCCGAATGCGTCAAACGGCACGGCACCGCCTTTATGCTGGCACCCCAGTATCACCCGGCCTTTGCCGCAGTGGCCCCGGTGCGGAGGCTCCTTGCAGAGGAAGGCACCCGTACCCTGTTCAATATCATCGGCCCGCTCCTCAACCCCCTCAGTCCGGCCTATCAACTCGCCGGAGTTTTCGATCCATCCCTGCCGTCCACCTACGCCGGCATCCTGCGTAATCTGGGCCGCACCCGGGCGTGGGCGGTCCATGGCACTACGGCCGACGGACGCAGCATGGACGAAGTCTCCACTCTCGGCCCTACTCACATTGTCATCGCCGAGCCCACCGGCCTCCGCGGGGAAATCATCACGGTCCCCGCCCCGCCGGCCAGCCTCGAAGACCTCCAGGGAAGCGATGCCCATCACAACGCGGCCCTCCTCGCAGGTATTCTGGATCGCAGCGACCAAGGCCCTAAACGCCATCTCGTCCTTGCCAATGCGGCAGCCGCCCTCCAGGTCACCGGTATGGCCACCAACTGGGAGGAAGGTCAGGCCCTCGCCGCAGAAGCGATCGATTCCGGCAGAGCCCTTGGCGTGCTGCGGGCGCTGCAGCAATTTTCCTAGCCTCCGCCCTTCCCTGACCTGCTTGCCCATATCTGGCGCCGTCCGCAGCTCCCGGGCCGTAGTTGTGCGTGATCGCACAGAGCCGTTGATCCCCGGGACCAAACAAAAACTGACCTGCCCATCACAGGCAGGTCAGCACGGACGCTTCTCAAAAGCTCCTTAGATCTTGGCAGGCTTGACGGGTTTCTCCGGAGCCTCGCGTTCAATGCCGCTCAAGGCCTCAAGGCGTTGGGCATCGGCATCAAGGATTTGTTTCCTCAGATTGAGCTTCCGCTTTTCAGCCCACCAAAGCACCACCGGGGCCGCAATGAAGATGGTGGAGTAGGTCCCGGAAATCATGCCGATCAGCATGGCAAAGGAGAAATCCGCCAGCGACTTGCCACCAAAGAGCAGCATGGCAATGACCGCGAGGGCCGTGACCCCGCTGGTGATGATGGTGCGGCTCAGGGTCGCACTGATGGCGTAATTGAGCACCTCGGACAAATCTCCTTTCCGGGTGCGGAGTTCCTCCCGGACGCGGTCGAAGATAACAATGGTGTCGTTCACGGAATAACCCGCGATGGTCAGAAAAGCCCCGACTAGGATGAGTCCGACTTCCTTGCCCACCAAGGCACAAGCCCCGACTGCGATGATCACGTCGTGCATTACCGCAATGATGACGCCGATGGCGAAGGCCGATTCAAAGCGGAAGGTCAAGTAGATGAAAATGCCAATCAGGCCCATGACGATCGCCCACATGGAATTTTTCAGCATCTTGTCTCCCACCGAGGAACCCATGCTTTGCTTGTCGGCCCCTTCAAACTGTTTTGCTTTTTCCGGGTCATTGCCGGCCAGATCCTTTTGCAGTTCCGCAATCAGGGCATCCGCCGTTCCAGGGGCACTGCGGATGGTGAAATATTCATTTCCGCCCACTGGCTTGACCGACTGCACATTGAAGGAACTTGCATCGAATTTCTGTCCTTTCACTTCCAGGGAGAAGTCCGCGAGGGATTGGGTTATCTGCGCTTCTGTCAATCCAGGGATACTGGCGAGGCTGACAGAATCTCCGCCTCTGAGCTCATACCCCAACACCCGCTGGCCCTTGAAAGCAATCACTGAAACGGAGATCAAAATCAGGATTCCGGAAAGGAGGAAGGCCTTTTTCCGCATGCCCATGAAGTCGATCAAGCGGTTGGAAATGAGGTTGAGAAACGACAGCTTTTTCACCCCGAATTTTTCCACCCAGAGAAAACAGACCCGGGTAATGAGCAAGGCGGAGAACATGGAGGCCAACAGCCCGATCGTCAGCGAAAGGCCGAATCCGCGGATGGCTCCGGTGGCGATCACCATCATGATGACCGAGGTGATCAGCGTCGTAATGTTCGAATCGAAGATGGCGCTGAAGGCTTTTTCGTAGGACGCTTTGATGGCAGCGGAGAAGGATTTACCAGCCGCGAACTCCTCTCTCATGCGCTCATAAATCAGCACGTTGGCGTCCACCGCCATCCCGAGGGTGAGGATGATCCCGGCAATCCCGGGCATGGTCAGCGTGAAACCAAACACCTGCATGGCACCCAGCAGCAGCAGCAAATTCATCACCAGACCGATCACGGCGATAATGCCGGAAAGCCGGTAATAAATCATCATGAAAACCAAGGTGGAGAGCAGCCCGAACAGAGCAGAATAAAGCCCCTGATTAATGACTGCTTCTCCATAACTGGCGGAGGTGGTACTGGATTGCTCCACAAGGAGAGGATTTTCCAAGGGATTCTCCAAGGCACTTGCCAAATCGCGGGCTTCGGTTTCATCAAAGCCGCCGGTGATTTGAAATTGCGCCCCGAAGCTGCTTTGAATAGTCGGTGCCGAAATCACCACCCCATCCAGCACGATGGCGAGGGGTTTTTGAAGGTTTTCCTTGGTGATTCG
>CAIZWU010000137.1 GCA_903936775.1 uncultured bacterium | reverse complement strand
CGTCCCACGCGGCAATCCAGTCACGGATCAGCTGGGCGGTGCTTTCCGGTGTTTTGCCGCTTGCGATCACCGTCATATCCGCGTCGATCGGATCGTAAAGCGCGTCAATGAAGGTGGTGCCGTCCTGGGTGGCACCTTTCTGTTCGATCTGCGCCCACGGTGCGATTAGCCCGCTGAGCGACTTGAGTCGAATCGACTCGGGGGCGGTACTCCGATCAGGGATAGACATGCCGCCCATCAGGTGATAGACGGACGTGTCGTCGTAGGACCGATACGCCATGTTCGGCTTCTTGCCGCTCAGCAGGTAGTAGGCACCGTGCGGCGTGATGGGGTTCGCCGGGATTCGGCGCTTGATGTTGCCGCCTGCCATTACAAGCACCGCCCCTCAGTGGATGGGTGTTGCGTTTTGCAACACCCCGCGATTATCAACATCACCGCTGACCCGGTACTGCGTAACGGCCGAAGTCCTGACTGGCTGGGCGGTTGTCCTCCGTGCGGTACTCCATAATCTGCACACCGATATTGTTAACCGGCCCAGCCGGTGCGCCTGCGCCAGTGTGCTGCGCCCGATTCGGGTCCATGCCCTGCGCGGCGATCTGCTCAGGTGTGGGCGGCCCACCGACCCCAGGAAGCATGCTCTGGTTCTTCCCGCCAGCCAGGTTGGCCATAGCCGGTGCCGCACCGGCGATGCCGCCAACCAGCCGGGTGAGCCAGTTGTTTGACGCCAACTCCGAACCACCAGCCGGGAGGAAAGTTTCGAGCAATCCTTGGGTGGCGATACCGGCGACCTCCGCGCCGTACTCAATGCCCCGCTGGCCCAGCTTGATCGCCGTTTCCATCCCCAGGCTGGCTATCGCAGAAGCGGCACCACTGCCAGCGCCCATCCCACCGCCACCACCGCCGCCCATCGCAGCACCCGCACCGGCCATCCCCGCGCCTGATGTGGCTGCCGCCATTAAGCCCTGCTGCGCCAACCCGACAAGACCGCCACCGGTGATGTCAAACCCGCCGCCGTAGCCCGCTGGGGCTTCGGCCTGAGCGCCAATGACCGAGCCGGGAGTTTCAGTGCCGGATGGCAAAACGGTTTCAGGAAGGGTAGGGACGGCGGGGGCGGGGACGACGGTAATTTCGGGAACTGTGGGAGCGGGAACGGCAGGAACGGGAACCGAGGGAACCTTGGGAGCCGGGGCTGCAGGCATGCTGTCACCAACGCCAAGAAGTGAACCCAGGTCCGTGGGCCTGATTACCTCTCCCTGCGGCGTGACCGGCGTGACCGGCTTCGGCGCCGGAAGGGCCACATTGCTGGGATCGAATGGGTCAGGGCTGAATGGGGCGCGAGGAACCGCGCCGCCCACGTTGTAGCTGTGCAGTGAACGACGGAAGCCGTAAACCCCCGACTGACCGCCCAGCGCAGCAACATCCTCGCGAGTCAGAACATGCTCGCCGCTGTGCGCCATGATGGGCACTTCGCCGCCGGTAGCGAACCCCGGCAAGGAGGAGGGAGGACCGAATGTAGGCCCACCGGGGCGGACAGGAGGACGAGGCACCGCCGGCACGCCCGTACCCGCAACGAGTCCACGGCCCTTGCTGGACTGGAAGGCCTCGGCCGCAGTCACCGAGTACATACTGCCGTCGCCGGTGTCCGACAAGTTGATCCGGCCGGAATTGGGGTCATACCCGGTAATGGCGATGAAGTGACCAGGTGCATAGCTTCTACCTGCTATTTTGCCCCCACCGGGCTCCGTGTCGGGGGCGACATTCAACACCGCTCCGAGACCCTTGTTTATGGAGTCCTGAACCGCTGCATATAGCGCCTCGGGGCTGCCGCCGGAACCCTCTATCGGAACATATCCGCCTGACGGATTGAGCTTGTTAAGTCCAGCAGCCAGAGATTGAATGCTGCCGCCGCGCTTGATGGTCTGATCGAGGGCGTCCTGAGTCAGCGATACGCCGTCGGCTGACAGGACGATCTGTGCCGCTGCGTTAATGCAGTTGTTGGCGTATTTCTGCGCCGCCACGGGAATGGTAGCGAGGTTAATTCCCTTGAGGTCACCCTTGGTAACTCCCGGCATATCCGG
>CAIZWU010000136.1 GCA_903936775.1 uncultured bacterium | reverse complement strand
TCCTCCGCCAATTGGTTGACCCCGGCCTGTTGCTCCGGTGTGATGCCCCCGGCCTCGGGAAACTCAGCAAGCACCGCAGGCAAAGGGGCGGGAAGGGAGGGGTTTTTTGGGTCAAAGGGCACGATGATCGGCGGCAGTTCCCCGGCAACCTCCCCTGACATGTCAGAGGTAGGCGCGGTCCGGGTTTCCCCTCCTTCGGAATGGTCCCGTGCGGCCCGGGTTTGGTCGTAGCGTTCTACCGCCATTTTCCGCTGTCTGGCATGGAAGCGTTCCCGGACCTGCTCCACCCGGGCTTTTGCATCCGCCCAGGTTGGAGGCGGGGTGGCGTCTTCCGGGGTGGGTTCTGCGGCGGTTTCCCGGGAATGGGCATGACCGCTCCTGCCAGGGTGGTTTCCTTGATTAGAGCCGGGTGGCGATGTCTGGGAGGAACGGAGGGCTGGAGGCAGTTGCGGCCGGGGAAGACTCGCATCGACGGTGCCTCCCTTTGGGTTCAGTTCATGAAAAAGGCCCGCCCCAAGCGTTGCGAGGCCTATAGCGGACAGGAGCAGGCGGGCGTGCAGTTTCATATCGGTAAAAGCAAAGCTGGCACCGGTGTTACCACCGGTGCCAGCAGGGATTGACATGGCTGCCTATGGCTGCCTATATCATGTTATAGCTGGATTAGGGGGCAACGGGGCCGCCGTCACCACCGGAGCGGGTAGCGGTCATGGCAGGAATCGGAATCGCCGCGGTGCCAAGATTGGCCGGGATGGCTGCTGTGAAAAGGTTGAAGAAGTTCAACTCAGTCGCGGTGATGGTGGGAGCCTGGTAGAGCCACTGGTAGCCCCACAGGGTGTAGGCGCCCTGTTTGACGGCTTCTTCGCTATACGCCACCCCGTTGTAGGTGAGGCCCTTGGCTTTTTGGTTTTGGGACGGGAGAGGACCGGCACCATCGGGGTCGAAGCTTTTGCCTGTGACGGTGGCAGCGATCCAGTCGGAGACGGTCAGGTAGCTGACCACGGTCACTGGTTCAGCAGCGCCACCATCTATGCTGACGGAATTGCCGAGGCCATAAACGAGGTCACGGATGCCGCTGTTGCTGCTGAAGCCGCCGTTGTTGACGAAGGTCAGGCTGGTCATTTGCCCGGTGCTTTGGTTGGTCAGACCGGTGAATTGTTGCACCGCGGAAAATACTCCGTAGCGGGTTTCCGCGAGAACAAGGGCGCGGGAACCGGAGCCGTCGTTCCGGCCTGAGGCATAGACCAAGCTGGTATCGGCAGGATTTCCGGTGAACAAACGCATTGGCACTGCCGCGTTGGCATACAGGGAAGCCACGATTTGATCGGTCATGTTGGTCATGGCGGCAGGGGCGCCGGAATTGGCCACGAAGGCAAATGGCACCACGCCGACTTCCGAGCCTGTCAGGCTGGGAGAGAGGGTGGTGGAGGACGCTTGGGACACGTCGGAAAAGGCGAATTGGGCCACCTGATTGACCGGCTCGAAAGGACCGGTGACGTTGGCGCCTGCGGTGGTGGTGGCGAGGAGCAATTCGTCATCTTCCAGCACTTGGACCGGGCTGGCGCTGGCGACATCTGCGATGCCCTGGGTGGAACCGGACCAGGAAGCACGGACCGTCACGGCACCGATGCCGGCGACGTTGCCTTTGAAGATGGCGCGGTTGGTGCCACCGATACCTTGGGTGCCGGTGTAGGCATATTTGGTGACGCCAGCACCGCCGAGGAGGGAGATGATGGAGTTGTTGGCGGCGGCACGGAAGGCGGTGGCACCGGTGATATTGATCACGGTCTGGCCGTTGGCGACGCTGCTGAGCGCGAGGACCAGAGAGGCCCCCAGGACGAGTTTGTTAGTTTTCATGTTTGGTATGTGAAGGAAGTGGATGTATTTTATGGTAGGAGAGTTTATTTGGACCGGCGGCGGCGCAACAGGCCGACCGCTGCGATCAGGCCACCCAGCATGGTGGTGGAAGGTTCAGGCACGGCATTGATGTTGCCGAGGTTGTCCATCGTGAAGGTGGTCTGATAGGTGAACACACCCGCGGTGGTGGGCTCAGTCACTCCACTGGTGCTGGTATTGCTGAGGGCCCGGTAGAGGTCGAGGTTGGCGGTGGCGGTGCCGGTTCCGAAGTTTCCATTCACGCTGGTTGGCATGGTGGTCCAGGGGGCGGAGGCAACCGGAACGCGGGAACTCCAGCTGTTGATGTCTCCCGTGCCTTGGACGACCCCATTGCCGGCACTGCTTCCGGTGGCATCGCGGGGAGTCGTGCCATTGGTGGTGCGGAAACCCAGTTGGGAATCCATCATGCGGGTGGCGGTGGTGTTGATGGTGGCAACGGCCAGGCTCGAGTGGGCGGTGGAAGTTCCGATGCCGTCGGATTCCTTGCTGGCATAGATGGCCCGGGCCGGATCCCCATTCACGACGCTGCTCGCGTCAGCACCGAAGGCCGCGTTGGTGCGCACTCCGCCCACCGCCCAGTAAAGGTCGGTGCGGGTAAACCAGTCGGAACCAAAAGTGGCGCTGAGATCGGTGTTCACATTGGCGAGGAAGCCGACCGAGGGATTGTCCCGGAAGTTGCTGGCCTGCCCGACATTGTAGACATAGGTATTGCCGGCCCCAACGCCGCCAGTGGCCTGGAAACCCATGAGGAGGTCGCCGGGGACGAAATTCACCGCAGCAGAAGCCTGCCCGGCGAACAGAGACATTCCGCCAGCTGCCACGAGGGCGAGGGCGGAAGTGCTGAGTGTTTTGTTATTCATGCAAGTGGGTGGTGGTAGATTGGATGGGCTTGAGTTGGTTATTTGCCGGAAGACTTTCTTCAAGGCGACCTAGTCCTAGGGACAGACCGGATACGCTTCAATGATGGCGAGGTAGCTTTTTCGTCACAAGTTCTGGCGGGGATCGAACAATCCCAGTGATGCGTCAGAGGGGTGGCTTCAGGCAAACGTTGAAATGTGACGGAAGCGCCACAGGCCTGGCGTTGACGCCCGGACGAGGGGTCGTATTTTTAGGTAGTAAATCAACCTCCCGTCTTTTTATGTCATCCACCTTCTCATCAAGAATTACCGTCCTGTTCATTGCCATGCTGGGAACTGCCGCCAGCCAGGCTCAGGTCACTTATACTGCGGGGGATATCCTGGTTGGTTTCCAGGCCACCGGCGGAACCGGGGCCGGCAATAACTACGTTTACAATCTTGGGCAAGGGTCTTCCTTCCGCTCGGCGACGGCTGCGGTGAATGCCGCGACCATTGGGGCGGATCTGGCAGAGGTTTACGGTACCAATTGGTTCACCCGGACGGATCTGCTTTGGACGATCGCCGGGGTCAGGACCAATGCGACCTTTGGTGCAGAGGCCAGCTCAGTGGTGAATGGCGATCCGGCCCGGACCCTCTACATCAGCAAAGGGGCCTCAGGTTTGGGGACATCGACCCCGAATTCCACCCTTGCCAGTGGGGCCGTAGGCACGGGGGCCACCCGGATGATGGATGCGCAAAGTGGTTTCCGCACCCTCAATGGAACCTTGGAACGTACTGCAACTCCCGGGAGTGGCGGACGGGGAGTGATCCAGGGGACGGGCGACATCAACTCCTGGAGTTCCCGGGTGGACAATACGCCTTTCACAATTTTCACCTCCAATGTGAAGCAGGCCTTTGGCACTGCCGGAGCCCTGTCCTATCTTGACCTTTACCGCATTCTGGGACGCAATGACCTTGCCGGAATCGTGGAACCAGCAGGTGTTGGGGTAAGCGTTCTCCAAGGAACTTTTACCATCAATACCGCCGGGAATATCAGGTTTGAGCCTCCGGTTACCGCCTCCGGATATGACGCTTGGGCGGATTCCTTTAGTTTGGTGGGAGCCGATCGGGCCTTTGACGTCGACTTGGATGGGGACGGACTGGACAATGGGACTGAGTTTGTGGTGGGCGGGCATCCCCGGAGCGGTGCCGACGGGGACAAATTCCCGACCTTGTCCGCCGGTGCCGGAGTGGCTGAGTTTGTTTTCCGACGGGTCGATGCCTCGGCTTACCTGACTTCCGTCGCGGAATATGATGCCGACTTGCTGGGCCCATGGACTACCGCCATCAACGGAGTCGGGGGAGTGTCTGTCAACGTGGTCAACGATGGCTTCGCGGTTGGAGTGGACCGTGTCACGGTTCGGATTCCAGTCACGGGTCCGGTGCAATTTGTCAGGTTGCGGGTGGCGCCGTGAGATTTTTCGGCGGATAAGCCGGCACTTCAGTCAAGGGCATGGGAAATCACGGGCAGTTTGATCCGGGTTCCTATTCTTCGTTGAGCGATGCCTCGAATTTTGGGGTCCATTCATCGTATTGCTTCCGGTTGGCCCATCCGCCAGGCGTTGCATTCGATGGGACCGAAGCGTTCCTGGCGGCTGCTGGAGCGGTCATCTCTGGCGACAAAACTTCGCTGCTTCCCACAATCTGCAGAGGGGCTTGATGATCCCCCTGGCCCAAATTCGGTTTTGATGAGAGAAAAGTAACGCCGATTACCAGACCAGAGATCGTGATAAGAGCACAGAGCATACTCAGCCATGGCGCACTGCGGTTCACTTGAGCAGGCCCGGAGGGAGCCACCGGATCCGGAGTAGGCGGCCTGCGCTGCCAGCCTTGGATACTGAATTCGGTCCCTTCTTTTTCCCAACCCGATGCTTCATCCGCCAAGGCCGGCGGGCTATAAATCATGAAGTTTCTTAGAGTGCCTGCATCCTCATTTTGACGGGGCAGTGGTTGTTTCTGGCGGTTGGGTTTCCCCTGCCATTCTACTGGGCTGGGAACAGCCGGGGTACCGGAAGACGTCTCCGGCAGGGAGATTCCAGGGGGCATCGGGCGTTTCGTAAATTCCAGATACAGCCGGAGACCGGCTTCCACGGTCGTCCAGTCACTTTCTACGCTTCCACTGGAAGTTTCACGGGTCGCCTCGATCATTTCATTGATCTTCCGGGCAATCCGATCGGCAGGGATTTCCATCTCGAGGGCGCTCTGGATGGATGGTTGAGGGGAGTAAGTCTGTCCCGACGGCCGGGGAGGGCTAATCTGAGGACCGGGGATAGGCAGCTTCATGCGCGACCCAATGACAGTAGGCGGATTGGACCGCAAGTTTCCGTGTGATACAATATTGAGGCAGTTGCACGCTGGATGTGTGACAGATTTGTTTTGAGAAAGGAGCCGGGGGAGGGGGTGGAATGAACGGGTTGGAACGAAAAAACCGGACCGTGCGCGGGGCAGGGTCCGGTTTTTGGGGAGATGGCTTTCCGGGTGCGCTTAGTTGGAGCGGACGAAGGTGGAGAGCTTGCCGTAGCTGTTGAGGAGGGCCGCCTGTTCGTCCTTGTCGAGATCGCTCATGAGGTCAACGAGACTGCCGGTGATGTCTTCGCGCATGCGGTCGACGAGGTCGATGCCTTTGCGGGTGATCTGAACCATGACCTTCCGGCGGTCTTCGGTGGCGTGGAGTCGCTGGACGTAGCCCAACTTTTCCAGCCGATCCACGAGGCCGGTGGCCGCCGCAGTGCTATGCCCCATTTTTTTGGAAATGTCGGTCATCGTGAGGTAGTTCTCGTTGGCGAGGTAGCCAAGGAGGAAAAACTGGGCGAAGGAGACGTTCCCTTTGTTCAGTTCCTTGGACAAGTTCAGCAGGAACGAGCGTTGGGTGAACATGATGAAGTCCGCCAGTCGTCCGGCATCCTTGCGGATGAGCGTGTCTTCTTCTTTTACAGTTTGCATAAGTGGTATGGCGGTTGGTGCTGAACTCTGGCGAGTGCGGAAAATTAAGTGATTATAATTACTATAGTCTATCAGAGGCCTACAAATCAAGGACATTTAGCCAAGAAGATCATTTTTTTGTAAATTAACTCAATGCCTGTCTCTTTTATCGTCAATTTTAGAGGAATATCAAGGATGAATCTCGTAAATTGTAAAATCTTAGGGGTCGGCATCGCCGCTGGGTCCTGAATATTTCGGGATTTAAACATGGAGGAAATGGAATGGTCAATCAGACCGGTTCATTCGAAAATCCAGACTACTAAGCAGGATGGGAAAGTCGGGAAACATGATTTCAGTGCGCTTCCGCCTGGGAGGGTGAAAGTCAGACCGGGTCGATGTTCGGGCGGGCGGTCCTCCTTGTGATTGCCGGGGCGCGCTCGTCACGGCCGGGTGATACGGAGGCGGCCGTAAATCCGGGAGCCGGATGCCGCAGGCAGCGCTGGGGTGGGCATGCGCCAGACCTCGTGGCGGGAGCCGTCGCCGAGGTCGGTGGCGGAAACCTGAATGCCGGCAAAGGGCCACGTCTGGAGGTCGCTGGAGAATTCGACCCGCTGGCTGAAATCCTCGTGGGCATTGCTGCGGCGGAAGCTGAGGGTGGCATAGGTGCCGGGAATTCCCTCTACGATGAGGTTCTGCCAAGCGGCAATGGGGGTGATGGCGGATGAATCAGCGAGCGCATCGCCGCCAAGGGCATATTCGATGAGATTTGGCAGGTTATCATGGTCGGGGTCGCCTTCGGGGCTGCCCCCCAGCCAGGCCGCGTAGCTGACCCGGTCATCGCTGCCGGGGTTTCCCGTAATAGTAAGACTGCTGCGCCAGTTGACACCGAGATTGGCATCGCGGGTGGAATCTTCGGGCTGGATTCTCACCAGACTGAAGCCCAAGCCGTCGGCTGCGGTGGGCCAGTTGAGGGCGGGGTCGTCATTATAAGTGATGGAAAAGATGGGTGGGGTGACGAGGCCGAATTGCAGGGTGATGGTTTCGGTGTTGTTGCTGAGCCGGTCATTGGCAGGCCAGGAACCGGCGACGGGTTTGCCGGAACCGTAACGGGCGGTGAAGGCGTCGGCGTTTTGCACCACAAGAAGGCTGGCTCCCGGGGAAAGCATGGTTCCGTCGGCGAAGGCGAAATCGAAGCCGCTGGTGAATTGAAGCCCGGTCAGGTTGAGCGGGGTTGTCCCGGTATTGCGCAACTCGACGTAATCGAAGGAGTCGTCGTTCCATGCCTGGGCCGGGACCAGCGCGGCGGCGATGGTGCGTTCAGCCGCAGTGGGGGGCGCGGCGTGATACATGATTTCGCTGATGACCAGCTGCGCGGTGTAGGCGGAGGGGTCGAAGCTGCCGGCAGTGAATTCGACGGCGGGGCTCCAATAACTCCAGCGGCCGGTGTTGTCCTTCATCCGGACGCGGGCGCGGTAGCGGTGGCCGGGGATACAGGCGGTGGCCGGGTATTTGTATTCGGCACCAAAGGTCGCGAGAGGGCCGCTGTCGTGGCTGGCGGCGACTTCGAGGAGGCGGGGCTCGGAGGGGAGCCAGGTGGCGGTGGAATTGACCTCGGCGATGCGCCATTGGATGGCAGAGAAAGTGCCGGCTCCCTGGGGATCATTGAAGGCGGAGGTGGTGAAGCGCAGATCATTGAGGGGATGGCCGGTCGCTCCGGAGAAAGTGATCGCGGGCGTGGCGGGGTATTTGGTCGCGTTTTCCCCGAGGCTGTTGCCCAGCTGATCCAGCCATGCGGCGCGGCCTCCGGCTCCGACATTGGCCCCCGGCCAGGTGCTGCCACCCCCATTGGCATCGAAGGCGAAATCCTTCATGCCCGCGACATAAAGATTGAGGGCGGTTTGCCCCACTGAATTGAGCGCCGTGTCGCCGGGACCGTTCAAGCCGGTGAAGTTTCCGGCGTCGGCGGGGCCACCGACCCAGCGTTTGAACTCGGCATTCACCAAGGGCCGGAGGATGGCCGCAAATTGATCAATCAGGGGATTGATCTGATCCGGCTGCCAGACAAGGGCACGGATTTCACGGACTTGGTTGAAGTAGTGGGGCCAGAGCGTGGGGTTGGTGCTGGTATCCCCGCCGGAACTGGCGCTGTCGTTGAACAGGGCGTTGTGGACGAGATCGTGACCGTTGTTCCAGGTGGGGCCCCAGGTGGCATCAAGGTCGTTGGGAAGATACCAGAGGACTCCCTTATTGCCATTGGCGGTGTTGTAGTTGGGATAGAAATACCATCCGGCATTATTGTCGCCATTGGGCCAGTAGTCGTAGTGGCGGATGGCCTCGCAGAACGCGTGATAGCGTGCCCAGAGGTCGAGATTGACCCGGCCGGTGATGTAAGCCGGGCTGCTGGTGCCTTTGAGGTTGTTGAGGAGTTCGTCGTGGTCGGAGCCAGTGGTGGGTCCGAAGGTGGATTGATAGCGGAACTGGGCGAGGCCGGCGGTGCCGTCGCGGGTGAGTTTGTAGAGATTGCCCTTTTTCAGGTTGTGGGCTTTGAGGAAATTATTGTCGTAGTCTTGATGCACCCACATCAGGCCCCAGAAGTCGCCGCGCCATTTGTCGGGCTGTTCCGCGGCCTGCATGATGGTGCGGAAGTGGGCCCAGTGTCCGGCAGGGGCCGGAACCCCCAGTTGATTGAAGACATGGGAATTCAGGTGCTCATTGAGGGAGAAGGTGTAGCTGGCCCGGTTTTCCCAGAGATTCTCCGTGATCATGGTGGACCAGGCTTCGGGGTAGGGCTGGCCCTTTTCGTCGAGAGCGGCAAATTCATAGCCTTTGTGGAAGAGAAATTTGAAGGCGCGCTTGGCATTGCCTGCGCCGCCGGTGCCGGAGGCGGTGTAACGGCCATTGGCTCCCTTTAGGCGATAGGGGAGGTGGTCATACACTACGCCATTGCAGACAAAACAGGCCTCCCAGTTTTCATAGGACCAGCTGGGGCCGGCCGCGAGGCGGCTGCCGGCATTGGCATCGTAGGCCACGCATTGATCATAGTCGGCCTTCCGGGTGAGGAAGTGATAGACGGGAACCGTCTGCAGATCGGCGGCACTGGTGCCTTCATAGGCTGGGACACCATTGTAAACGAAGCAGGCGAAGTTCAGGGAGGGATCGCCGGGGTAGGGGATGCGGGCCGCGCTGCCGCCGTTGTCACTGGTGGTGATGCGGTAACGGACGAGGGTGCGGTGGGCTTGGGGAGGGATGGTGGCGGTCCAGATGCCATCGCCGCCCAGCAGGTCGTCACCGAGGCCACTGTCATTCATGCTGGCGGTGCTCCAGTTGGCGGGATCTTCGAAGGCGGGATTGGGCGCGGGGGCGGTGGAAAGGTTTACAAAATTACCTCCGGAGATGGCTTTTGGCAGGGTGGCTGGGAGGTAGGCTCCGGCGGCATTGGTTTGCCACGTCAGGGATGCGGAAGCGACCCCCTGAGGGTCGGTGATGCGGGCGGTGATGACGATCGGGTCGAGGCTGGTGGGCGAAACCGGGCTGTGCTGCACCTTCCGGATGGCGGGGGCGGCGGTGGCAGTATAGGCAATATTGAGGGCTCCGGGGGAGGCCTTGTCAGGGCCTCCGGTCCCGTGTTTGAGCTCCAGATTGAAGGAGAAATCGTCTGAGGAGATGGTGTTGTTGGCGGCAAGGATCGCGATGACGTTGGTTCCGGCGGTGAGGCTGTAGGGCGTGAGATTGGTGATGGTGTAGCTGTCCCAGTTATTGGGTGAGGCCTCGTGGGCGGTGAAGCTGACGCCGCTGATGGTGGCTGAACCAGCCGCCTGGGTGGGAGTGCCGGCGCTGGCATAGAACCGCAGCGGGATTTCCACGCCATTCAGATAGATGATGCAGCCGTCGTCGATGTAAACACGGAGCGCGAGCGCGGCGGGGATTTGTCCGGCGGCGAGGGTGAACTCATGACGGAAGTAGACTGCCTGATATCCGTTGGGCACCGGCGCGGTGACGGTGCGCTGCATGTCAGGCAGGAGCACGGCGTCGTCATTGTCCGCATAGCCGAATCCGAAATAGGGCGTGGTGGGATTGCCCACGGTGGTGGTGCCGTCGAGCCAATTGGCAAGGTCGGCTCCGGTGCGGGCTTTCCAGGTGGTGGCGGGCGGGGTGGTGCCTTTGAAATACTTCCAGCCGCTGCTGGCGGGGGGAACGAGTGTGGGAGTGACCGGGGGTTTGGCGGCGGACCAATTGCTGCCGTGGCTGGCGTCGAGGCCGGGGTGTTTCAACTCGATGGAATAACCTTCGCCATTCCCTTCGGATGGCCAGGGGGAGTGATTGCCGTAATCCACTTCAGCGACGATATTGTTGGCAGGGTTGCGCAGACGGATGGTGGATCCATCGTTGGACAATCCGTTGCTTTCCTTGGAACCGTCAGGGTAGAGGATGGTCGCTTCATTCCAGGGGCCGAGGGCGGTTTTTCCCCAAGTGTTGAGGATGGTGGCGGGATCTTCCGCAACAATCAGGTAGGCCTCCGGAGCGAGGGTGGTGCCGGCGGGAAAAAGATAATCCACCCCGCCGGAGAGACGCCAACCGGAGAGGTCGGTGGAGGTGGGACCATCGTTGTAAAGTTCGATGAAGGAGTTCCGGAGGGTGTTGTTGACGCCGTTGTAATGGATCTCGTTGATGACCAGGCCACGTGTTTTCGGAGTGACGTTGAGGATGAAAGTGCGCTCGATCCAGAGCCCGGCGGAATCGGTGGAGCGCAGGCGGATGCGCTGCGGCTGTCCGGTGAGGGGGGCGAATGGGATCGCGGTGAGCAGTTGGTTTCCGGAGAGGGTGAAACGGGCGTTTTCCTCACTCCCGGCCCCGGGCACGAGGGTGAAGGTGTGGGCTTCACCGGCATTGGAGTCCGGGCTGGAGAGGGTCGTGATAAAATCGCCCGCTGGCTGGTCGGGCCGGATGGTGGTATCCGCCAAAAGGATATCCGACGGGGCGAGGGGCGGCGTGGGAACAGAGAGCCGGACGGTGGCCGGAGCAGACTCATACTTGCCGTCGCTGACCTTGAAGGTGAATTGGTCAGGCCCGTAGACGCCGGCGGTTGGGGTGTAGGTGCGGCTGGCTCCGGTTCCGGCAGAGAGCGAGCCATGGACTGGAGGAGTGACGATGAGATAAGTCAGGGGGGCGTTATTAGGATCGGTTCCGGAGAGGGTGATGGCGAGCGGCAGGCCGGATGCGGTGGTGAGTCCGGATTGGCCGGTAGCGGTGGGAATGCCGGGATCGGCGGAGAGACTTGCGGTGGCAGTGGTGGTTGCGGCATTGCCGCCGGTCTCGATGGCGCGCAGCGTCCAGGTGACAGTTTGGGCGGTGCCGGTGAGGTCGGGTACGGTGGTGTTGAAGGTGCCGGTGGCGGCGGTGCCCGTGCTGAGCGTGGTGGCGCCAAGCTTGATTTCATAACTGAAAGTTCCGGTCACCGGCGCCGTGTTGATATTCCAGGTCAAGGACACGGCATCGCCTTCCCATGCCGTGCTTTGATTTGAGGTGAAGCTGGTGATGATGGGCCCGCTGAGCGGGGAGGTCCCAGAGGCCAGGGCCTGCACTTCGGCAGCGGAGAGGGCGTTGTTGTATATGGCGATATCGTCGAGGGTCCCGTTGAAAAATTCGCCGTTGTTGGTACTTCCTATGCGGAAGTTCGCCGACGTGGCTCCATTGGCGCCGGGGGTGTCCTGGGCAACCTGGGTGCCGTTGAGGTAGATGCGGCGGGTGGTGCCGTCGTAGGTGGTGGCCACGTGGTGCCAGCTGCCGTTGATGAAATTGGTGGCGAGTACCGGGGTGTCGAGGTCGGCCCCCCACCAGTAATGCCGGAAGGCATTGCCGCTGTCGGCAAGGCGCAGGGCATTCACCTGCCGGGAGGCGCCATAGTTCCCCCAACCGACGATGCCCCGGGCCCCAAGGACGGCAGGCTTGATCCAGGCGGACTGGGTGTAGGCGCTGTTGCCGGTGGGAAGGTTGGTGACATTGCCGGATAGGAATTGGCTGCTTCCATTGAGCGCGAGGCCGCCGCCGCTTTTGCCGGTGGCGGAATAGGTGGCACCGGTGGCGGAAAGGGTGCTTCCGCCGGCCGCATCATTAGCAAGAGTGGCCGCGTCGTTGAAGGGCCAGTAAGCGACGAGGCCGGCATGGGCGTCGACACCCGTCACGAGCCACAGCAGCACGGCGGCATGCCTGGCAAGGGCCCCCGGCCCACGTGCCGCAAGCCCGCCGGTGGGAAAACAACCGGTCAGGGGGGGGCGCAGGGAAAGGGGGGGGCAACCAGGAGGGGAGGGGGACGCTCGCATGGGGATAGTTGGGTTCGGAACGATGATTTCAGCACCGGTTTACAAGTTTGGCCCCGGCGTGTCGAGCATACACCGTGCGGCGCGGACCGTCTTCAGGGGGCCCCGTTCGGGGTGGTGCGGTAAGGGCTGGATCAGGGTGGCCAGATCCTGATTCCCGGGAATCTGATTCAATTTGTGATAGGCCGCATCATGCCGCTGTGGTTGGCCGCTGGGGTCGGGCACGCCCGGAAGGTGGAGTCCGTGGCCGTGGCCTCGCACAGGGATTTCCCCGGATTTAGTGGTTGCTGCATGAGTATGTCAGGCTGGCTGTTGAGCCACTCAGGTCGAGCTTGCTGCAAAAGAAGAGAATCCTGATGCGGTCATTGGCCACATTATACAAGCCTCTGGCGGCGGGTCTGCCGTGGAAGAGGCCTTCCTTGCCGGACTGGGCGTTGGCGGCGACGATCGGGACGTGAGGGGGCCCTTTTTAGCTCTCAGCGCCAATATTCATTTTCCCATTCAGGATTATTTGTCGGGCAGGGGGCCCCAGATTTCCGCCATCAGGGCGAAGATTTCGGGTTCCTCCATTTTCAGTTGGCCGGCCACGAAAGGATGGAAATCGTTGGAGCCGAAGTAGGTTTCGGTCATTTCGGCGAAGAACTCCTTTTCGTTGGTCAGGCCGTAGTGTTCGCGCAGGGGGCCGTAGCTGGTGAGGACGGAGGTATATTTCCTGCCGCCGCGGAATTTTTTCCAGGCGGCGACGATGCCGGGGTGGTCGAAGCCGAGGATCTGGTCGTGATAGGCATGGGCCAGTTCGTGCAGTACGACCCAGGGCATGCGGTGGTTTTCAAAGGGGGAAAGGAACCCCTCAACGGCGGGAATGTGGACGCACTTGGCGAGGGATTCGTGGTAGCCGTTGCCCCGGAGCCAGTCCGCTCCAGGGTGGTATTGCATGGGCTTCAGGTCGGCGTAGTCAAGGTCGAGTTGAATGGTGATGGTGCGCAGTTTGGTCAGGGCAGGCTCCGGCACCACCATGGTGATGGCGGTGAGGCGCGCGTTGAGCAGCTGCAGCGCGCGATCCCCCTGGGCGGCGGCTTCATTTTTCAGCAGCCGGTCGTCCACGCGGATGGTCCAGCCTTCGATCTTCCGGTCGGTGTGGGCCTGCGGAAGCCCGGGCCGGTCGGCGGCGATAAGGCCGAGGGTGAGCAGCAGCAGCAGAGGGAGGGCGAGACGTTTCATAAGGAGAAAATTACCGGGGGATGGAATTCAGGGTGTAGTAGGCGGCGTCGTGCAGCAGCGGCTGGCCGGAGTGGTCGAGCACGCCGGGCAGGTGGAGTTCGTGCACGTGGCCGCGCACGAGGCTTTGCACGGTCAGTCGGACAGTCAGGCCGTCGGGACTGACGGCGGCGGCGGTGATGGCCTGGTCGGCCTGGTCCAGTTCTGGGCTGCCGTAGGCCTGATGATAGTGGTGGGTGAAGGTTTCGAGCGTGTAGTTGTCAGGGTCGCTGGCGGTGGCGGGATCTACCGGCTGTGTGAAGCGGAGTTCAAAGCCGTCGGGGCGGGCGTGCATCGTCAGGATTTCGCAGGGCACCTTGCCGGTCCAGTCAACGCGTTGCAGGGCGTGATCGGCGAGACCGCGCACCGGCCAGCCGCGTTTGCTGCCTCCGACGAGGATCTGGCCTTGCGGTGTCAGGGTGCCGCCGATGATCCCGGTGCTGAAGCCCTGACGGAAGGGGAAACACGCTCCCTGCCAGACATCGTTTATTTTTTCCATGCCGGCGCGCATCACGAGGCTGAGGGTGTAGTCGGCGACGAACATCTGGCCGGCGTAAGGACCAAACTTTCCTCCGGAAATGTCAGGCATGATGGCGGTGGCGCACTGGCCCATTTTCTTGTAGGGGAAAATCACGGCCGGCAGGACGAGTTCGGGGATGCGGTCGGCGTCGAGGTAATAGCGGGAGTCCTCTGTGTTGGTAGGTTCCGCCGGACGCGGGCCCATGCCGGGGGCGAGGTCATACCATGAATTGCCAATGGGGTGGCCCATGAAGCCGCGGGGGCGGAGATGTTTGAGGGAGGTGCTGCCATTCCATGGGCCCTGGTTTTCGGTGTAGAAGACGTCGCCGCTGGAATGGATCGCGACCCCGGCGGGGCTGCGCAGGCCGCTGCACATCGGCTCGGACCGGCCGTCGGGAAAGTGTCGCATCGCCCAGCCGCGGAAGCGGGTTTCGGACGTGTAGCTGCCGGTCAGGCAGTGGGTGGTCCAGATGGCGCCGTCCTTGTCGAAGCCGTTGGAGCCGAAGGTGTATTCGTGTTCCCCGCTCCAGCCCCAGGCATCGCTGACAGTTTCGAAACGGTCGGCGCGGCCGTCCTTGTCGGTGTCGAGCACGCGGGTGATTTCACTTTGCTGGGTGGCGTAGAGCACCTCGTCCTTCCAGGCGAGGCCGAAGATTTCGGTGAAGCCGGTGGCGAAGAGTTTCCACTGGGGCAGGGGCGGTGTGCTGTCATAACCGGTGGCGAAATAGATCTCCCCGCGCCGGGTTCCGATGGCGAGACGGCCGTCCGGGAGCACCAGCATGCTGCCGGCTTCCACCACCGCGCCGGGTGGCAGGGGAACCTCGCTGATCGTATAATAATCCTGTTCGCGGTCGTTGGGTTCCATCTCGGCGAGATTGTCGGTGTTGATGTCCTGGAGGAGATCTGCAGGCTTGAGGCCGCGCCGGTAACCGGCAAAACCGCTGGCCTTGGGCGCATAACCGCCGGGAACCGACACATCGGACTTGGCAGGGATTTTATCCTCCATGCCCATCGTCCAATAGCAGGCATTGACGAACATCCGCCGTACGCCCTCTTCCTTGAAATCCTCTCCATAGCCCATGGTGGTGGTGAAGACGCGGGCGGATTTGCCGGAGCTGCCGGTGAAAGTTTTTGTCCATGCCACGGGGACGGGCGGTTTTTTCGGGTCGGGCGCGTCGGTGGGGTTTTTACCGGCCAGAGGCTGGCCGAGGACGAGGGGTTGGCTGTCGCCTGACAAGGTGGTGATGGCGTAGGCATGGCCGGGTCCCCAGAGGTGGCCGATGCCGCGCAGAATGGGGTGTTCCTTTTTGTCAGGAGGGATAATGCCGAGGGTGCTTTGGCTGCGGTAGCCGCCGTAGTGGTCGACCCAGGTTTCGCCGAGGATCTGCCGGCCGAAGCCGCCGGCGAATTCCTTGTTCCGGCCGCGCCAGGCCCATTCGGAAAACTTCTCGTTTTGGAATTTGTCGTAGTCGAAGGCATGGGTGGCGGTGCGGATGCCGATGACCGGGCGTCCGGAATTCACGTAGTCCACAAACTTCGCCATCTGCTCCTCCGGCAGGTGCAGGAAGCGGGTGAAGACGACCATAAGGTCGGCGGTCTTGAGGGCATCCAGTCCGGGGATGTTGTGATTGATTTTCGGGTCGATGGTCCCGTTTTCGGGATTGATGGAGAAGAGCACGGTGCAGGTGAAGCCATGCCGGGTGGCGAGGAGGCGGGCCATGGCGGGCATGGATTCCTCCGAGCGGTATTCCTCCTCGCCGGTAACAAAAACGATCTGCTTGCCTTTGCCGGGCCCGCGTTTGCCTTGGTAGGTCAGCCATTCATCCCCGGCACGGGAGAGCCCGGGGCTGAGGAGGCCTGCCGCCAGCAGGATGACCAGGGCAAGGCGGAAGAGTGAGGGTTTACCAGACATAGTCGATCTCGAGAGTGGAGGATTTCGCGGTCGGGGAAATGGGGAGGATCAATTCCTGCTGGTCCCCTTTTCCCCGGACGGTGGCCGGATGGTTTCCGGCCAGTTTCAGCGTGAGTTGGCCGTTCAGCCGCCATTGGCCTGCGCCCGTGGATGTCAGGGTGCCGGCCGCGACCCTCAGATGGAGCCCGGACGGGGGTGGGGTGTTGAAATGGAGGGTGCGGTGGAACCCCTGAAGGCCGGGGGCGGCCAGAGGTGTCAGGGTGTCCTCGAGATCTGCCCCGGCGATGGTGTAGAGGAAGGCCGGGCGTTTCAGGGCGTCCAGTTGATAGCCATGGAATTTCATCCCGGGCGGCGCGCCGGCGGCGGTGGGCCACGGGTCGGTTGGATGGGTCAGGATGGCGAAGGCCGGGCCGTGGGGAAAGAGCACGGGATCGTCGCCCAGTGGACGGATCCGGCCCATGCCCTGGCTGCTCCAGTGCGGCGAGACGTTGAGAAAACGGCCTTTCCAGACGAGCGCGAGCCGCATTTCCTCCGCATCGAAGGCCGCATTCAACTGCCCGGGATAACCCGTCGCAATGCCGCAGAATCCAGCTTCCCATAGCTTGCCCCGATAGACCACGGCCTCGCCGCCCACCACCAATTCCATGCTTTGGCGGCTGAGCCCTTCCGGGAATTTCGCCTGCGGGCCGTCCGCCAGATACGTCCATAGGGCGGCGTGCTGGCGGTCGGTGTCGCCGTCCAGCAGGGCTGGAAGGAGACTATGTCCGCCCGGCCAGAGCGCCGGCATGCGGGTGCCGGGGTTGAAGCGGTTGGGGTCGCGCAGGAACCGGCGGAACCAGTCTTCGTTGAGTCGCTGCGGGCTCGTAGTCAGGTCGATGACTTGCAGCGCGTGGGCGGGCTGGCGGTTGAATTGGTGGCAGCCGATGCATGACAAACCATCCGTGCCGGTAATTTTGCGTCCGGCTTCCCGCTGGAGGTCGGGAGCGTCAGGAATAGCGGGGACCGGGTCGGCTTTGCGGTCGAGGGAAACCAGCAAATCGGTCAGATGGGAGGTGTGGGCGGCTCCGAACTGCGGCATCCGGGTATTCAGGTAGGGCCGGACCGCCGCCCCTTCCGTCAGGACCCGGCGGATCCATTCGGGACGGAGTTTGTCTCCGGCTCCATCCAGTTTTGGGGGGAGGCGGCCTTCATCGCCGACGTCGTCGGCATTGGAGGTGAAGAATCCGTCGCGGTCGGCGGGCACTCCGCCCTGACCATCGCGGACGTGGCACTGGGTGCAGCGGAAATGCGTCAGGGCAAGGGACAGGCCCTGATGCGCGGTCGGCGCGGGAAGCGCGGCGGCGGTCAAGGTGGCGAACGCTTCCGACAGCGCGGCCCGCTGGGTGCCGTTGAATTGATAGTGCGGCAACGGGGCCGGAGGGTTTTCGGAGAGGCACCCTTTGCCGGAAGTCAGGGCGGCCAAGGCGGGCGGGGCCGGGGCGGGAGGTTTGGCTTCGTGACAGGACGCGCAGTTCATCGCGGCGTAGATCGCGCGGCCTTGCTCTGCCTTGGCGGGATCCGGCTTGAATTCCGTCAGGGGGGCGACGGGTTCCTTTTCGCTGCTCAGCAGGTTGGCGGGAACCGGGCTGCGGGGGATGCCCGGGCCTTCCCATTCCACTGTCAGGGTGGGTTCCTTTTTTCCGCGTTTCACAAAGTCCACCTTCAGTTCGTGGCTTCCGGCCTTTAGATCCAACGCGTGATTTTCCGAGACCTGCGGGGATTCCCACGTATCCTCTCCCATGACCCATTCGCCGTCGATGGCGAAGCGGCTGGCGCTGCTGGCGGTGAGGAAGAAACGATAGCGGCCGGTAGTTCCGACATTGACCCACGTGGTGAGGCGGACGGCTGATCCGCCGTCCAGCAGCGGCGCGCTGGAGGTCAAACCAGGTGCGGGGGCGGTGTGGGAGGTTTCGGTCTGGTCCAGATCTTCGAGCGATCGGAACCGGGCGGAGTAGAAACTGGCTTCCACGGCGGCCGGGACTTTGGTTCCTCTCAGCAGATAGTGGGCGATGTCAGTGGCCTCTGCGGAAGTCAGGTTCAGGGAGGGCATCCGGCCCGACGGCCGGGTTGCCAGAGGATCCATGAGGAACTTCCGGAGCCCGTCGAAGGCCCACTTTTCCTCCATGCGGGGCAGCGGCACGGAAGCGGAAGGCAGGGCGCTGCCGTTTTGCGGATCATGACAGGCGACGCAGCCAATGCGGTGATACAGGCTCTCCCCGCGCGCTGCGGCGGATTTATCAGGGAAGGCGGCCTTGGGAGCCGGCGGACTCTTTGACAACAGATAATGGGTGAGCGCCTCCGCCTTTCCGGCATCGCCCCGGAGCAGGTTGGGCATGTTGGTGCCGGGCTTAACGGTTTCCGGGGAAGCGAGAAAGCGCTGGAGCCATGCCGCACCGGCGTGTTGCCCGACGTTTTCCAGTTTGGGAGCCGTTGCCGGAGTGATCCATACGGACTGCGCCGCCGAGGCGGTGTGGCAGGCGGTGCAGTTCCCGTTGCTGATCAACTCCAGCCCGGCGTGGGGGCCGGCGCCATCTGCCGCCTTCAGGGACGTGACCCCCCATGGCCCGGCGAGGGTGGCAAGGATGATCCGGAGGGTGGTCATACCTGTCGGTTTCGTTGGCGGAGCCATGGGGGCGCGGGGTTGGGGCGTCTATTCCACGATCACCACGGGCTTTCCGAGTACGTCCATTTTCGGGGTGATGCCGAGGCCGGGGGCGGTGCTGGCCGCCATGAATCCATCCACGCGCTGCGGAGCGCCGTCGGCGGTGGAGACCGTGACATAACTGTTAAAGTCGGTGCTGGTGAAGCGGAATTCCTCCGGGGTGCTGTGGGCCAGATGGGCGATGGCGGCGGTGGTGATGTCGCCGCCCCAGGAATCCTCGAGGGTCATGGCGATGCCCATGCTGACGCAGAGGTCGCGGGCCTGCTTGATTTTAGTCAGGCCGCCCAGCTTGCTGATCTTCAGATTCACCACATCCATGGCGAGATCGCCTTTGGCGCGGATCAGCATGTCGAGCCCGTCGACGTTTTCATCGAGCACAAAGGGATGCGGGCACTGGCGGCGGACGGCGAGGCATTCCTCGTAGGTGAGGCAGGGCTGCTCGATGTAGACATCGACGTCGCGGACGGCTTTGGCGATGCGTACCGCTTCGTGCTGGACCCAGCCGGTATTGGCATCGGCGACAAGGCGGTCGCCGGGTTGCAGTTTCGCCGCGACGGCGTGGATGCGCGCGATATCGGTATCCGGATCACCGCCGACTTTGAGCTGGAAGCGGGTGTAACCCTGGGCGCGATAGCCCGCGACTTTGGCCGCCATTTCGTCAGGAGACTCCTGGGAAATCGCCCGGTAGAGCCTGACGCTTTCGCCGTAGCGCCCGCCCATGAGCACACAGACCGGCAGGCCGGTGGCCTGCCCGAGGATATCCCAGCAGGCGATGTCGATACCGGATTTCACATAAGGATGGCCCTTCAGGGCGGCATCCATGCGATGGTTGAGTTTGACGAGTTCGCGGGGGTCCTGACCGATGAGGTGCGGGCCGAGTTCGCGGAGGCCGGCGCGGACGCCTTCGGCATAGGCGGGAAGATAGAATGGTCCGAGGGGACAGACTTCGCCATGACCGGCCAGGCCAGTATCTGTTTCCACCCGGACGATGGTGCTGTCGAAGACGGTGACGGATTTTCCGCCGGACCATTTGTAGGTGGTTTCGTGGAGCGGAAGTTCGACGCGATAAGCAAGGATACGGGTGATTTTCATGCAAAAAGATTGAAGCGGGATGAGGGTTAAGTGAAGTATATCATTCAATAGAACTTCCGGCCCTGCTTGGTCCGGAAGCGCACGGACCCATGAAATTCAGCACAACTCCCTCCCTTCACCATGCCGCCCGCGGGGCCGGAGCGGGCGTTGATCCGCGCCTGCTGGAGCAATTATTCGATCACACGCCGGATCTCGCGTTTTTCATCAAGGACGACCGGGGACGCTATGTTGCGGTGAATCATTCCCTCGTGGAGCGGCATGGACTCAGAGGAAAGCTTGAAATGATAGGGAAACGGCCCAGTGATGTCTGCCCCGGGGACTTCGGCCGCATCCCGGCGGAGCAGGATGCCTACGTGCTACGGACGGGGCGCGCCATCATTGAGCGGCTCGAGTTGCAGTGGTATTCTCCCCACAAACCGGTCTGGTGCCTTACCACCAAACTGCCCATCATCTCGCCAGCCGGGGTGGTCACCGGGATCATCGGCATCTCCCAGGACGTGCGTTCGCCCATCCGGCCAAGGGAAATCCCAGCCGACCTCGCCAAGGCTCTGCACCGGTTGGAAACCGGCTATGCGGAACCGCTCACGCCTTCGGAACTGGCGGGGGTGGCGGGTCTGCCGGTGGCGCGGTTTGCCCGGCTGGTGAAGCGGATTTTTGGCTTCACCCCGATCCAGTTGATTACGAAAACCCGGATTGCGGCCGCGTCCCGGATGCTCCGGGATACCGACCACTCCGTGGCCAGGATTGCCCAGGAATGCGGTTATTACGATCACAGCGCCTTCACCCGCTCGTTCCGTGCGGTGACCAGCGTGACGCCGACCCAGTTCCGTGCCGAAGGGCCTCAGGACCGCAGGGGATCTGTCAGTGGTTGAATCCTGGAAGAGGCGCGTTGGTTGCTCCCTGACATTCTGACTGCATGGGTCGATGTCCCTCAGCTCAGGCTGGGCAGAATCCCGCTTTTGACCCTCGTTTGCCGGGGGACTCTGGATCGCTGGGTTCGGTCGTTGGAACAGAATCCCCGGTGGCGATGGCCTGGGCCGCAAGGCGGCGGGCGAGACGGACGAGGGCGGTGTCGCGGACGAGGTCGCCCAGGACAAGGTGCCCGATACCGCTTTGGGCGGAGCCGAGCAGATCGCCCGGGCCGCGGAGGAGCAGATCGGCCTCGGCGACCGCAAAACCGTCACTGGTGGCGGCGAGCGTCTGGAGGCGCTGGAGGCCTTCAGGATTCTTGCCGTTGGTGGCCAGAATGCAGAAGCTTTTATGCGGGCCCCGTCCGATGCGCCCCCGGAGTTGGTGGAGCTGCGCGAGGCCGAAACGTTCGGCTTCAAAAATGATCATGACGGAGGCGTTGGGGACATCGACCCCGACTTCGATGACGCTGGTCGAGACCAGGGCAGCGAACTCGTTGGCGCGGAACCGGCGCATCACCTCCTCTTTTTCGTCCGGCTTGAGGCGGCCATGCAGCAGTCCAACCGGATGGGGAGCAAGCTTTTTTTCCCAGGTGGCGTGTTCCTTGGTGGCGGCTTTGAGGTCGAGGGCATCGCTTTCGTCGATGAGCGGATACACGAGGTAGGCCTGGCGGCCCGCTTCGAATTGTTGTTTCAGAAATGAGGCGACCTGGGTGAGGTCGGGCTGTTCCCGCACGGCAGTGACAATGGGCCGGCGTCCGGCGGGGAGTTCGTCGATCAGGGAGACATCGAGATCGCCGTAGACCGTCATGGTGAGGGTCCGCGGAATGGGGGTGGCGGTCATGACGAGGACGTGTGGGGCAGTGCCCTGGCGGACGAGGCGGGCGCGTTGCTCGACGCCGAATTTATGCTGTTCATCAATGACGGCGAGTCCCAGGTCGGGCAACTCGGAGTCGCCGTGCAGCAGGGCGTGGGTGCCGATCAGGATTTGAGGGCGGTTCAGGCCCCCGGAGAAGAGAGGATCGAAGCCGTCTTCCTTGCGGGAGGCGGTGCGCAGCCCGATCCGGAGACCGAGCGGATCGAGCCAGCGCCGGAAGTTGAGATAATGCTGTTCGGCAAGGATCTGGGTAGGAGCCATCAGCGCGGCCTGGCAACCGCTTTCCACCGCCAGGAGCATGGCGGCCATGGCGACGAAGGTTTTCCCGCTGCCGACATCGCCCTGGAGCAGCCGGTTCATGGGGCGGACGCGGGCAAGATCTTCGCGGATCTCGGCGATGGAGCGTTGCTGGGCTCCGGTCAGGGGAAAGGGCAGGGCCTCCAGCCAGTGGGTGAGCAGTTTTCCGGGTCCGCAGTGGCTGGCTCCCGCAAGGGCGTCCCACTGCTGGCGGCGTCGGAGTACCTTCAGCTGGAGCAGGAAAAACTCCTCCAAGGCGAGGTAGCGCCGGGCGCGGTCCTTGTCCGGAAGGGTGGGCGGGAAATGGATGGACCGGAGCGCCTGGGCGCGGGATTGTCCGGCAAATTCCCCTTGGGCGGATGGCTCCGGAAGCAGGTCCGGGATGGATTCATCCTCCAGCTGTTCCAACAATTGCCAGACGGCGCGGCGGAGTGATTTTTGGGGAACGCCTTCGCGGGCGCCGTAGATGGGCGCGATCCGTTGCAGATGGATCGTGGCTTCCTCGGTGGGGGTGTCGTTCAGAATTTCAAACTCCGGATGGTCGATCACGAGGCCGCCGCGTTTGGCGGGTTTGGGTTTGCCGTAGACAATGATGTCCTGGTCGGCCGCAAAGGATTTGGCGATGAAGGGCATGTTGAACCATCGCAGGGTGAGCGGAGCGGCGAAGGCCTGCAGCCCCTCAAGACCTTTGCTGTCTTCCCGGCCCGGAGGGGCGAGGGTGACCACCACAAATGGCCGGCCGGGTCCTGCACGTTTGAGTTGAACATCCGTGATCACGCCCTGCAGGCAGAGGGCGGGGCCGGCTTCTGTGATGCCATCCGGCCAGCCGTCGAAGGCCGTGCGGTCCTCGTAACGGAATGGATAGTGCGTCAGGACATCGCCGACGGTGAGAAACCCGCCGGCAATCAGGGCTTTCCGCAACCGTTTGTCAGGCACGGTCAGGGTTTCCAGAGGGGTGGAGAGGGTCATGCAGGGGCTGGAAGAGGGGGCCGGACCGGCGGGCCGCCTGGTTGCGTCCCTGCCGGATTCCAGTCCAGGCAGTCCTATATCCCTCCCTGTTGCGATGGCTACCCCATTATCACGTGGGCGGTGCAGCAGGGGGAAGCATCGTGGGCGGCGGCTCATGGGCTTTGCCCGGCTCACGGAGGCGCAGGCGCAATTGCAGTTTTTGCTGGAGCTGCTGGTAGCGTTCTTGCTGGGGTGGGGTCAGGATTTCCAGAATCTGCGGCTGGGTGGCATCCAGCATCTGGCGGAGACGGTGGCGGCGCTCCCGTTCCATTTGCAGGAGCTGCGGGCGGGTGGCGGCGTAGATTTCCTTGACGCGGCGCGACTGGACCGGGTCGAGTTTGAGTTCGTCTTCGAGCCGTTTGGCCAGTCCGTCCATCAGCAGGGCCGGGCCTTCCCGCTCGAACTTGCGGAGCCGTTCCCGCTCGGCGTTGATGCCGATCATGCCACCGGCCACGCTGCCGAGGACAAAGATCGCACCAATTCCCGAGTAGAGCCGCCAGCGCATATCCGTCAGAATTCAGTTTAGGATTTCGCAGTCGTAGGATGCCTGGCCACTGTCCCAGAAGCCCGCGAGATCGTCTTCTGCGGCTTGGGGCGCGGTAGACAGAATGAACCAGACGGCCAACATTCCGACGAGTGCGGCGCAGCCTCCCACGGCGCGCCAGAGGAGTTGGACAACGCCCGGACCGTGCCGTTCGAGATCGGCTAGCCGGGCCGAGAGCCGGGTTTCAAACCCATAGGCTTGAGCCGACAGGTCCAGCTGGCCTTGGGCACGGCGGGCCTGTTGGAGCAGATGTTGGAGGTTTTCTTCGTTCATAAAAAGTGGGGTAATGACCGCTTGGGGCGGCTTAGGGCAGGGGCACCTGCCGGTCAATCGCACGGGGCAGGGGACTGTCGTAACCGCTGGATGTACTTTTTGAGGGATTGCCGGGCGCGGAAGGCGCGGACTTTAACGTTGGTTTCCGACCACCCAGTCAACTCGGCCACCTCCCGTATGGGGCGTTCTTCCAGCTCCAGCAGGGTGATCACGAGCTGTTCCTTCGGAGCGAGCAGGGCCATGGCCCGGCGCACTTCCAGGAGGGCATCGGTTTCATCGGTCATTTCCGGGGCTCCGATTCCTTCCAATCCAGGATGCCCAACCTCGAGCAGGGCATCTCGGGAAACTTCCTTTTCCCGGCGGGTCCGGTTCTTGCGCAGGAAATCATAACAGGCGCGCACGGCCAGCCGCATCAGCCAGTGTTCAAAAGGAGCTTCTCCCCGGAAGCTGGCGAGCCCCTTCCACGCTTTGATAAAAATGTCCTGCGCCAGATCCTCCAGTTCGTGGTGATTCCGCGCATATTTTCCGGCGATACTGAATACGCGCGACTTATAAATGGCCACCAATCCTCCAAAGGCGGCCATGTCACCACTGCGTGCCGCCAGCACCAAGGGGAGATCAGGAGAAGGCGCCATCATGGTCCGGGCAGGAGAATCCCCGACTTCTCCGCGGGCGGGGGAAGCCAGGAAAGCGGGAAAAGGCAGGGCAATCATGGAAAGGCGATGGGGCGCGGCGCGGTCACTTTGACCGTTCTCCTCAGGTGACGTTCGCCCTCCGGGCCGAGGTTACAACAATTTCAGGGTCGACGTCCTGGGCTTGGAAAACAAGCAAGACACCCCGTGACCGGGGTGCCTTGTCTGCTAAACCAACGGCTATGTAACAAATTGACGAAAAAAGTGGGGGACGGCGGGAGCCCATCAGGGCGCCGCGTCCAACTGGCTGACTACGATGCCGGAGCCGGTGGGCTCTCCCTGCAGGGCATCTGCCGACTGCCGCAGTTGGTAATTGGCGAAAATGGCGGCGGCGTTCATGGCGATGACTACGATGATCAGAATTCCGAAGGCGCGGCTCGCCTTTTGCCACACTGGAAAGCGTTCGGGTTCAGGCAGTCTGGCGGCGAGCTGTTTTGCCCAGCCCATTCCGAAGCGGATCGACAGCAGCAGCGCGAGATTGAGCAGCAAAAGCAGCCCGGTCACTACTTTGACATAAAACTGGAGGGAGTCGAAGGAGGTTTCCATCATTTAATTATGGAAAATGCTCCTTGCTGTGATTTTTTCAAGTGATATCACGCGTCCGAATTCCTTTTGGCCGGGTAAATTTCCCGGGCTTTGACTGCTGTGTTCTCAATAATGAGTAATGATTTCGATAAAAATCTCTAAAACAAGTTGCGCGATTTGGAAATTACAATAACCTCGGCGCTTTCCTGCTTTCCACTTAAATCGACTCAGCACTCCAAGACTTTGAAACCTGAGCAACAACAAGCACATGCCCGTCTGGAAAAACTCATCCTGGTGGCTGCTTTGACCTGCTGTGCAGCGATGGTTTACTTGGTGAGTTTGAGCATGTCGTCCTGAACAATGCTTCAGAGCGTCACCTGATTGGGCCGCATCTGAACTGCGCCGGAGATCTACGGGTCTCCGGCTTTTTTGTGCCCTGCAACCTTGGGTGGCGACTCTCTCAGGCGTGAGAGGGGCACCTTATTCGTGTCTCAGAATTGTCGTAAAAACTGAAAAAGAATCTTGCAGGAATGGCGTAATCGTGGCATTCCTATGCCATAGTTTTGGCATATGGCCCGCGAAAAAAATAAGATCGACACCATCCAGATCACCCTTTCGGTGACGGAGCCGATCCGCGTCATGCTCGAAAATCTATCCGTTTCAGGATTTTACGGCAAAAACGCCGCCGACACCGCCGGCATCCTGTTGCGCGAAAAGCTCAGGGAACTGGCCATTCAGAAGGGCCTGCCCGGGGTCGGTGCCCTGCCGCCCGCGGCCACGGTGTCTTCGTAATCCACCATCCCATTCTCTCCTCAACCCAACCTCAACCTACCTCACCTCAACCCAACTAATGAACTCCACTCCAATCATCGATGTTCCGCCACGGATTATCCGTCCAACCATCTCCCGGGCGGTGGCGCGGCCCCCTCTGTCTCCAGCGGCTCCCTTCGGAGGCGAGGACGAGCTTCGTTCCCTGGTGCGCCAGATTGTGCAGCATGATCCCGCTCTGGCCCTGTTGCTCGCCCGGGCTGGTGAACGCAATAGTCAATCCTGAAATTGTCCCTTGGCACAAACTCCTGCTCACAGTAACAGGATGAAATGATCAACTCCCTTCCGCGCTGGGTCTGGCCTGGCGCGGGATTGTTGGCCTTTCTGGCTGGGATGATCAATGTGACCGGGGTGCTCGGCTTTACGCATGAAGCGGTCACCCACCTGACTGGGGTCACCACCTATCTCGGGGCCGCCCTTGCTGGTGGGAAAGCCTCCAACGTCCTCCACTTGGGGGGCATTCTGCTGGCTTTTGTGGCGGGGGCGGCCCTCTGCGGCCTGCTGCTGGGAGTGGGGGGCATGAAACCCGGCGCACGCTACGATGTGGTGCTGTGGGTGGAATCCATCCTGCTGGCGGCTGCGGTTCCCCTGCTGGAGCACCGGTTCATCGCCGGCGTTTTCCTGACCTGTGCCGCTACCGGCCTGCAAAATGCCTTGGTCGCGGCTTTCAGTGGCTCCTTGATCCGTACCACCCATCTTTCCGGACTGTTTACCGATCTCGGCATCCTGATTGGTCAGGCTCTGCGGGGACTGCCCACCGACGCCCGCCGGTGGAAACTCTGTTTTTCCGTCATTTCCGGATTTCTCGGCGGTGCCGTGGCCGGAGCGGCCTGTTTTCATGAATGGTCCTACCATACTCTGCTCATTCCGGCCGGGGTGACTGCCCTGCTGGGAATGATGGGCAGCTTGCGCAGGGCGGGACACCGGACGTCAGAGTGAGCCTTTGGCCCGCCCCGGAATCTGTCTGATCAGGGACGGGTGAAGCGGACCCGGATAAATCCAGTCCGGTCTGTCGAGGCTTCCGGGCTGCGGACCCGGACGGTTTGGACCGGCCCATCGGTAACGATTTCCAAAATCAGTGGAGTCCACGTAGCCAGGTCGAGGGAGGATTCGGCATGATAAATCACGTCCGGCAATCCTTTGGGGCGGTCGAAGCTCATCCAGAGTCCGGTTTCATCCAGATGGGAAATCAGGAAAGGGGTATGCGAGAGGGGATTTGTCCCGAGGGCGTATTCGGACAGGTTGGTCAGACCGTCCTCATCCGGGTCGGCGAGATCCGCTGCCGCTCCACTGCTAATCTGCGCGGACGTAAACTGCTGGGTTTCCCAATTGGCCAGCGGAAGGCCGGTAATGGTCAGGGTGGCGGTGGCGTTGCCGGTATAGTTGGGATCGGTAATGGTGGCCTGAACGGTGTATTTGCCGAATTCAGAAGGGGCGGCGGCGGTATCGTTGTAGCTGATTTCAACCGGGAGCCCGGCGGGGAGGGTGGTCGCGGTGACGATCCTGGGACTGCCATCGAAGGTCTGGGCAAGGTTTGACAGGATGATGCTGGCTGGAGCCTGGTTGATTGTCACGGACGAACTGCCGGATAGGGTGTCATGGGTGGCCTTGATGGTGAAGGGTCCGCCTGGCTCCTGCGCGGTGAACGTGCCCGAATCATCAATCGTTCCTCCCCCACTGGCGCTCCAGATCAAGTCAGGCAAGGTGAGTTGCTGGTCGCCAAACTGATCCTGCAACACGGCGGTGAACAACAGGGAAGCGCCGTAGACCAAACTGGCCGAAGTGGGCGAGACGGTTATCTGCGAGGGAGTTTGAGTGACCGTGACCTCCACGCTGCCCGTGGCGGTGGCGCCGGCGGCGTCGCGAATCGTGACCAGCAGGGAATAATCGCCGGCCGAGGGAAAGGTGGCGGTGGTCAGCTGCGCCGCGTTATTCGCATTTTCGCTGAAACCCACCGGCAGCTCGGAGAGGCCTCCCGTGGCCGACCACGTGTAGGTGAGTCCGGCGCTACCTCCATCATCCGCCGCAGTGACCGAGAGTGCTGTTGTCATCCCCGTGACCAGTGCTGGCATGGCCTCCGCCGGGGTGATGATGGTGGGGGCTTGATTCAGGATGCCTCTGGTCCCGGTCAGTTCCACGCTATCGATTAACCATCCGGCTGGACTCGCGATGGAGCCATTGGTGCCCAGCCGCCAGCGGGCCCGCAGGGACTTGCCGGCATATTTGGTGGTATCGGTGAGGGAGACGATGACTTTGGAAAAGCTGCCGCCGCTGTTAGCGGACCAGGCGGGGTTGCCTGCGAACTCATTCCGGTTGGCGCTGTTCAGGATGGGCGTGCGCATCGTGACATTGTAGCCTCCGGTGCTGATGGATTCTGCGTTGCCGGTGTTGGTGACCCGGAACCATGCGCCATTATTGATCGAGAATTCCAGCACGCCGCCATCGTTGCGGGATTCGAGATTGTATTGGTGCCAGAAGCTGAATTTCAACCGGGAGGCATTGGCTGGAATGCTGATGGTTTCACTGACGAGATTGTCTGTGTTCCTGGTGGCGGGACCGGAAGCAAACCAGGCGGTGGCAGAGGTGTGGCTTTGACTGGTGACGGGTGCCCAATTGGAAGTGCCGGTATTGGCGCTGGCCGTCCAGGGGGGAGCCACCGTGTCGAAATTCTGGCTCCAGAGGGTGCCGGTCACCGCAAAGGAGGCCGGCAGGGTGCTGGATTGGTTGTCAGGATTGGTCACGGTGACATTCCACAAACCGGAGGCCATTCCGGTGACATCGAGTGATCCGCTGAGGGTAGAGGAGGTGGTCGTGGTGAGGGCGGCAATGACCTCTTTCTGGCCGCGGAGGGTGAACTTCACCCAAGCTCCGCTCCTGAAATTTGCCCCGGAAAGGGTGACGGTCATCAGGCCGGAGGCTGCGGAGTCAGGCGTAATGGAGACTAGTTCGGGCGGGAGGGGCGGGGCCGGAGCCGTGCCGGACATCAGCAGCGAATAATGCTGGGTGGCCGTGGGGCTGGCGGGGATGCTGACTACGGCCTGCCACGTTCCGGGAAGGGGAGGCGCCGCGATGTAAATCTGCTCGACGTTGTCGGTGTTATTAATGCCGGTGGTGGCGGGCAGGGCCATGGAAGACTGCGTCCACGTGCCCACAAATGGCATGACGTAAGGCCGGTATTCCGTGCCATCCGGTGCCATGATTTTGAGGTTCAAATTATTCACCAGCCGCGGGCTGCGGGAGTCCACCGTGGTGGTGGCCGTCCCGGCGGGATCGGTCCAGCACAGGGTGGCGCGGAGAGGGGAAATGCCGTCCCACGCAAAAGGATGGGTGCGGGTCAGCAGCGAGGAGGTCAGTTGATTCTCCACCAGGGTGGCCGTGTCAGGGGAATCGCGGGAAATCCGGATGACGTCTGCGGCCGCTTTCGCATTCACCAGCCCCCAGCCATACTGATAGTCCGGCCCGGGGAGGCCCCGGTCATCTGCCGTGTGGATCAGCAGACCCTTGAGGGTGCTGGATCGCATGGCCTGGCCAGGGAAGAGTCGGTTGTAGAGTTCGATCAGCAAGCTGGCCGACCCGCAGGCATTGGGGCTGGCCATGCTGGTGCCACTGTAGGCGCCGTAGGCGTTGTCTCCGCTGCCGAGGGTGGAGTAGATGCTATCTCCATTGGCGACAACGTCAGGCTTGATGCGTCCGTCATCGGTCGGGCCCCAAGAGGAGAAATAGCTGACCTCTGCCTGCGCGGGGCTGCGGAGGCCGCCGGCCACGGCGTCGGAGGCGGAGCCCACCGTAATCACATTTTTTCCGAGGGCGTTGAATCCGATGGTGTCGTATCCCCCACGATAGCTGCCATCCCCTCCCGGATGCGTGGCTGCATCGTAGGTCACGGCGGTGCCGCCGGGTGTCAGGGCGACCGACTGTCCGCTGGAGGGATTGTCGCTCCGTTCATTGCCGGCACTGCGGAAGACAAGGTAATAGGGCGCGTTGTAGGCCATGGAGTCGGCATCCCGCGCGTAGGTGTTATAGCGGCCAAAGTCATCCTCCACCGAGGTGCTGGAACTGCCGGAGCCATGCCATTCCCAGGTGACGGCGCCTCCGACGTAGTTCCAGCCGCCGATGTAGTTGTAGCTGTGATTTGAAAGCTGGATTTTCCCGGGGTCACCCGCCACGACCGCCCCCCGGGAGATCATTTCCGAAGCGTCGTTGTTCCAGTCGTAGGAATCCACCGTCGCGGCCGAGGCCATTCCGCGGGCCGAGGACACCACCCCGCTGGCACTCAGGGTGCCCGCCACGTGGGTGGCATGATCAATGACGGAGGAGGCGTCCTTGACGGTGACGCGGCCCCCGAATTCGGTATGGCTGGAGCGGGCGGCGCCCCCATCCCACAGGCCGATGATGACCCCGGATCCCGAGAGCGCATAGGGAGCGGGGCGCAACAGATCAACCCCTGTGGAGATCGCCGCGTTCTCATTATTGGTCGAAAGATACAGGGGTTTGCCGTCCAGCCAGTCCACCAGTTCAGAGTATCGCCCTACCGGTCCGGAACGGCGTTCCGGCAATCCCTGACGGGCCGCTTCGGTCCGGGCCCGCTGTTTTCTCGCCTCTTCGATTCCCTTCATTCCGGCGGTGACGCGGGATCGTTGAGCCGGATCACGCAGATCCGGATTTGCCTTGAGCAGACCGGTCAAATCCTGGAGCGATTGCGCCCCGGCCGGCGCCAGGAACATCAACCACAGGCCTATTCCGCCGAGCGGTAAAATGGCAGCAGGGAACTTCATGCTCGGATGGCGAAAAAAAGGCGGTGCTTCATGGACAAATTCGTCGGATCGCGGCTTTTTTGAAGGGAATGGAGATTTAATACGAAAAAACAGCTGGGGAGGGAAGTCGAAGATTCATTATTGAAATCATAATAAACTTCATTAAATTCTGGTAAAGCTAATTATTCGGGTGTAGCCCGTTGGCCCACTGCCCCTCAACGTCCAATCCGCCACTCGTCCACGGATCCGGGCGGCAGGCTTTCCAGGAAGCGGCTCGGCATTTGCCACGCGTCACCGGTGTAAGCTTTGGGCCAAAGCCGCGGCCAGGTCAGGTAGAGTTGGTCCATGGCCCGGGTGACGGCCACGTAAAACAGGCGGCGTTCTTCTTCCATGCCCTCGCCGCCATTCGATTCGGCGGCGCGGAGGTTGGGAAACATGGCGTCGGTCAGCCAGATGATAAAGACTACTTTCCACTCCAGCCCTTTGGCTTGGTGCACGCTGGAGAGCGTCACGGCGTCCTGATTTTCCCTGCCACTGGAATCGGCGGCCCCCTCCGCCGCCTCCGGCCCGCTCAGGAGCGACAATTCGCCCAGCATTTCCTCCACCGTGGTGAACCGCGACCCGAACCGCATAAACTGCTCCAGATCCTGACGCCGCGCTTCGAAGTTATCGAACGTCGCTTTCATGTAAGCCAGGTAGATGCCTTCCTGGATGCTGGTCATCACCGACAGCGGATCCCGCAGGGTGCCGTCTTCCTGGACAAATTCATCCATGGTCCAGCCCAGTTGCTGCCAATCCTTTTCGGCCCGGGGCGGCACCTTGATCTTTTCGAAAATGGCAGAAAATGACCTCGGGGTTTGACCGGTTTGGGCCGGTCCGCTGGCCAGCCAGGCGGCCCACATCTTCGCGGACGATCCCGCGCCCACTCCGGGCAGCAGCTGCACCAGTCTATCAAAGGCCGCCTCGTCCCGTGGGTTCACCGCAAACTTCAGAAAGGCCGAGAAATCCTTGATGTGAGCCAGTTCGAAGAACTTCAGCCCGCTGGTGATCTGAAAGGGCACGTTCTCCGAAGTCAGCTGCAGCTGCACATCCATGCTTTGGAAATGGGCCCGGTAGAGCACCGCCATATCGGAGTAGGCGATGCCATCCTCGTCGTGCAGTTCCTGCATCCGCTGGCAGACAAATGCCGCCTGTTCCTGCGGTGTATAGAGCGCGGCCACCACCGGTTTCATCTGCGCCCGGGGCCTCGCGGCCTGCAGGGTTTTCGGGAACTGTTTTTCGTTCAGTTTGATGGCTTCATTCGCCAGTTCGAGAATCTCCGGCACGCTGCGGTAATTCGTCTCGATGCGGAAAACCTGCGCGGCTTCGTGGCGGTCGGGGAAATCGATGATATTGCGGAAGTCCGCCCCGCGCCACGCATAGATGCTCTGCGCATCATCGCCGACCACCATCACATTCCCGTGTTGCCCCGCGAGGGCCTCGATCAGTGCCCCCTGCAGGCTGTTGGTGTCCTGATACTCGTCCACCAGGATGAACTGGAATTGATATTGATACTGCGCCAGCACCGCCGGCTGCTCCCGGAAAAGCGTCAGGGTGCGCGCCAGCAGGTCATCGAAATCCACCGAATTCGCCTTCGCTTTTTTCTCCGCATAAATCGCGGCCACCTTGCTGATCCCCGCCACAAACTCCGCATCCGTGCTGAAGTCCCGTTCAATGATCCGCTTCAGGGGAGTCAGCGTATTTGCCGCCAGACTGATCAATCCCAGGATCACCTGAGCCTTGGGGAATTTCTCGCCGGTGTCCTCCTCCACCTGTTTGGCCACGCCGCTTTCCTTGATCGATTTCGTGAGAAGCGACTTCATGTCATCGCTGTCCAGGATCGTGAAATTCCGGGTCAACCCCAGCAACTCGCCATGCCGGCGCAGGATCCGGTTGCACACCGAGTGGAAGGTCCCGCTCCACAATCCCGCGGTCTGCTGGGGCAGCAGGGCCTCCACCCGTTCCAGCATTTCCTTGGCGGCCTTGTTAGTGAAGGTCAGCAGCAGAATGTTTTCCGGAGCCACCGCATTCTTCAAAAGATAAGCCACCCGGTAAGTCAGGGTCCGCGTTTTCCCGCTCCCTGCTCCCGCGATCACCAGACTCTGCCCCGGAGGAGCCGTCACCGCCGCCAACTGCTGTGGATTCAGCTCCGCCGCAAAATCGATTTCCACCTCCGGCCCCCGCGGGGCGGTGCCTCTTCCCTTCAATGTATAAGTGCGTGACATCGCCCCTACGGGAAGAGGGGAAACGCCAAATGACAAATGAGGAATGGCAACGATACCCATCCGGTAAAGTGCGTTCCTGACGGTTTCCGGTCGACGATGCTTCGCGAACCGCCATCAAACAGAGGGAGTCGGCGGTCCCGAAATATCCACCTTTGAAATGCCGGGGGCTTTGACGAGATTGCCGGAATGGCCCCCCCCGAACTCTCGCTTTACGATCATCAGCAATCGTTGACCCTGGACTTGGCCCGCCTGACGGGGGTCGCGGAGAGGGCGTGGCCTCTGGTGATCGCCGCGCCGGGGCCGGAGGTGCCGGTATTGCCGGACCTGAGGGAAGTGGAGGTTTCCTTCATCACGGATCAAGCCATCGCCAAAGTTCACGCTGAGTTCCTCGAAGATCCCACGCCGACCGATGTCATCACCTTCGCTCACGGGGAGATTCTGATCAGCACAGAAACTGCGCTCCGGCAGGCGGGGGAGCACGGGCAGACTCCGGAGCGGGAAGTGGCGCTTTATTTGATCCATGGCCTGCTCCATTTGAATGGGCACGAGGACGGAACCGAAACCGGCTTCGCGATGATGAAGCGGTTGCAGGAAGGGATTTTGGCTTCGGTTTGGCCTGAGGACGATAGGAAACCGTAATTTTCATCCGGCATACCAGGTCAGGGCGGGGCCGGGTTCGCCGTTTTTTCGAGCCGCTGGGCTTTGCCCAAAGGGACGGATTCCGGATCGTCCCTGCGCACGCGGGCAGTGGATCAGGCAGATTTTTAGCAAAAAAGGATGTTTTCCGGACTTGCTAAAAATAGTTAATCAACCCCGGTGCCGGACCGCGCTGCTGGCGAAGGCGCGGCAAACCTGACACCGCTGCTGCCGCGGCGGGCAAAACGGCGTTAAGCTATTTTAATGCCCGGCATTGAATTTCCAGCGCGACCCTTCATAGTAGGAAATTATGGCAGATTCCAACCCAGTTTATGAAGTGTCCCCCGGCGATGCGGAAGAAGTGATCCGTGCCGTCCGCCTGTGTCTGACGGGGACGGAGGTGCCTGCCCGGCTGACTTGGAAAATGGGCCTTTTTGACGCTTGGGCGAACCGGACGTTTATCGGCAAGATCGCCCCTCACCTGCTGGCGGTGCGTGCAGCCGCCGATGCGGGGGATGTGGCGGCGATCTATGCGGCGGACAATGCCCTGCAGGGCGGGGAGCCGGGACTGACAGCTGGCCGGGCCTGGCTGGGCCGCCAGCGCGGCGCGCGCCATCTGGAATTGCTGCCCCAGTTGGCTGCCGCAGTCGGATGCGGCCAGTCGGCCGGGGAATTTCATACCGTGCTGGCGCTGCAGGCCCACACCTTTCACGTGGGCCATCTGCCCATGCTCCAGGCCGCTCTTTATTGCGAGTGGCGGGCCGCCCGGCCGGATGAGAAGAGCACGCTTTCGATAGAAGAATTCCTGCGCCGGACGCGCTCCGTGATGAGTCAACTGCCCCCCCTTGTCATTGCCCATGTTCCTGCCCCCGCCATCCCCGTGGCCAGCCGCTGATCCCCTGCGGCTGCTCTTCCGTGCCATGGCAGCCCTGCCTGACTCGGACACGGAATTGTTGCCGGCCATCGAGGAGGAGGAGAGCAGTGATCTGGATCAGCCGTGGCATGTGGTGGTTTTCAACGACCCGGTCAATCTGATGTCCTATGTCACCATGGTCATCCGCCGCATTTTTGGCTATAGCCGGGAAAAAGCGGAGCAGATGATGCTGGATGTCCACCAGAAAGGGCAGTGCATCGTCTGGACTGGCGGGCGCGAACCCGCCGAACTTTACGTCAAACAGCTTCAGGAACACCAACTGCTCTGCTCCATGAAAAAAGCTGGCTAGGCCAGCAATCCGGAGGACGCCCCTCCATCACCTGCCGGGTTCCTCTCCGCATGATCCCGGTCCAATCTCCTCTCCGCGATGCACCTCCAGAAACTTCCTGATGGCTCCATCCGCCTCTCCCGGTTGAATCCCTGGGACGTGCAGACCTTCCGCAGCCTGCCGGCACTGGCTGATTACACGGCCGCTCCCGAGGCGGAAAGGCGGCTCCTGCCTGCCCCGGCGATCGAGTCCGATCTGACGCCGGAAATGGCCATGGACTGGGTGGAATACGTGGTGCCGGAACTCCGCGAAAGTTTCGCAGAAAGCTTCACCACGGTAATGGCCGATCTGGAAACGCTGAGCCTTGATCCCGGACCAGAGGCGGAGGATGCTGGCGACGGGGTGGCTGATGATGCGGAGGAGCAAGGAGAACCAAGTCCCTCCGGTCAGAAAAGCACGGCCAAGGGGAACGTCAGCCAGCAGGCCGTGGAGGAGATGCAGGAGGTGGAGGAGGAGCCTCCCATGCCCCATTTCGTTCTCACCATTCCGGGGGATCACGCCGAGGCTTGGTTCCGGGCCATGAACCAAGCCCGTATCGTGCTCTCCATCCGCTACGGGATCGACTCGGAGCGCGTGCCGGAACTCGGCCGGCTTCTCGAGGCCGGTCAACTGGAGTATTGGTTTCAATATGAATTATTCGTCAGCCTGCAGGGATGGCTGGTGGAGGCCGTGCTCAACCCGGAGTGAACCCGGATGGCCGTGGGCCCAGTGACCGCTGGATTTTACGTTATGGGCGGGATCGGGAACTTCTTCGGGGCGGACGCTTTCCCGTTCGACTCGTGCCGCTCCCAGTGCAGAATCAGTAGACCGCAGGGTGAGTTTCCGGCGGCCGGTTTTCGATTCCCCCAATTCCATCCCTGCGTTTTTTCATGTGCGGTATCTACGGTTTTTCTGGTTTCAGCGAAGAGGGGCTCCTCGGGAAAATGGCTAAAGTGCAGGTTCATCGCGGGCCTGATGGGGAAGGACGTTATGACCGGCCAGAGCAGCGGTTTCACATGGGCATGGGGCGGCTTAGTATTATCGACCTGACCGGCGGATGGCAGCCGATTTACAACGAGGACGAAACCCTCGCCATTATTCTGAATGGTGAAATCTACAACTACAAGGAGTTGCGGGAAGAGTTGACGGCGGCTGGCCACCGTTTCCGGACCCAGAGTGATACCGAAACCATCCTGCACGGCTTTGAACAGTGGGGCCTGCACGGGGTGCTGGCCCGCTTGAATGGCATGTTTGCCTTTTGCATCCACAGTAAAATCACCGGTGAGTTTTGGATTGCCCGTGACCGTACCGGCCAGAAGCCGCTCTATTACCATGCGGCCGGGGGGCGCTTCCTGTTTGCCAGCGAAGCCAAAAGCCTGCTGCAGAGCCAGTATGTGCCGCGCCGCTGCAATACGGCGGCGATCGATCCCTATCTGACCCTCCGCAACGTGCCGGAGCCGGCCACGATGTTTGAGGGGATCTTCACCCTGCCGGCCGCGCATTGTCTGCATCACCGGGCCGATGGGACCTTTAACATTCAACGCTACTGGGATTGCCCCCTGCACAGTGGCCGGGAGCAGCAATCCGACGCCGCGTGGCAGGAACAGTTTGAAGCTCTTTTTGAGGATTCCATCCGGCTGGTGATGCGCAGCGATGTGCCGGTGGGAGCCTATCTGTCAGGCGGGGTGGATAGCAGCCTGGTGGTGGCCGCCATGATGAAGCATGCCGCTTCCGTCAATACTTACAGCATCGGTTTCAACAGTCCCATCGATGAAACCCGCGATGCCGCCGAGACGGCTGCCTTTCTCGGCACCAAGCATCACACGATCCATGTGGAGCCGGGCGATTTTGATCTGCTGCCGGAGATCGTCCATCACATGGACCGGCCGGTGGGCGATGCGCTGATCATAGCCTTCTACAAGCTGGCGGAGGGCGCGGCCAGGGATCTCAAGGTGGTGCTGGGAGGAGAGGGGGCCGACGAGTGTTTTGCCGGCTACGACTTCCACCGGAAAATCCTGCTCGCACAAAAACTGGGACCGCTGGCACCGTTGGCCGGCTGGGCGGTGCAGGCCACCCCGCACGCCCTGCTTAACAAGTTTTTCAAATTCCCCGCCGACCTCGGCAGCCAGGGCAAAAAGCGCGGGGTGGATTTCCTGAAAAACTACCCGCGCCGCCATCTCATGGCCAACTTCTACGCCCTGCGCACCCTCTGGGCGGAGGACGAGCGGCGGGACATCTATTCGGCGCCCTTCAAAAGCTATGCTTCGGAGTCATGGATTCCCCGGGAGCGCGACATCTTCCAACCGTCCGCCTCCACCGTTTCCCGGGTCACCGACGCGCCCTTCCTCGACCGTCTGCTGCGGGTGCAATACGATGAATGGCTGCAGGACTGGGCGCTGATCCGTCAGGATAAAAACACCATGGCGCATAGCCTGGAATACCGGCTGCCCTTCCTGGACCACCGCATGATTGAACTGGCGCAGCGGATGCCGCAGCATCTCAAACTCAACCGCAGCGCTGACAAATGGATCGAGCGCCAGCTTGCCGAGAAATACTTTGCCGGGATGCCCCGGAACCGGCCCAACGGACGGCCTAAGATTCCGTTCTACCTGCCGCTGGACTTCTTCTTCCAGCATCCCCAATTCCGCCGGCTGGTGGCAGATACCCTGAACGAACCGCAGTTGAAAGCCCGGGGCTACTTCGATCCCGCCCGGGTCGCCGCCCTGGTCCAGAGGATGGAAACCCGTGAATTCATCTACCTCAAACAGGTCATGTCCCTTGTGATTCTGGAACTCTGGCACCGCGCGTTCATCGATTGAAGGCCCGTTTCAGGGCTCCTTCAGGGTAAGCAGATAGGCGATCAGATCCCGCAGTTCACGCAACGTTAAAACTGCTCCCATCGGAGGCATGGCACTGCCGGATTCCGTTGCGTCAGCCGGCCCTTCCGCCGGGGCCTTGGGCTGACCGTAGCCTGGTGCCAGTTTCGCCCCAGGGTGGATCAGGGACTCGAGCAATCCGCCGGCGGTCAACCG
>CAIZWU010000135.1 GCA_903936775.1 uncultured bacterium | reverse complement strand
TGTCGTCGAGGATGAGCACGTCGTAGCGGTCGAGCTTTTTGAGCTCGTGGTCCAGCCGCAGATCCCGTTTGGCGGCCAATAACTGCCCCACCAGCTTGAACGCCGGTTGGAACAACACCCGCTTGGTGACCATCAGATTACGCCCGCAGGGCCTCTTCCCCAGCAAGGTACGCGGCCTCATAACTTTTTCCCCACACAAACCAGGGCTCTCTTCCGACGCTCTTCAAAACCCGGGGCGAAGGGGTATCCTTCGCCTCTTTCGCCCTCCTTGTGCTTGGTCATCCTCCCGCTGGCCCTGATCAGCCGGCAGCGGCGCAAGGCTTTTGCCACCAACAGACGCAGCCGTCACGAACCCAAAGTCAGTTCGTCCCACGCCTGCGGCAGCGGCTGCGGATGCGCTCCGTCCTCCTCCATCAAACCCAAACGGATGCAGAAAACCGGATTGGGAGTCCTCCAGGCCGGCAAGGCGACGTCCCGTCCCTGGATGCTGGCCACTGACCAAAACCGCTTTCACCGGATCAACAGAAAAGCCGCAACCTCATGCAAGGTTGCGGCTTTTATAATGGTGTCAGGAATCCTGCCGGGGATTATTTCCCGTAGACTTCGACTTCGATGTATTGGTTCGTATCATCAAGGTCGCGGCCGTTGCTGGAGAAGCGAACATAGCGGCCTTTGACCCCATTGACGGGAATCGGACGGCCGTTGTTGGTTTCGATGTAGGACTTGTCAGGGCCGACACCCAATCCAGCAGAATTATCGAAATCGTTATTGAAGACAGCCGTCGAGGTTTTGAACTCTGGATCATCGGAAACCTGAGCAATCACATCCTTGAACATGACATTCTGTTTATGGAAGTGCCAGACCCACAGAAGCCAGATTTCCTTGGACTCGCCGAGATCGATCTGGATCCAGGCTTTGCCCGGCATGAGGTCCACGAAGTAGCCGTCATCCCCTTGTTTGTCGCCATCCGTGGCGAGGGTGAGGTCTCCGATCGGGGCGGAGTCGTTGGAAGTGACGGGCTTTCCTTTGGAGAGGAGCGTGACGCCTTCCGGAACCTTGACTTCCAGCGTAGGCACAATTGACGTATCCAGATTGGGCGGGGGATTCTCCTTGGGCAGGGGCGTCCCGACAAAAAGGGGTTTCGGCATTTCCGGTTTGATGGTGATCGCCGGGCCCGTGATGGCAACGGGAGCTGCCGCCGGGGCTGGCGGGGCGGCGGGAGCCGGAGGTGCCACCACTGGGGCCGGAGCCGGGGCTGCCGGGGGCTCAGGCACCGCCGCCGGGGGAGGCGTGCTGACGACCGCCGGAGTGGGCATCGCGGGCTTGGGTGCTTCTGGAGCCGGGGTGGGTTTGGTCACGGCCACTGCTGCCGGAGCGGAAGGGGCGGGCGCGGGCGCCGCCGCGTCGGTGTAAACCGACGGGGCTGAGGAGGCACTGATCTTAGACAGGCCTGGAGCAGGCTTTTCACAACTGGAGAGGAGGAGGGCGGTGAGACACGCTGTGGAGACAGCGGTGGTGGCGCGGCGGTAGTGACGTTTTTTCATCTTTGGGTAGGGAATGGGCTGGGCGCTTCAGGCGACGACAAAATCGGATGGCTGGAAATCGATGCGTTTGCCGGTAGCCACCGCTTCGTTGATCTTGAGCACCGAGACGGCGCACTTGTAGGCTTCCGTGACCGGACAGTTGAGGTCAGTCTGCTTGCCGCGGGCCCGGACAGTGTTGTAGAAGTTTTCGAGGTGAAACTGGTGCGGTGGTTTTTCGTCCATCTCCTTGGGCATAGCCGGCAGTTCATAGGGGTCGGCCGGAATGGACACGCGGACGTCCTGGGTGCCTTCCCGGGCGAGCCATTTATCCGGAATATTCCAAGCCTTGGGGCGCTCCCAGAATTTGTTGTAAACGGTCGCCGGTGGCTTGCGGAGGAATCCGGTACGGGCGAGTTGCTCCCAAGTGCCGACCTTCTCCCCGGTAGTGTCTTTTTCCCGGTAGACTTGGTTATACACCGGCTGTTCGGAGATCACGATGGTGCCCTCCACGCCCATCACCTTTTCATAGTAATTTTGCGAACCATTGGTGGTCAGCACTTGATACATGGCGCGGACCAGCTGGGTTTTGGGTTTGTCCCCTTCCATGACCTGCACCCCGCCGGAGTAGACGGGTACGTCGTATTCATAAACGACAACCGCGTTGTCGAGCTGCTCGTAGCTGAAGCTTCCCCCGCTCTGGAGCGGGAGATTCTTGAAATAATCCACACCACCGCTGGCGATCATGGAGCGAGGGGTAGTCCCGAGCAGCCAGTTGAAGATATCGATTTGGTGGGCTCCAAGATCGGAGATTACGCCGCCGCCGAATTTTTTGTAGGACCGCCAATTGGTGTATTGGAACATGTCCGGGTAGCCATTGGCGGTCAGCTTTTCCTGGGGAATACCGGTGCCGGGCTTGGGTTCAAACGGCATTTTGACGGACCGGTTCCATTGGCCGTAAAGGTGGGTGATCTGGCCGAGCAGGTTTTTCTCGCGCAGCAGACGGTTGCGCATGAATTGATAGCGCGGGTTGCTGCGGCGCTGATGACCGATCTGGAGGAGGTGACCGGTCTCCCGCTGGGACCGCACCATGTCGGCGGCCGCTTCCAGGGAATTGGACATCATTTTTTCGCAGTAGACGGCCTTGCCTGCTTCCAGCGCCTTGCGGGTGAAAGGAGCATGCAGCCAGTCTGGAGCAGCGATCAAGACGCAATCAATTTCCGGATGCGCCTTGAGCATTTCATCCATGGTCTCGTAGGCCTTCACGTCCGCCCCGATGGCGCGCGACATGGTCCGGGCCTTCACGTCCCAGAGATCGCACACGGCGACAAATTTAATGCCGGGAATGCGGAGGGAGGCTCCCTTGAGAATGCCACCCTGGCTCCCGCAACCGACCAAGGCTACGTTCAGCGTATCGGAGGCTCCGGGAGGGGCAGTGGCGGCATGGGCGGCCAGTTTGGTGTAGCTCAACGCGGTACCCGTGATGGCGGTATTGCGGAGGAATTTCCGGCGGGTCAGGTCAGGCTTGCCGGTGGAAGAAGCAGTGGATTTCATGGCGACAGAGAGTGTGTTCTGGCGGGGCGCGGGTCCCGTATGGAAGTAGATACGGCGCAGAGAGCCACCGTAGTGCCAAGTTTTAGAAACGGGTAATGGCGAAACGATTGTACTTCACCAAGGAGAGGGCAAACGCAACCATAAGGGTATATTGCGAGAGCATAAAAACGGTAGGATTATCCGGCAACAGCATCTGGCCTGAAGCCAGTGACATCCAAAGGCCGCCTCCCAAAAAGAGACCGATCCGGTTAAGAAAACCAAACAGAATCATGGCCCCCGCCAGCAGCATCAAATAGGGCAGATACTGGGCGTAGTAGTAGAAGGTCCAAGTCACCAGGTTGGAGATGCGTTCGCCCCCCTTCATGACGTTGCCGTCCTTCGTTTTGGTGTCTAGAAAAGTGCCGAATTGGAAGACTTCTGGATTGTTCAGGCCCCCAAATTCAAAAATCGGCTTGGCGACTGTGAGCCAGCGTCCTGCCTTGATGACTTCGCCGGACTTCGTATCCACGTCATCATGCCAGTTTTTGAAGGAGTAGAAGTAGGGGCTGTCAGAGCTTTTGAATTTCTCCATTCCGGCGATGAGCAACATCAGTCCCAGCAGCACCCGCATGATCAGATAAGCCATCGTTTTTTCCGAGCAGCAGGGGCGTGCCTCACGCAGGCTGGGTTCGGGAGAAGGAGAAGGAGTGGTTGCGTCCGTGGCCATGGTATTGATTGGGGGATGGAGAAAGGGGGAACGGCGAGTTTGTCCTCCGTTTTTCAGAAATCCAGTGAAAAACGCCGCCCGGTCATAATAGAACGCAATCGATCAGGTGGTCAGGACCGCCTTTGCACCGGGCCCGTGCCCAGCGCTGGGCAAAGACCAGACTGGGGTACCTGGCCCGGCACGACCCGGAGCATTGAACAAATTCCACAAGTTTAGTATTCTTCCTTGCAAGGCGCCCGTGGCCCGCTAAGACTCGCCACTCGCCTGAGAAACGGCGGTAACGGACAGGTGGCAGAGTGGTCGAACGCGCACGCCTGGAAAGCGTGTTTACAGCAATGTAACGAGGGTTCGAATCCCTCCCTGTCCGCCATTTTTCCCCGGGAGATTGGTGGCTCTGGATGGAGTAGACGTAGATGCGTTGCCTTGGGTTTGGTCTCAGGGATTGCTATCGGGCATTTCCGCTGCTATCCGCTGACCATGGCTAAGAATTCACCGCTCCGTCTGATTCCCTATGCTGGTGCTCTGGCATGTTTCCTGGCGGCTTTGCCCGCCTTGGGACAGGCAGAGCCGCCCTCTAGCTTTACCGCCGTGGCCCGGCACCTTGATCCTGGCGGCGTGTTTTACGCCATTCTGGATTTGGAAGGGGATCTGACCAGGTTTGCCGGCGTGGGTGATGCTTTGATGGGGCTCGCCCGCACCGAACTGGGCGCCGCCATCCCGCCGGGGCTCAGCGCCAGCGGAATGCTTCAGGGACTGGGACTCGACCGGGTGAAGGCCATCGGCATGAGTTCGAAAAAAACCGAAGGCAATCTGTTTCAAAACCGGGCCATGATTTACATGCCGGAAGGCCGGTCGGGATTGGCCAAGTTGTTTGGGGGTGCCGCGGCGCCCCTGCAGTCGCCCCGGCTGGCACCCGCCGCTTCGGACCTCGTGCTGGAGACGGAGCTGACTTTGAGCGCCTTGCTGGAGATCACGGAATCGGTGCTGCGCAGCACCGGCGATCCCCAAATCTTGAACCAATACAAGGGGCTGCTGGGTTTCCCGGTGCCGGGACTGGAGATGACGGCGGCCGACTTTATCGGAAAGCTGAACACCCGGCTCATGATGGCCGGTCGGTTGGAAGCCGGGAAGACTTTCACCCTGCCCGGCAGCAGCACTGTGGTGCCCGCCTTCCATTTGGTGGTGAGCTTTGACCAATTGGATTTCCTCTTCCCTCCGATGATGGAATATGCCAAGCAATCCGGCCGGGCTGCCGTGGAAAAAGGCGAAGGCTTTGAACGCATCATTCCCAGCCCCAATCCGGCCGGAGGCGCACCGGACTTTCAATTCCTGATCCACCATGATTTGAGCTCCAAACGTATCCTGATCGCGAGCCACCCGGACGCGCTCAAGGAATTCCTCGAATCCAAATCCCCGTTGGCGGATAGTGAGGCATTCCGGAAGGCTACGGCAGGATTGCCGATGGAGGGGAATGAATTTTCCTACGTCACCCCTGCGGTGTTCAAGGCCTTCGACCACCTGATGCGCAGCGCCGTATCCGATGCCCCCTCGTCATTCTCCAGCCCCCTGCGCATGGCCATGGACGAATTCGGCAAGCTCTCTCCATGGCCGACCCAGCCCATCGCCGGCGTCCGGGCCAATCTCCCCGAGGGCATGGTTTTTCAATCCACCTCCCCGCACAGTTTCAAATCCCTCATTCCCGCCGCGGTCACCCTTCCCGTGGCGTTCCTGTCCGCCGCCAGCTTCGGGGCCTACAGCAAAATCCTGGGAAAAACCGGCTCCGGCCTGGCCAACGAACCCGCTGAATTGAAAGAAAACAAAGGAGCCAATGAAGAAGTGGGCGAAACCATCCGGAACAATCTCCAGCAAATCGCCTTTGCCGCGCAGAGCTACTTTGTCGACCGTCCCGAGGCCACGGAAGTGAGCTATGAGCAACTCATCGAGGCCGAACTGCTCTTCCGGTTGGAGCCCGTCAGTGGTGAGACCTACAAGGGACTCAAACTGAAAAAAACAGGCGGCACCCTGTCGGTAAAACCCTCTGGTGGTGAAGCCGTAGGCCACAAATATGGACCCGTGACCGACTGAAGACGGCCCGCCGCGGTTCAGGGGGACGCTTTTCACGCTTTTCAAAACCGGGCAGCGTTTCCATTATCGTATTTTTCCCCGGCTCTCTCCCGGCCTCAGCTTACTTCGCCCGTCATGCCTCTCTCTTCCCCTCTGCCCGAAATCCGTCTGGCTGGCTTCCTGAATTCCGGATTGGGCATTGGAGAAACCGGCCGCCGCATTGCCCGGTGCCTGCAGACCGCCGGGGTCCCGGTGCTGACCCATGCATGGGAGAAGCATGATGTGGCCACCGTGCCTTTTGAAACCAGCACTGCCGCCCCCTCCGGGGCCGGCCCCGGCATCAGTCTGCTCAGTATGAATGCGGACCAGATTCCCAGCTTCCTGCACCAGGCTGGCCCGTCCTTTACCGATCAAAAGTATGTCATCTGTGTCTGGTTTTGGGAATTGCCGGAATTGAGTCCGGGCATGGAGGAGGGATTCCGTCAGGTGGACGAAGTCTGGGTGGCCACTCCTTTTATCCAGCAGGCTCTGCTCAAACGAAGCGGCGATGTGCCGGTCCACCTCTTTCCGCATCCGGTGGAAGCCTGCAGTGGCAGCGCCGCGGAAGGCCGGAAGCGGTTTCCCCTGGAGGACCGCTTCGTTTTCCTTTTCGCTTTCGACTATCAAAGCTGCGCCAAACGCAAAAACCCCTCCGGCGTCTGCGAGGCTTTTGTCCGCGCCTTTCCGGAGGCCTCCGGCAGCGGCCCGTTGTGTGTCATCAAATCAATCAATGCGGCCCTGCATCCCGTGGATCACGCCCTCCTGAAGCGGCGCTGGGCCAGCCGGCCTGACATCCTTTTCCTGGACGATTTCCTGAGCCCGGCCGACCGCGATCTGCTCTGTTGGAGGGCCGACGCCTGCGTCTCCCTGCACCGGTCGGAAGGACTGGGACTGACCCTGCTGGAGGGCATGGCCATTGGAAAGCCCTGCATCGCCACCGATTATTCGGGGAACACTGCCTTCATGAGCCCGGAGACGGCATGGCCGGTGCCGTGGCAACCGGTTCCGGTCGGCCGGGGATCCCTGCATTACGAAGCCACCCAGGTCTGGGCCGAGCCCGACCCCGCCGCGGCGGCCGCAGCCATGCGTGAAGTTTTTGAGGGAGGCCCGGAAGTGGCCCGCCGCGCCGCTACCGGTCAGGAAAGCGTCCTCAGGCAATATCATCCGGTTCTGTGCGGCAAGGGCATGCTCGGGCTCCTCGAAAAAGCCGCCACCCTCAAACCCCGGAAAAAGCCGCCTCTGCCAGGCCGCCGCACCGCCAATGAAGCGTTGAAAAAAGTAAAGGAACTGGAGGACCGCATCCGTCAAAGCACGCCCTCCCGTTGGAAGCTGCCCTCCAATCTGACCGCAACCCGGAACGACATGATCCAGCTGGCGGGTGCCCAGCGCCACGCCCTCGTCCAGTTGTCGGCCGCACTAAAATTTCAGGATCAGCAGGCCAAGACCCGCCATCAATACCTGCTCCGGCACAACGAACGCCTCGCGGATCAGCTGGAGGAGTTGATCCGCTCCCTGCCTTCCGGCCAGCCTGCGGGCGGGGCTCCGCATCCCTGAGCCCGGCCTTGGTCCTGCGGCAATGCCGGCCAAGGGGATTCCTGTTGCATCCCCATCCGCGATCCGTTAGACAGCTTTCAAAGACATGACCACCCCTTCCCTCCAGGAACCTATCAAACAACTGCAGGCCGAAGGGGTGCAGTTGATCGGAGACTTCGTCAGCAATTGCGGATTGAGCCAATCCGCGAGGGACTTCGTCGACATCATCCGGTTCATCGGGTTGCCCCATGAAGTGCTCGACCTGCCGCTCTTCCCGGAAAGGGAAGCCGAAAAAAAACAGCAGGTGCTTCATCCCCCGCTCTACCCCCGGCCGGCCTCAAGGCTGAGCCTGCTCAACTTCAATGCGGATCTGCTGCCTTCCGTCGCCGCTTCATTTCCCCGGTCCTATTTCGAGGACCGCTACCTCATCGGAGTGTGGTTTTGGGAAACCGAAGTCTTCCCGCCCCACCAAGCCGCAGGATTTGATTTTGTGGATGAGGTTTGGGTGGCCAGCGCCCATATCCGGAATGCCCTGGAAAAGATTTCCCCGGTGCCGGTCCGGCAGTTCAGCCACCTCATCCATCCTCCCCGCCCTGCCGGCCGTGAAGCCCTGCCAGCCTCCCTTAACAACAATCGCTTCGTTTTCCTTTTCTGCTTCGATTTCCGCAGTATGGCCGAGCGGAAGAATCCAGCCGGCACCTGCCGGGCTTTCATCAAAGCCTTCCCCGAAGCCCTCCCCGATGGCCCGCTTTGTGTGATCAAGAGCGTAGCTGCCTATCCTGACAATATCACCGAATTCCTCGATCTGCAGCGGCAATTCAGGTCCCGTCCGGACATCATTTTCATGGACGGTTGGCTCAGCCCGGAACAGAGAGATGCCCTGATGAACCGGGCGGACTGCTACGTCTCGCTGCATCGTGCCGAGGGCCTCGGGCTCACCCTCATGGAGAGCATGAGTCTGGCCAAACCCTGCATCGGCACCGCCTACTCCGGCAACATGGACTTCATGACGACGGAGAACTCCTGGTTGATTCCCTATCAGATGATTCCGGTCGGCCGGCGCCGCTGGCCTTTTTCGAGCAATCACACCTGGGCCGAACCGGATCTGGAGTCCGCCGCTGCGGCCATGCGCGAAGCGTGCTCCGATCCTGGAGTGATCCGGGAAAAAGGCCGGCAAGCCCACGACACCATCACCACCCGGCACAGCATGGAAGCGGTCGCCGGGGAGATCCGGTTGCTGCTGCAGGAAGCCATCAGCCGCCCGACGCGGGTCAAACCAGGCCTCGTCAGATTATCTACGGCATCCGACGGCAAGCCGGTTCCCACCCCCACTGGCAGGGCTCAGGCATACGAAACTCTGAAGACGGCCAAAACCCTGCACCAAACCGCCCGGGAGCAGGTCCGTTCCCTGGGCCGCTGGAAAATGGATTCCGGCACCCGGTCCGCGCTGGAGTCCATTCTGGAGGTGCAGAAACTTCAGATGGAGATCCAGTCCCAGATCCTGCGGGAACTTGGACAGATGAAACAACACACACGGGGATACGAGCAGAATACCTTTGACCGGCTCCTTTTCGACCAGCAAAGATCCAGTTTATTGCTCAATGAGTTGACCGCCACTCTGTGGGATGCCAAAAACCCCGCTTCACCCCCGCCCTGATCCCCACGCCTGTCCGCTACTTCATGAATCTCTACCGCATGCTCAAAGGGCTCGACCAGGCCATCAAGGATTGGCCCAAGGTCAAAACCACCGTCAAGACCCTCCAGGACCGCAGCCGCAGTGCAGAAAAAATCCTGAAAAGACGCGGCCTTGGTCTCGCTCCCTGGCATAACAAATGGGCGGCCTTCCACATGCCCCCTTCCCTGCCGACCGAACCGACGAAAAGCTCCCTCTGCAAACAGGCCGACTTTCTTCGCGAGCACCATTTGAAATGGTGCAAAATCATCAAGAGGGAACCGGAGTTCCACCGCAAGCAGTGGGAGTTTGTCTATATCCTCGAATCGCTCGAGCAGCGCGGCATGATCGGTCCCGGCAAGCGGGGACTTGGGTTTGCCGTCGGCACCGAACCGGCGCCGGCCGCCCTCTGCTCGTTTGGCTGTGAAATCGTGGCCACGGACATCAACCCGGAAGCCGGCACGGAAAAGGGCTGGACTCATGGCAACCAGCTCTGCTTCGGTCTGGATGACCTCAACCGTGATGGAGTGTGCGACAGCAATACCTTCGGCCGCCTCTGCAGCTACCGGCCAGTCGATATGAATGATATCCCGGACGATCTCCGGGACTTCGACTTCAACTGGTCCTCCTGCTCCTTCGAGCACCTCGGCTCCATTGAAAAAGGTCTGACTTTTTTAAAGAACCAACTCAAAACGCTCAAGCCCGGAGGATGGGCCATCCACACCACCGAATACAATATCAGTTCCAATGACGACACCCTTGAGGAGGAAAACTGCGTCATCTTCCGCCATCGTGATATCGAAAAAGTAGTCGG
>CAIZWU010000134.1 GCA_903936775.1 uncultured bacterium | reverse complement strand
GCCTGGACTTCTTCGGGGGTGACATTGAGAGGGGGAAGCCAGCGCACCACCAGCGGACCAGCGGCTACCGTAAGGAGGCCTTCGGCCATGAGGGCCTTCACCAAATAAATGGAAGCGAAACCATCCGCTTCCTGATAGGCGGTGAGGTTCAGCATGGCGGCCGGATCCAGTTCAAAGCCGATCAGCAGTCCAAGGCCCCGGATGGTGCGGATGAGGGGATGTTGCCAGGAAGCGACGGTGGCCATGATCCCGGCTCCTGTCGTGGCGGAGTTTCCGCAGAGGCGGGAGTCTTTGATTTCCTGGAGCACCGCGAGGGATACCGCGCAGGCGAGCGGCGAACCGCCGTAAGTGGTGCCATGGCTGCCGGGCCCCAGCACATCGCAGAGATCGATGGCGTCAGGACCCGGGAAGATCGGACGTTTCCGGATCCAGGCGGCCCCAACGGGGAAACCGCCGCCGAGGCCTTTGGCCCAGCTCACGCCGTCAGGGGTGATTTCAGGCGCGATGGGTTTCCAGCCGCACCAGTGGCCGAGCCGGCCGAGCCCGGACTGGACTTCATCAAAAAGGAGGAGCAGGTTTTTGTCCTGACAAAGCTTGGCCAGTCCGCGCAGGAACTCTGCGGTGGCCACATTCACGCCGCCTTCGCCTTGCACCGGTTCCAGCAGGATGGCGACAGTATCCGGGTGCTCTGCGAGGGCCATCTGGACCGCGGCAAGATCGTTGTAGGGCAGGTGGGTGAAACCGGGGAGCAAAGGCGCAAACCCGGCTTTCACCTTTTCCTGGCCGGTCGCGGAGATTCCCGCATAGGTGCGGCCATGGAATGAGTTATGGAAGGTCAGGATATGGGTGCGCGGCGTTCCGTCCGGCAGGGGCGTGGCGTGCCCGAATTTCCGGGCCAGCTTGATGAGCGCCTCGTTGGCTTCGGCCCCGCTGTTGCAGAAGACGGATTTACCGGGCGATTCCATGACGGTTTCGGTGATAAACTTCCCGAGCTCGCCCTGCTCCCTGATTTGATACCAGTTGGAGCAATGAATGAGCTTGCTGCCTTGTGTGGCGAGCGCCTTGGTGATGGCGGGAGGGCAATGTCCCAGGGAAGTCACGGCGACGCCGCCGCCGAAGTCCAGGTACTGCCGCCCTGACTCATCCCATAACCACGCTCCTTGGCCACGCTCCGGCACCAGCGGCAACCGGCCATAATTGGGCACGGTGTAGCGGGCCAGCAGTTCCTGGGCGGAAGCGGCGGGGGAGGGCTGGATGATAGGAAGATTCATGGAGGAAAGTAAAATTTCAGGGGCAGAGCTAACTGGCGGCGATTTCGGTGCCGATTCCTTTGTCGGTGAAGATTTCGAGCAGGAGGGAATGGGGGATGCGCCCATCGATCATGTGGACTTTTTCGACCCCGTCGGCCAGGGCTTGCAGGGCAGATTTGACCTTGGGAATCATGCCGCCGGTGATAACGCGTTGATTGATGAGGGCTTCGGCAGCCTCGGCGGTTAGGGAAGGGATCAGCGAGGAGGCATCGGCAGGGTCGCGCATCACGCCACGGACATCGCTGATGTAAACGAACTTGGCGGCGCGCAGTTTGCCGGCGAGGGAGGCGGCGGCAATGTCGGCATTGACGTTGAGGGCAGCGCCGGTGCCTTCTTCGGAAGCGAGGGGAGAGATCACCGGCACCTGTTCGCGGTGGATGGCGGCGAGGACTTCGCCGGCGTTGAACCCATGAACGGTACCGACAAAACCGAGATCCACCGGGGTCCCGTCCTCCCCTTTCACCGGCGCGTTTTTGTGGCCGAGGAAGACACTCTTGCCGGGCAGTCCGATGGCGCGGCCGCCGAAGCGATTGATCGTTTCCACGAGGTCGCGGTTGATTTCATGGTGCAGGGTATGCTCCACGATGGAGATGGTCTGGGCATCGGTCACCCGCAGGCCCCCGACAAACCGGGCGGTGAGGCCGGCCTCGGTCATCGCTTTGGAGATGGCCTTGCCCCCGCCGTGGACGACCACCGGATTGATCCCGGCCAGTTCCAGAAAGACGACATCGCGCAGCAGCATTTCCACCAGGGCCGGGTCATCCATGGCACTGCCGCCAAATTTGATGAGGAACGTCTGGCCACGGAAACGTTGCAGATAGGGCATCGCCTCGATCAGGACGGAGGCCTTGGCGATCTGTTCGGAAAACGGGACGTGGGGAGCAGTAGTATCCATGGAAAGGGCAGCCCATAGCACCGATTTCCCCCGAGGGAAAAGGGAATATTGAATCCTTGAACGGGAGGGTTACCGCCTGGTTTTTCCCGTGAGATGTTTCCACCATAGCTTCAAGGCCCTGACTGGATTGGCCGCATGATACCGGAGTTTGTTTTCGAGGGACTTTATTTTTGCGGAGGATTCAGCCAGGGACCGGGCCAGGTGGCTGATCTTGGTTTCAGCTTTTGTCCGGAAATGCTGATCAGGCTTGACCCTGTTCAGCGCAGCCTGCAACTCAACCTCCCGGAACGGCAGGAAATCGTCGATGGGGTTGGCGGGGCGGTTTAAATGGGGTCTCATGGCGGCAACCCTTTCGCTGGAGGCGTAATACCGGTTCAGGCCATCAAAGAATAGAAACTCGTAACCGGCGCCCAACAAAAGGGGTTCCCATGCGGTGTGGGTATGGTCCGTACTGAGCGGGGCGACGGATTCGACCAGGATGATCCACGGGCGGAAAGTTTTAAAGTCAGCACTTTCCAGCACCTCCTGCTCGTGCTGTTCCGCATCTATCTTGAGAAAATGAACTTCGCCGGTCACATACTCCCGGCAGATCGAAGCCAGGGTCATTGTTTCCACGGTGTGTTCCCGGACTTCCCAGCCGGCCTTTTTGAGATCCTCCACCCCGCTGCCATCAAAACCGGACAGGCCGCTGCCGACGATTTCGTGGAAAGTGCGGGATCCATTTTCCCGGGATACCGCGACCTGAAGATTGATGTCTCTGGGCCGGGCGGCGGTGAAGGCGGCCATATTGGCCGGAACTGGTTCGACATTGATGCCCCTCCAACCGCGCTCATAAAAGGCCCGGGTGACGGAGTCGGTGGTGGGGTGAAACGCTCCCACATCCACATAAAAACCTGCCGGCACCTCGCGCAGCGCCCGCCAGAGGAGCACGTCCTCGGCATGCTGGGCATAACTGATGAAGCGGGAATCGGAACCGGCAGGGCGGCTGACTGCGGGGGATACTGCGGGGGCGGGTCCTGCTCCTTTTTCCAATGCTGCCAGCTGGTGGTTGGGGAGGCCAAAGACGCTGTCGCGTGCCCGGCAATAGCTCAGGTGGATGACCGGCCTGACATTAGGGTCAAAGGAAGCGACGATCAGGCCATCGCCTGAAAAGGATTCCTCCACGGTATGTTCTGCGAGGATGCAGGCGCCCTGCTGCCGCAGCCAGTCGAGGCATTTCTCGTGTGTGAGATGGTCGCCGGAAATCGAGTGGTGATGGGTGGAAATGAAAACCACCCGGACTTTGCCGGCGGCGAGGGATTTTTTCATTCCTTCCAGCATGGAAAGTTCGGCGCCCTGGATATCTGCGAGGAGCAAATCCACCGGTCCGCGGTCTTCCAGCAGGCTGTCCACCGAAACAAGGGGAACCGGCCGGCGTTGGCCGTCACTTTCACAGGGGAAGGCCGCTTCCATGCCCGGCTTCGCGTCTACGGCGGCCTGGATGAAGGTCCCGGCCGCTCCATTGAGCGCGAGGTTGTATTGGCCAATCTCCAGAAAATTCGGGTCCGGTTCCACCAAAAGCAGGTCCGCACCGGGGAAACGCTGGTGGAACCAAAGCGAATAGTAGCTCCAGTAGGCTCCCAATTCGACCATGCTGCGGGCATTCCCGAGGGCTTCGAGTACGAGGTGGAAGGCCTTCTCCTCCTGTGGTTCGTGATGGCCCGCGAGTGATTCAATGATCCGGGTCATCCAAGGACCGCAATAACAGTCTGCGGCCACCCTCACTCCATTGTGCATGATCTGCACTGGAGGGGATGAAGTCCGGTCCACGGTTCCGGCGCCAGCGATTTTGGGAATGTCATCACAGTCGTGGCATAAGGCGGCCAAGGTGAGACGCTCCTGCTGATCGGGAGTAATGGGCCGGTCACTCTGGACGGCCAGGAAGGGAGGAGGGGCTGATGGGGCCATTGGTAAAAGGATGGAGCTGGGCAGAAGAGGCATCCTTGCCTGGGCTGCATTGCTCCGGAAGGGTGCGTTCAGGCTTTTTTCCTGATGATCAGGCCGATGGACGTGCAGACGTATTTGCTGAGTTGCAGGCGGAGATGAGGTGCCAGATCATAGGGGGGAATATCCACTTTGTAATCATAGGGCAGCCAGCCAAGGGAGTAGTCCAGTTCCTCTACATGATGGCCTTCGGCACGAAGTTCGCCGACT
>CAIZWU010000133.1 GCA_903936775.1 uncultured bacterium | reverse complement strand
TTCCCCGGTGGGAAGGGGTGAATGGGATGGGGGCCGAGATAGGAATTCCCAGTTTTATCCCGTGGTGTGAGGGCGATGCGGTCCCATAACTTCGGAGCAGTCCGCGGGCATCCAGCCGCTCCCATAACGCGGCCCGCACCACCGCGAAGAACCTCCCCGCTTTGCAGCCCGGCGCAGACCTCGCTGGCGCGTTTGTTATCATGTTACCGGGCGGTGTCCACGATGGCGCAGGCGGGCAGAAAACTGCCGGTGTCCAGCCGCAGGTGCAGCTTGGCCGCGGCGTTGACTCAGTCGCCGCCCCACGGCTCCCTCGCCCTGCGGGCGACTGGTTCCTCTCCGTCTGTCTCTGCCGCCCCGGCGGCTGCGGCTGCGCCGGCGATGTTGCGCCCAGTCCATGCAGTTGGCCCCCCTTGCGCGTGCCGTGCCGAATCCCGGCTCGCAGCGGCGCAACTGTGCCAAGATGCGCCAGAACACCCTCTGCACGAAATCGGCGGAGCGCCCCTTGTTGGCATGGGCCAGCGTATTGCGTGCCGGCGGCGTGACCCTAAACCCCGTGATGGCCTGGCGCTTGCCCCGCAGCCAGTCGCAGACATCATTGGGACTAAAGGCGAGCGCCAGCTGCACAAACACCATCTCCGCCAGATGGCTCCACACCGAGTAGCTGCGGGCCAGGGCATCCACCCCATGCTCCCGGGCGACGGCCTGGACAATCCCCTGCGGAATATATTTGAGAAGTTGGCCCCAGCACATTCATGTGACGGCGTGGTGGCTGGGCGGATGAAGACGAAGTTGTTTTGGTTGGCATCGTAACCCTGATTCAATCCGGGTTCCCCGCCCAGCCACTCAATTTCATCGCCTCCGGACCCCTTCTTTATAACTATCCTGTGGGATGCCTGTGATTGCCATCCATGGTTCTTCTGGGACCGGATCGAGGAAGGATCATGGATTCCAGCAAGGGTACAAACATCTCCAGATCCGGAGTGACCATGTCCGGCACTTTCCCCATGTCATCATATCTTCTGACCCTAATGGCGATTGTGGCGTGAGGTTCCGCTTCAAAGGCCTGCGCCTCCTCCTCCTGCATCGGACCTCCTTGGAGCAGCAGGCTCTGACGGGAGGCATCGGACAGGTCCGCTTCATAGGAGGGTTCCTTCCAACACAGGTATCGTTTTGCAGGTACATGCAGGCGGCAGGCGTCTGCGATTTCTGCCGGAAATAAATCCTTCAATTTGAAATAGCCGATCTCTTCGTGCCGGGCGTCTACCCCCTGCCCGGCGATGTTTTCTCCCAACTGATGGCAAAGGTGGCCAAAATCGTGCAGCAGCGCGGCAGCGACGATCATGGGAGGTTCGCCGGCAAATTGCGCAAAGCTGGCGCATTGCAGGGCATGCTGCAGTTCGGTGACGTCTTCCCCATAATGCCGGTGTCCATGTTCGCGGTAAACATTGAGAATATCTGCTAAAGTTTCAGGCTGCTTCATGATGGCTCCAATGAAGCCCAAGCATCGCCCCGTGTTTGATCCTATAGGCAAAGAATCCGTCACAATCCTTCGTCAGCGCATCCCCGCCGCCGCCAGCAAAAATGGCTGTATGGGCGATCATGCCCGGGCAGAAATCCACGCCGGCAAATCTGCTGCACTGCGCAGCACGACATCCGCTCCCGCCCTCAGAAGGCGTGTTTCAGCCTTGGCGATCAATCCTTCCTTTTCGTCCGTGCTCATGGCGGCCAGGGCTTCCTGACTATGTCCGACTTCATTGCCGGTCTCGCTCACGCCGATGCAGAACATGCCGGCATTCCGGCCTTCTGCCATGTCCGCCGGGGTGTCGCCTACCTTGATGGTCCGGGACATGGGATACACGCGGGAGTGCTCTGCGATGCGGAAGCAAGCCCACGGCGCGGGCCGGCACTGGGGCACCTCATCGGCACAAATCAAAAACTCCGGAGCAATGCCGGAGGCGCGGGCCACCGGCTCCAGGACGTCCATCATGCTGCGCAGGTAACCGGTGGTGCTGCCGATCCGGATGCCCTGGCTGCGGAGCCATAGAAAGGCCTCCACCACGCCGGGGATGGGAGCCGCATGCACGGGCAAGAGGGCTGGCAGATGCTTGGAAAAGTCGGCGTAAATTTCATCCACCAGGGTTTCGTCCGGTTCCCGCTGCAGCACGGTGTGCACCCGTTGAGCGACCTCGGGATAGGTTAAAATTTCCTTCACATGGTCGCGCTTGTGGGCCCCCATGGGCTGGCGCGCCACGGCTTCAGTGATGGGCAGACCCGCATTTTCAAAAGCTGTGTGAAAGGCCGAAAGCGGAGCCCGGCAGCCGAAATCCACCAAAGTTCCTGCCCAGTCAAAGATGATTAAACCGATGTTGTTTATTGCCATGAGGAAATCGTTTTTTGGGCCAGGCCCCAGCTCAGTGTCATGCCCAAGCCTCCCATCGCGGTGACCATGGTGACGCTTGGTTGCGGGTGGAGCACGACCTGGGTCTGCCCCTTCATGCTTTTGAGATAGACGCCCTGCCAACGTGCGGCAATTGACAATTCCGGCACACAGACAAAATCGCGCAGGGCAGACAGGATCAATTCCTCCACCTCCGGAAAACTGTCTGGAACAAAATCCGCTCCATATTCATGGGAATCTCCCAGGGTCAGGGAGCCGTCCTCGTGCTGGGCTGCGATGACGTGCACGCCCCAGTCGCGGTGGCGGGGCAGTTCTGCTTCCAGCCGCGCCCGCAGGGCCGGTGTGGCCGGGCAATCCCGGAAGGCTGGATAGTGACACAGGGTCAAATCACTCACAAAAATCGCTCCCAGATCAAAGCCGGGCGGCTGCGGCACCGTGCGCATCATTTGCAGCCGGCAGCGCTGAACTTCCGCCGCCGCGAGGGCTTCCGGAAAGAGCAGCCGCATTTCCTCGCCGGCAGCGATCACCAGCCGATGGAACCTGAACCGCCTGCCGTCTGAAGTCTCCACGGCATCCTCATGCACCTTCACCACCGGCGTGCCGAAGTGAAACTCCACCCCAATCCGGCGGGCGTATTCCGTCAGGGCCAGGATGGCGGAAGGCGGATGCACCACCGTCTCCGCCGCGCTGTGCAGGGCCCCGCGCAGGCCCTTGCCATTGGCGGCTGGAAAACGCTGCTGCGTTTCAGCGCTGTCCAATAGTTCAAAGCCACCCCCTTGACGGGCAAATTGTGTTAAAACATCCCAGGCTTCCTCCCGGTAGGCCAGACTCAAGGAACCCTGCGGCCTGATCCAAAAATCTGCTTTGGCCGCCAGTTCCTTCCACCGCTGCACACCCAGCAATGCCTGCTCCCGCTCCACTCCAAACGCGCAGCCAATCGGCCAAAGGGTGCCAAAATTCCGCACGGAGGCTCCCAGCGCCCGACCATCCCGCTCCAGTAGAATAACCTGATAGCCCGCCTCCCGGGCGCTCACGGCATGAGCCAAGCCGATAATTCCGGCACCAATAACGATAACATGCGGCGGTGACATGATCCGACTTGGACTCCGGCTGGCAGTCATGTCAAGCGCCGTGCCATCTGACGCCGTATTAAAGGTGTCAGGAGGGGGTGTTTTCTTTGCAACAATATTGTTTCAGGAAACAGACAGACGGCACGATTCCCCGCAGTATGCATGGAAATGCTCCGCCCATCTCTGGTTCTGATTTTCGCCTCCATCGTATTTCAGCCGCCCATCCTGACGGCTGCACCGGAGGCTTATGAAGTCAGCGCAGCCCGGGCCGGCGAATTGCCTGGCGGCAAGGAAGCGGACGGGATCATCGGGGATTTCATCCTGCGCAATGACCGCGTGGAAGCCGTCGTTTCCGGAAATCTCCCGGACCGCCGCGCCAACATGACTACTTTCTATGGTGAAAATGGCATGACGCCGGGATGCCTTTACGACCTGACTCTGAAGGGCGCGGGAAATGATCACCTGACTATTTTTTGTCCGGCCGGGCAACGCGGCGCAGTCTCCTGGGTGCGGGTGGTGCGAGATGGCAGTGATGGCACCGCAGAGGTGGAATGTGTCACCACCGCCCCTTCCCATGGTGGCATTTATCAACGCCAGTCCTGGGTGCTGCGTGATGGCATGAATGGTATCGAAGTCACCACCCTGCTGCGGAATGAGACGGCCCAGTCCGCCCATCTCGAACTCGACGACGTCTTCAAAACCTTTCCCGGTCACGGGGAATGTCAGGGCGTTTCCTGGCTGGATGTAGTCGATCCCGCTGATAAAGCCGGCTACGCTATCGTGGCATCGCGGGGAGGGATCGACCTCGCCGCGGGAGCGGAGCATCGCATCACCCGCACGCTGATCTGTGGCTCTTCCCCTGCAGAAGCGGTGGGCGGGGTTCTGTCAGCCATTGCCCCCTGCGGCACTCTGGAGTTGACGTTGAAAGACCCTTCCGGCAGCCCTGCGGAGAGTGCCGTGGCTTGGATCACGCTAGGGGGAAGCCCTGAAATGCCGGCCTATCCTGACGCTTTCGGGAAAATTGTCCTGAAGGCTCCAGCGGGTCCAGTGGGCGTGCGCATCGCCGACACTGGGCGTGCCCCGGCATCATTTACTCTCGCGATGGACGCCGATGGCGTGGTGAAGCGGGACCTGGCTTTATCCGCCCAGGCGGCTCTCACCTTTGATATCACGGGCAGCGATGGCACTCCACTGCCCTGCAAGGTGATGCTGGCTCCCTTGGGTAAAACGGCGCCTGCGGATCTGGGGCCGGTCCAGCGGGCGCATGGCTGCAAGGATCAATATCATTCCGCCACCGGGCGTTTCCGCATGGCGGTCCCTCCCGGGGAATGGCGCGTCACGGTCGGGCACGGGCCGGAGTTTTCCCATGTCGTCAAGGATATCACCGTCGCGCCGGGAGCCACCGTCCCTGTTGCGGGGGTGTTGCAGCGCCAGGTCGATACCACCGGTTATATCAGTGCCGATTTTCATAATCATTCCACGGCCAGTGGCGATAACGTCTGTGGCACGCCGGACCGCATCGTTAATCTCGCCGCAGAACACATTGAATTTGCCCCCACCACCGAGCACAATCGGCTCTACGATTGCGCCCCTTTTATCAAAAAACTGGGCCTTTCGCCGTTTCTCAGCACTGTTGCCGGCGTGGAATTGACCGGTCCCAGCGAGCATCTCAATGCCTTCCCCTTCACCCCGCATTTCCACACCCAGGACAATGGAGCTCCGCACCATCATAATGATCCCAGAATCTGCGCCCTGACCCTCCGCGAATGGCAGGGAAGGGAGCCGGACCGCTGGGTGCAGGTGAATCACCCCAGACTGGAACGCGTTTTTTCCGACCGGGATGGCGATGGCACACCGGATGGTGGATTTGCCGGGAGCAATCAATTTGTGGACGCTTGGGAAGTGATCAACTTCCTCGACAAAGGCATTTTTGAGGAAGCCCCGTTCCGGATCACCGCCAGCCAACCCGGTTTTCCCCGGCAGGTGGAATTTGTCAGGGAGTTCATCTGGCTTCAGTTGCTCAATACTGGAAACCGTATGAGAGCCGTGGCGGTGGCAGATGCCCATGATGTGTATACCAACGGCGTGGGGGCCTGGCGCACCTGGCTGCCCAGCCCGGTGGATGATCCTGCCGCGATCGACTGGCGGGGGCCCGTCCGTGAGGCCAAGGCCGGCCACACCATCCTCAGCACAGGCCCATTTCTGACAGTGAAGGCCAATGGTAAATTCCTGCCCGGGGACGATTTGCTGGCGATGGACCGCAAGGTGGAGCTAAAAGTTAAAGTTCAATGCCCTGACTGGATGGATATCGATCGCGTGCAAGTTTTTGTGAATAGCAGGCCGTTGCCGGAACTTAACTTTACCCGGGCCAGCCACCCGGATTGGTTCGGCTCCGGGGTGGTGAAGTTTGACCGGGTCATCCCCGTCACCCTGACCCAGGATGCCCACCTCATTGTCGCTGTGCTGGACAGCAATGGCAGCCTTGCCCCATCCTATGGTACGGCCCCGCCCTCGGCGCTTCGCCCCACTGCCTTTCACAATCCGATTTATGTGGATATCGACGGTAACGGTTTTCAGGCCAATGGGGATACCCTTGGCTTTGATATTCCACCCGGTAAAATGCCCGTGGATGCCGCGCAGCGCATCCTGAGTGAAGTCAAGCGCTGAGGCTGTCAAGAACCCAGGGGAGGGCTCTGCGTATAATTTCTGCTATGATGGCGAAAGCAGGATGCTGAGTTGGCGTGATTAATATTTTCCGGTAATTTGCCGAAAAAATTAAGTAGGGGGGCTACGTGTCTCTTTTGAGCCAGACCACTGTATTAAAGCTGTCCAAAACGGCATGCAGCCTAATTTGTATTCAGCCAAAAAACCATTCATTGGATGGTGCCGCGTCAAGTCCAGTATGACGCGGGACATAACCAACCTCATCTTTTATATGATCATGCAATGTTATTCCAAAAAAAGGATTTCACTGATTACCCGTTCGATGATTCCGTTTTCGCTGATGCTGGTCTGCGGCGGTCAGCTTCATGCCGCAGGTTCAGCGGCTGGACCGGCTCCGGTCGTGGCTGATGGAGTGGCGCCTCCCGGTGCTTTTCCCAACCGCGCAGTGACCGGGGTGAATGTGATGGCTAAAGGCAGCACCGCTTTTGACTCCAATGCGGAAGTTACGGGGTTCGAAGGCAATGGTCCGGTTCCCTGGTCGATTAACCGTTATAACCGGGGAGATTTTTCCATGCGGCTGGCTCCGGCCGATCCCGTGGGCGCGAATCTGACCATGAGTCAGGGTTTCACCCAGTTTGATGGCTCTTCCGACCAGTCCATGCCGGAGAACCAGGCCTGGCGTCCCTCGCCCAAGCTTGGGGTCGTTATTCCTGCCGCCCGGCAAAATGGCCCCATCAACTGGCAGGATGGGGAAGGGGATTTTTATCCTACGGTGGCGATTTCCGGAGCTTCTTCAGGTTCCGGCTATAGCATGGTAGATGGCACTTTTGGTGGAGGAAATCTTGATATCAATACGGGACGCGCCGGAACCCACGGGTCCAGCCCCGAGGCTAATTTCAGCTATTCCGTGGCGTGGTTCCCCTATGATGCCGGCTGGCTCGCAGGGAATATCGGGAATCCTGTTTCCGGAGACTCCAGTGTGGCCCGGTGGGATGACAAGGATCAACACGCCGCCGGTCTGAGCGCCGGGATCATGACGTGGGCGATCGCTCCCACGGCTGCCGCCTACGGCGGGCTGGGTATGTTGCGGCTTCCCGGAATCAATGCCACGACGGATGGGATGTTGTTCACCACCTCCTCCCAAGGCAATAGTGACGTGAATATCGTGGGCGTTGCCCCGGTGCTGGATGAAGCCACCGGTGCCTCGGGATGGAATATCGCGGTCCGTGAGGATTCTGCCGTCGCCAAGGACGAAGTATCCCCGTCACAGTCCCAGTTTGAATTTGTCTACGTGCCCTACAATGCCAAAAACCTAATTGGTGGCCAAATTGAAGGCACCACAGGCATCAAGTCGAAATCGGCCGGGACCTTTACGGTGGTCCGCACGGGAACCGGCACGTATGAAATGAGTGTTCCCGGCAAAACGGCCTCCAGCGGCACTTTGCTGCTCCAAGTGGCTGATTTTGAGGAAGGCACGGATGTGCCGATGGCCAGTAAAGCCTTCCTCTCCTACGAGTTCAATTCCACCAGCGGCAAGTTTGTCATCCAAAGCCGCAAGACCACTTCCGATACTGTTGCTGACCTGGCCGATGCCAGCTTTTACGTCGCTTGGGTGGATTTTGCCGCGCCCCTCGCTCCACCAGATGGTCCCCGCATGAGAATCAGTGATCCTGTGCTCGTTGCCGCCGGCACTGGGGATGAGACCTCCACGATCAGCCCGCGGAATGGTAATCTGGCCGCCAATACGGATGAGCCGGAACTCCTTGTCGTAGTGGTGGATGAAATCAATGCAGGTGTCTATAACGACCCCACGACCGGCAATCCGGCGGTGCATGCTCTCATGGGTTATTTCTACGATCCGCTGACCCTGACGAGGACAAAAGGTCCATTCTTGATCATGGGCAATTCCGCCGGCCAGCTCAACCGGCCCGATGTCAAATACAACCCAGTCAGCAAACAATACGTGGTGGCGGCCAATGCACGGCTCGCTTCCTCCACCCAGAACGATCTGTTGATGGTTGCCCGCGTCAATCCTGCATCCGTCGCCGGTGATGGTGAACCTCTCGCCGGGGTCGCGGTGTTTGATGGTCTGGCCAACGGTTTGTCGTACGACGATGTGGCTCTGGCAGTCAGCACGAGGAACGGCAATTTCATCGTGGTCGCCGAACATAAGGTTGCCGGTGAAGGTGAAGGCTCCTATGGCGTCCTGTTTGGGCCAAATGGCGAGGCATTGACAGCCGTGCCCAGCCGCCTTGACCTGGCGCAATCTGCCGGGGATGAGGACGATCCCGATGTCGCCTATCTGCCGGGCCGCGATGCCTTCCTCTACACCTCCAACACGGATGGCGGCCCCCTTTTCAACCACATTGTGGGATCAGTCATTCAAACCACTGCGCTCAGCGGCCAGCTTCAAATCAGTGGTGCGGAGCAAAGCCTTTCGACTTCAGACAGCGTGCAGGGGCATTCCGCTTCGATGGAGAATCCTTTCAATGGCCAGATCCTGACCGCCTACGACAATGGAAATGATGCTTCCAAAGGGGATTTGACTTACTTTAAAATCGGCAGCAGTCCCTCCTACCTTTTCAGTGAGGCGAAATCTGCGATTCCCTATTTTAATGGCACCAACCGCAATCCATTCACCCACCGGCATCCCCAGCTGGCGGCTGATCCTGACAGTGGTGCCATCCTGATCGGACACAGTGCGAACAACAGCTCGGTCGGTCTGCCGGATGGCTACGTGTTCAGTCTCTATGATTCCAGTGGGGTGGCCCTGCCCAGCCAGCTTGGCACCCCCTACTTCATGGGAGATTCCCCGGCCGGTCAGATCGATACTGACCCGAACTTCCATAAGGTGGTTTACGACCGCTTCAGTGGGGCCTTCATCGCCGTCTGGACGGGTGGCAATGCTCCTGCCCGGGCTACCTATCTGGCTTCTGTCAGTATCACTTCCACCCACTTTACGGATGTGGCCCCTGATGCTCTCGATATTAAGAAATCAGGAAACAACATCACCCTCACCTGGCCTGCGATCCCGGGTGGACGGGTGCTGAAAACCAGCATCAATCCAGCAGGGCCATGGGCACCAGTGGCAGGCCAGCCTGTGCAAAACGACGCTACGCTGGAAATGACTGTGCCCGTGGCTGGGGCCCGCGCGTTCTTCCGCCTCGAGAAATAATAAGTAACCCAATTCGAGGCCCATTGTGAACGGAGCCTTGGTAATAATCGGGGCAGGGAGGTCATTCTCCCTGCCCCTTTCCTTGATCCTGATGAGGGAAAACCCTCTCATTTTTACGACGGTGCTGCGGTTGGCCGGGTGTCATCCGTGACGGGCTTAACTGCAGCGGCATCGGTCACCACCTATGCCACCCATGATCCCGGAGGAGTAATGATCCAATCGAACGGGTGCCGGTGGAAACCTGTAGGTCGTCACTATCCGGTGCAGCATTACTGAAAGAAATTTACTTTCCGGGGGTGACGGCATGGGCGGGGCCGGGAACGGGGAGGGAGGGGGCTGCACCGTCCCGGTTCCCGGTCTCCTGGTCCATGCCATGGCGGTTTCCTGAAAAACAAATTACCTGCTTCGCTGCGAAATCCGCTGCTTGCTTCAGCAGGGACTCATAAAGCTGGTTCATCGTTGCATGGTTTTCCAGCCGGCTGAAGCCGTGCGGCATGCTCCCGATTTTTCTCCCACGCACATCCGCACTGGGAGCTTGAAATGCTGTAGATTCCTGGACCAGCAAGCTTAAGAATAGAAAATAAAGCACCACAAAAGATACACTGGCTAGTTCAAACCCCAAGCCGTGGAACTGCTCGATACCGGAAAACCGGTGCCGGAGTTGCCCGGAGAGTTTTGCGTCAGCAGCAATCTGCTCTGCGGCGGGATTGGGGCCACATTCAGGTGGAAACTTGCATTTTAAAAAAGCCGCGATCATCCTCGCCCCAAAGCCCTCCAGCGCCGGGGCTTAGTACCCAAAACCAGCGATGGCCGGGCGGACCGCCCCTTGCTAAATCTCCTGCTGGAGCGTCCCCTTCCCGGGGTTCCAGACCAGGGGTGACCCGGCGATATCACTTATTCCCACCACTAAAGGCTGGCTCTATTTGGCCGTGGTGATTGTTCGCTACTCCCGCCGGACTGTCGGCTGGGCCCTCGCCGGTCACCTCCGTGCCTGGCTCGTCACCGATGCCCTCCGCCAGGCCCTGCACTCCCGCCCGCCCCGCGGCCTCATGTTCCACAGCGACCGCGGCAGCCAATACTCCAGCCGTGAATACCGGAGCCTCCTGGCCCGCTACGGCATCCGCCAAAGCAGGTCCGCAAGGGCCAATTCCTATCACAATGTCTGGACGGAATCCTTAATGGGCACTCTGAAAACCGGAATGCTCCAGGACGGCTCCTTCATCGACGCCGTCGATACCCGGACCGGACGCTTCGGCTACATCGAATCCTACTACCACCACCAGAGGCACTCCTTCCTGGCCTACCAAACCCCGGCTCAATTCGAAGCCTGCAAACTCTCTCCCGCCTAAAGCAAAATTGGTCCAAATATCCGTGGCATTTCAGTTCAAAGCGGCCATCCGGCGCGGTTACTGTCCCGCAGTCCGCTTTTAAATACGAGTGCTGCGACCCAAGTGGCCTGCGGTGACACAACCATCGAAACGGAAACTGGGCATCCAGTGAGACCGGACCCGGAACTTCCACCGGGAAAGGACCAGCCCCGGCGCGGGAGCCTACCAAAGCCTCGCGCCGGGGTGGTGATGTTTCTCTTCGGACAAACGGTTCCGGATAAAGAAAATGATGGTGCCGGAATTTTTAATTAATTGGCAATAATTCCGGCGGCCGACAAGAAAATCCCAAGGGAGGATTCAGGCCCCCGGATTCTGGTTTCCGGGAGCCTGATCCAGAGATTCCAAGTTTTATTGCCTTAAACGATAGAAGGCGCGGGGCGCGGTGGGGGTGACGGTTTTGCTTTTCTGATTTCCAATTGAATCAGCCCCCGCCACCGGCGTCCACGCCGGATTGGTGAGACTGGCGGACGTTTCCAGCACGTAGGGCACCGCCACCGAAGGCCAGGTCAGTTGCACTTTGCCATCCACGGTGGTGACATCCAGCTTGGGCTTGGCGGTGTCATTCGGACTCGTGGAATACACGGCGAAGTTATCGATGCCAAAGTACCAGCTGCCAGTGCCCGCCTGGGCGAAACGGAAACGCACTTTGGACTGGTTGTCGGCTTGGGGCAGGCGGTAGAACTCCACCCGCTTGGATTCCGTGAAGTCATCGTTGATCCGGCCGCTGATGTAAGGTGCCAGCGTGGACCAGGTCGCAGGGTCGGCTCCGATGAAGGCCCCGTAATAGCCTCCTTTGAATTCCTGGGACACTGGGTCAGTATAGCCGGCCGTATCCCCCTGAGGCTTCAACAGCGTAGCCTCAGGATCCAAGGCCCCAGCTTCATCATTTACTAAATCCGCCACATCAATCATGTAGAGGACCGGCAACCACGTCGCCCCTTGGTCAATGGAGTATTCCACCGAACCCAGGCTGTCCTGGTTTTGTTCATACATGCTATGAAAGTAGAGGTAGGTATTGGTGTGCCCCGTCAGATCAAAATCAGGAGAGAATAGATATTGGACCTGGCTGCCACCCCGTTGATCAGACTCTGCGTAAAAATAATTCCCATTCATCAGGGACGAAACCCGGACTCCGTTGACGAAATTTTCGGCCACGGCGGACACCCGGCGAGGCCCCTCCCAGCGGTTCAGCACCCCGATATCCAAGATCCGTTGCCGGGAAAGCACCACCCAAGCATTAAAGGCTGTAGAATTGGGGTTATTCAAATCCCATTCAGAGCCACTGTTTGAGTATTGCTCCACGGTCCATCCGTGGTATTTCCAAGTGGTTGGTGTCGGCTCAAGGCCATCAAGCACATTCTGGGTAAACTCGGCCGGAGGACTGATCTGCTCCGCCCATGAGTCGAAGGTTTCTTCCACAATTGGAGGGTTGGGCAGCACGATGTTGCTGTATTCCTGCACCGTAAATTGGTAATCCCCAGTCGTGACGGCAGGCGCTGGATTGGTGTCCGCAAAACTCAGCCTGACATTTTGCACGGATTTGCTCGCCAGCAGGGAGGAGACCTGGTAGCTGATGGTAGTTTTGGTGCCGGTTTTGCTGATCGTGGGCGTGAGCGGCGTATTGTTGAGCGACAACTGAATGGATGCCGGATTCACTGGAAAATTGCCATCGGCCAGCCTGATAATCAATTCAGGCGTAGGCCCCACCCTGGTCGCATCCGGGGCCGGAGTCACCAACTCCGCATAGGCCGGCTGGGCAGCGGTCACCTTGCGGAATGCCTTGATGGAAGTGGGAATTTCCGGAGCGCCTGGATCATCCACCGAATTTATCTGCACCTGGGCCGCTAGCAGGGGGTCTTCTCCCGTGGGGTTCAAGGACCAGCGGACATTGGCACCACCGCCCCCTTGGAAATAGATCAGGCGGAAGCCATAGGCACCTGCCTCCGTGACGGTAAATTGGAAATTGGTATCCGCAGAACCCCGGCCGCCATCGTATTCACCAAGGCCAATCGATCCCAATTGATCGTCCGGATTCCGGCCCGTGGTCACCCGGAATCCATCATCGCTGTTCACCGTCATGGTATAGGTCGCCGGTTCCAGTAAAAGATAAGTAATCGCTTCCAAGGCAACGTTGTTTGTGTGGCCTTCGGAACCCGGAATACCGGGTATTGACGTATAGTTAATGACGGTTTCCTCATTGAAATAGCCATCCGGACCAAAACCCTCCAGATTGGCGATATTTTCATAAGGAAGCAGGGTGACCGGATTGATCAGACGGTCTGCCAATTGGGCTTCCGCACGGGAGATCCGATTCGGCAGTTCGCCAGCAGTGGTGGTTGCCTGGACGGTTTTAATTCTGAACCCGGGCGCTGCCGCATCCACAGCCCCAACGGGATACGCAAAGGAAGGTGGAATCACCGTTTGGCCGAAGGCGCAGGGGGGGCCGCAAATCAGAAGGGGAGGCAGGAGCACTACCCGGGGGTTGAACAGATGTTTGAATTGCATGGGCTGAATTCTATGAGATTTGTTATAGTATCCATGAGGACACAGTGATCCTCTAGGCGCATGTCAACACATGGGAAAGAAAAGTAATGTGCCAAAATTGAACGTTGGCCGGATAGCGCAGGTGACGGGCTGTGCATAAGATGGCATGAATTTTACTATCATTAAATTCAGGTGTCATTTTCGACTCAATTTTGGCATTCACAGGCATCCCGCAAGATAGTGATAGGGTGCGGCGGGTGGGGGTGAAGTTGGGTGGCGTAGCGGGGGGGTGAATTGGGGTTGCGATGCCAATCACAACAACTTCGCCTCCATTCGCCCCGGTAACACGCCATCGTATCAAGGTGGTGGAGAAGCTTCCCAGATATATTCCGCAGAGCATCGTCGAGGCCGCCGCCCGGGAGCATGGGGTGGTTGCCACGCCCGCAACTACTCGGTCTGGAGGCATCTGGCGGCGATGGTGTTTGTGCAACTGGCGCACGCCTTCAGCTTCAAATAGGTCTGCGACCGGCTGCGGCTCAAACGCTGGGTCATCGCCGGGTTCGGGGTCAGACCCTGGGCTCTCATCACCCATGTCCCATGCCAACAAGGTCGCATTGACTCAAAAATAATGACACCGTGGGCTTGCCAACTCCCATCGGTCAAAAAGCCATAAGTAAATACCTTCAAATCCAGCAGCCGCGGCATCGGAACCGGCGCGGCCGCAAGGCCCGCAGTCTGCTGTCCGACGAGTGCATGACCTTCAGAGGGCTTGGCCGCAAGCACCTCATCGAGGTGCCCGGGGGCAGGCTGCTTGTTGGCGGATAGCCCGGGATCGAAGCGGGACCGGGGCGCGGCGCTATCGGGGTCTTGGCGGGGACGGCACCCTCAAAGCGCAGGTGCCTCAGCCCTTCCCTCTTTTAGGAGTGGATAGCGACCAGCGGCCCGAGTTCCTCAACTGGCAACCTCCTTACCCTTTGGAGCGGCTTTCATAAAGTTTTTCTGCCCACTCTCAAACTCATCAGAAAAGAACGCCACCATGGCTGCGTGGAAAAGACCGATGAGCCGGAGGCGCGCACCCCATGCGGCCGACTCCGTGAAGACGGGTATCCCAGCGGTACCGCACGGTTCAGTCTGATCAACCGGCACAGCCAAGCTCAACCCGTTCACCCTCAAATCCCGCGCCGGGTAACTCCTGCAAGCTATCAGGCGTCAGCAGGCCGATTTTACCAACCGTAAATCAGCCCCCACCCCGAGGCTCCCTTTTGTGCGCGGCTTGAACCCGCCGCATCATCCGGTTCGACCAAAATCGAACCCGCCTCAGGATGACATGAATTTTGAGTCAACCACCCCGTCCTGAAAAACACCTCCGGTGTCATTTTAATCTGCGTCTTCGAGGACGGGGCCGCCTCTGCATCCGGGCTGCACTCTTCGTTGCGCCCGGCGGGCAGCGGGTTAAGTTCCCTTTACTATGAAGCTGAAATCCCTCTCCTTTTTCACTGGCCTTACCGCTCTGCTGCTGTTCGCCGCGCCGCCTGCGCTCCGGGCCGCTGAGGAAAATGAGGAGGCGGCCGGTCAGCCCGCGGAGGAGGAGTCCCAGCGGCAATTGTCCCCTGAAGAAATCCAGGAGCGCCTGAAGCAGTTGAGGGAGCTGGAGCAGGCACAGATCACCAAAATGATGAAGGTGTTCCAATCCCTCGAAGGCAGCTGGACCGGCCGCGAGTCGCTCCGCTTCGAGGAGGAAGGCCGTCCCGCCCAATCCTGGAAGGACGAGTGGGAAGGCAAATTCACCATGGGAGGCCGGTATTTTGAAATGGCAGGCCAGACGGAGGGCGAAGACCTGAATTCCTCCTACAAGTGGATCTGCACCTACGATGCGGCGGAGCAGCGTTACCGCGCTTGGTATTTCGGCGACAACTCACAGAATGAATACGGCGGCAAGCTTTCCCAGGATGGCAAACATGTCATCTGGACGGTGAAGAGCGGGATCAATGGTGCTGAGAGCCGCTTCACCATGAAAGCGGAGGGCAACCGGGTGAAATGCCACGTTACCGATACCCTCGTCGATGGCACTCTCTTTTCGACCCAGTCCTCCGAGTATACCCGTAAGCGGGTGGAACTCTAACTTTCATCACTCCCTACATGCCAGACGCCGACGATGCGGAATTCGATTCCGTGGAAGATGTTATTGCTGAGATCAAAGCCGGCCGCCTGGTGGTGGTCACGGATGACGAGGACCGGGAGAATGAAGGAGACCTGATCGGCGCCGCCGCGCTGCTCACTCCGGAAAAGGTGAACTTCATGATCACGGAGGGCCGCGGAATGCTGTGCGCTCCCGTTTCCCAGGAAATCGCGGAACGGCTCGGCCTCGGCCCCATGGTAGCGCGCAACCGCGAGCAGTTTCACACCAACTACACCGTCACCATCGACGCCGCCAAAGGCATCACCACCGGAGTCAGTGCCCCGGACCGCTGCCATACCATCAAACTGCTGGCGGAAGCGGATACCATCGCGGCCGATCTTTCCCAACCGGGCCATGTCAACCCCCTCGTCGCCCGTCCTGGAGGCGTGCTCCGCCGGGCTGGGCACACCGAGGCCGCGGTCGATCTGGCCAGGCTGGCCGGTCTTCCTGCTGCCGCCGCCATCATCGAGATTCTCAATACCGACGGCAACCCCGCCCGCCTGCCGGAATTGCGGGTCTTTGCCCGGAAACACGGCCTCAAAATTACCAGCATCGCTGCGCTGATCGAATACCGGCGGCACCTCGAGAAACTGGTGGTGCGGGAGCAGGTCATCAAGATGCCTACGGATTTCGGCGAGTTCGATCTGTATCTGTTCCGCAGCACCGTCGATGGCCAGGAGCACCTCGCCATGGTCAAAGGCGATGTCGCCAATGGGGAGCCTGTGCTGGTCCGGGTGCACAGCGAATGCCTTACCGGCGATGTCTTCGGCTCCCGCCGCTGCGACTGCGGCTGGCAGCTCCATACCGCCATGCAGCGGATCTCGGATGAAGGCCGCGGGGTCCTGCTTTATATGCGTCAGGAAGGCCGCGGGATCGGCCTTGCCGCCAAGATCCACGCCTACAAACTCCAGGAGGAGGGTTATGACACCGTCGAAGCCAATATCAAACTGGGGTTCCCGATGGATCTGCGCGACTACGGCATGGGGGCACAGATGCTGCATGACATCGGCGTTCGCAAGATCCGGCTCATGACCAACAACCCGAAAAAGGTGGTCGGTCTCGAAGGCCACAGCCTGGAAATCGTGGAACAGCTCGGCATCATTTCTGAAGCCAATCCTGACAATGCCCGATACCTCGCCACCAAACGCGAGAAAATGGGCCATGTGCTCTGACCAAGCCCGGCTCCGGCGCCACCGCGGGCCCGGGTTGCCATTTCTTCGAGCAAGGATAAGCCAAAGCCTTAGATCCCAATAGCTTGACCGGATCCGTATTGTCCGGCACATTCCCTTGGTCAGTCAGACGGGGGTTCACTGGGGAAAGGGACCGCCTCACAGAACTATACACCAAGCCGAAGCCATGAGTAATCCAATCACGCGGGAAATCCCTATCATGGGTGTCATCGGGGGGAAGCTGGCCGGCATCCTGCGCCGCACCTGGTGGCTGTTGCTGCTGCGTGGGCTCATGGCCATTGCGTTCGGGGTGTTGTCGTGGGTTCAGCCTGGCATTTCACTGGCGGCGCTGGTGATGTTGTTCGGGGTCTACGCCCTCATTGATGGCGTGGCCGGCGTCTGGGCCTCCATGGCCGGGCACAAGGATGACGGGCACTGGTGGGTTCTGCTGCTTTGGGGGGTCGTGGGAGTTGGAGTCGGGACTCTCACCCTGAGTGCTCCCGGGCTCACAGCCTTGGCCCTGCTGTTTTATATCGCCCTCTGGGCCGTCGCCACCGGGGTGCTGCAGATTGTGGCGGCTGTGCGGCTACGCAAGGAAATCGAAGGGGAATGGATGCTGGGACTGGGCGGCCTGGCCTCGGTCGCTTTTGGCGTCGTGCTGATGGCAAGACCCATGGCTGGGGCGGTCGCGTTGCTGTGGATCATCGCCACCTATGCCATCTTTTTCGGCCTTCTGCTGGTAGTCCTGGCCTTCAAGGCCCGCCGCTTTGGCCACGCGGCAGGCCGCCCGGTCTGATGCGGCAGAAGCGGCCTGGCCTCGCGTCGCTTGGACTGGGGGATGGATTTTTCAGCTTCCTTGCAGAGGGCACCGGTGTATTGCTGCTGGAAGGGGCTGAGCCCTGCCGTGAGGCATATCCCGCCCTGACGTTCCTGCCTGCCCACTGCAGCGGGTTTCACCTGCCGATCCTTCTGCCGCATGAATGACCCCGAACCGACCACAAAGCGGGACCAGACGGGCGCGCCTTCCGGTGCCGGGGCCAAAGCTTCCAAAACCAAGTCCCGCCGCCGCCTGTGGATCACTCTTTTTGTTCTCTTCAGCCATTTCGTGGGTCTGCTCACCTCCGTTCATGCCATTATGGGGGTGCGCACCGCCCAGGGAGCCATCGGCTGGGTGGTTTCCCTGAATACCTTTCCCTATGCGGCGGTGCCCGCCTACTGGATTCTGGGACGCAGTAAATTCAATGGTTACGTGACTGCGCGCCGTCTCGATGACGCCAAAGTGGTGGAATGGGGGCGCAGTTATGTGAAAACCCTGACCGAACGAAAGCTGATCGAACAACCGGACCGCGACCGGGCCTTTTTGGTGGAGAAGCTGGCCAAACTTCCCTTCACCACCGGCAATGATGCAGAACTGCTGGTGGATGGCGATGCCACCTTCCAGTCTATCTTCGAAGGGATCTCGAAGGCGGAGAAATATGTCCTGGTGCAGTTCTATATCATCCAGAATGACGAGGTGGGCCAGGAACTGAAGACCCGTCTGCTGGAGCGGGCCAAGGCCGGTGTCCGCTGTTATCTGCTCTACGACGAAATCGGGAGCCGGCTGCCGCGCGCCTACACCGATGAATTGAAGCAGGCCGGCATTCCGGTATTTCCCTTCAATAGCCGGCAGGGCGAGGCCAACCGTTTCCAGATCAATTTCCGCAATCACCGGAAAATCGTGATCACCGATGGCCGCGCAGCCTGGGTCGGCGGACTCAATGTCGGCCGGGAATACAAGGGCCTCGATCCCGGATTCGGTTATTGGCGCGATACCCACCTGCGCCTCGCGGGTCCGGTGGTGCAAAGCATCCAGGTGTCCTTCATGGAGGACTGGCAGTGGGCCTCGGGCGGCCCGGTCGAGGGCTTGAACTGGGATCCCCAACCCGCGGCTTCCGGAGTCTCGCGTCCGGTCCTGTGTCTGCCCTCCGGCCCGGCGGACTCGTTGGAAACCTGCACCCTCTTTTTTCTCAACGCCATCAACATGGCGAAGACGCGGCTGTGGATTGCCAGCCCCTACTTTGTGCCGGATGAACAATTCATCAGCGCCCTCCAGTTGGCAGCGCTGCGTGGGGCGGATGTCCGCATCCTGATTCCTGATAAGGCTGACAATCCGCTGGTCCAGTATTCCGCCTGGTCCTATCTGGAGGCCCTGCAGAAGGCCGGAATCAAGGTCTATCGTTATACCAGGGGATTCATGCATCACAAAGTCGTGGTGGTGGATGATACTTATTGCACCGTGGGCACCGCCAATTTCGATAACCGCTCCTTCCGGCTCAACTTCGAAATCACCATGGCCTTCGCTGACCGGGATTTCACCCGGCAGGTCACCGCCATGCTGGAGAACGACCTGAGCCACGCCCGGCTGGTCCGGCCCGGGGAACTCCAGGAACATGGCTTCTGGTTCCGCCTCGCGGTGCAGGCCGCCCGCCTGACCGCGCCAGTGCAATAAACTCCGGCCGGCCGGAAGCTATGGCGTGCAGGCGGGTGAGCCCTCCGGCCCGGCGGAGAGAATGAAGTTCCGGATCCGGTGATGGTGTGGAGCCCATGGCCTCAGACTCTGTCCAGCAAGCCGGTTCAGCGTTCCCGCGCCACTTCCCCGGCCGCCCAACGGAGGGCGGAAAACCCGCCTTCCCGGGCAAAGAGATCGGCATATTTGGAGATGATAAGGTCGGGCATTTCGCCGGGGAACCGGGTGACGGTCGATTCCTCGCCCAGCAAGGCTTCCTCTTCCGGAGGATGGAGACGGCGCTGTTCCAACTATTCCCTGACGTTTTGGCCGGTCTCCGGTATCATCGCATCGGGGGTGCGCTCCAGCCGCATGGTCGAGCGCTCCCTATCTAATTGGGCAAGGCGCTGCTGGAATCCGACGGCAAGGCCGGGCACCCCGGCGAGGTGCTGGCCGGACTGGATGCTGAGGTCCGTCAATTCCAGATCAGCGGGGGATGACTGGCCCGTCTTTTCCCTGCTTAATGCCACGCGGCTGGTGAATATGAATTCCATGGAAGTCAGGCTGGGCCCATTCATGGAAAGCCGGGCGGCTTCCCGCGGGGAGGCCCCGGCGGCCAGGGCCGCTTCCTTGAGCACCATCCGGCGTCCGGTGAGATAACGGTCGGGCACCCCGGGTTTTGATAGGGCGGTCTGCAGGGTGGCGGTGAGGATTTCGGCGTAGCCTGGATTGGGCGGTGCCCAGGTGGATCGGGGCAGCTGATCCAGAAAACACGCTTCCCAGTAATAACTCATGGGATTGTCCGGGGCCGTGGCGATGAGGCGGTCCATCTGGAGCTGGGCTTCCTCCATGGACATCCGGCCTGGGGAGGTCACCCAGTGATCCAGCATGGCAGTGCAGATCGAGGGGTCGTCGAGGAATTTGGCAGCGCCTTCGCGCAGGTGGGTTTCGTCGCCGCTGCTATCCCACAGCGCCAGCAGGCCGGGGGCATCGCGGTGCCGCGCTTCCAGCCAGGAGGCGCTGCCCTGGATCAGTATCTTTTTGAACTCTGGGGATCCAAAGACAGGAGGAGGCGTGGTTTTCCCGGCCCGCGCGGGGGTGGCGGCGGACTGACGCGGGGTGGGGAATGCCGGGGGCAGGGCAGGGGAATCAGGCTGCCGCAACAGCAGGCGCATCATCCAGCCGCCTGCCAGCAGAACCAGCACCGCCCCGGCCAAGGTGGTTTTGGAGGGCTGGATGGGGCCAAACTACCCAAAATACCGCGTTTTACCATTCCATTCCTGTCAGTGTTGCTTCCTCCCGGACTTGCGGTGATCCACCAAAAACCATGGCCGGCACCCTGCCAGGACCTACGGTTCAAACAGGCTCTGCCGGACTTCGAAAAAACCCGATCTTTGGCCTGGTCTCCCTGATTGCATTTAGATACGGATAGCTGCCCTTTTTCCGTGCCGGCGCCTGGCCAACCTCCCCCGTCTGGCCGTCTGCCTGCCTGTTGTCCTTCCTGATTTCCATGAAATTCCAATTCCGCTCCCTGCTCCTGGTCTTGTCGCTGGCGGTCACCAGTTGCTCCCACTACTCCACCGTCAAGGAAAAGCAGCCTGCCTATCAGTCACCCACTCCGGCGGGTCAGTTGGCCAGCCAGGCCCTGCAGGACCGGGCGGCCCCGCCCCAGTCCCGGATCGGACGCTTTTTAGATGCGGCGGCCTCGGCAGGTGACGTGTTGCAGAAAACCCCGGACGATGCCCAGGCCCGTGCAGACTACAATTTTGCGGTCGCCCGGATTTTTGATGTCATCCGCGAGGCTGGCTTGGAACCGTGGAAGGCACCGTTGGTGTGTCAGGGTGCCGGTCAGGCCTGGAACTTCTCTCTCAAGGCCGATCTCCGGCCGGGTTATCATCCCTCCAACTTCGAGCTGCGCTCCGCGGACCGTTTTCAGTTCAAAGGCCGGTTGGTGGTGGACCAGGCCCAGAAGGAAGGGATCGGCGCGCCAATGGTGGCGGTGAGCAAAAATATTGATCTCACCAAGGTCGATCCCTTTGCCCAGGGCAAACACATTTATTATGGCATGACCGGGCTCATCGACATCAAGGGCCGCGACTGTACCGCCACCCTGGTGGATCCGCTCTCCAAGGAAACCGTCACCTTGGCGGGCCGGACTTATCCGCTGGCGGCGAATTTCACCGCTCCCATCGCTCTCGCCCTGGCGGAATTGAAGCCGCGCAAAAAGGAACTGGGTGGCTTATTCAAGCCGGACGAATTCGCCAGCGGCGCCCGCCTCGCCCACCTCCAGCCGTATGACCCCAAAAAGATCCCGATCCTATGCGTGCATGGCCTTGGCGACTCCCAGGCTACCTGGGCTCCCATGATCGAATCGCTCCGGGCCGATCCCGTGATCCGCGCCAACTACCAGGTCTGGTTCTTCAGTTATCCCTCCGGTTATCCGTATCCGCTCAGTGCCGCGAATCTGCGCAAGCAATTGGACGCCATCAAAGTCCGCTACCCTGACCACAAGGACATCGTTCTCCTGGGGCACAGCATGGGCGGCATGATCAGCCGCACCCTCATCACGGACAGCGGCATGACCCTCTGGAATGCCGCCTTTGACAAGCCCCCCGGCGAAATGCCCTTCTCCGACGAGACCCGCAAAGTGCTCAGCGAGTCTCTCATCTTCCAGCACCGGCCGGAGATTTCCCGCGTGGTCTTCCTCTCGCCTTCCCATCGCGGGGCGGACATGGCCACCGGCTTCATGGGCCGGATCGGGGCCAAGCTGATCGGCGGGCCGAAGGATCTGCTCGATGGCGATACCAGCTTCCTGACCCAACTCAAACCCAACTCCACCACCGCCCAGCTGAAGCGCATGCCTAACAGCATCGACTTCCTCAATCCCGAAAACCGGTTCGTCAAAACCCTCGCGACCATGCCCCTGGTGAAAGGCGTGCCTTATCACTCCATCCTGGGGGACCGCGGCAAGGGCGGGAACCGCGACTACACCAAACCGGTCAGCAGCGACGGCATTGTCCCTTACTGGAGCAGCCACCTTGATGGGGCGGAAAGCGAAATCGTGATCCCCAGCGGCCACTGGACCAACCAGCACCCTCAGGGTATTGCCGAGGTGAAGCGGATTCTTCATCTGCACCTCGGCCGGAGGTAGGGGAGAAATCCTTCCGCCACGCCATGCCCCCGGCGGCTTTGGGGTGGTATTTGACCCCGGAGGTGTTAAGCAGGGCAAGATGCATTCGGTGACGGTTCTCTGGTCCATGGTTGCCGCTGCCTGTTTGACGGTGGCGGCAGTCTATGGCCTGGTCTGGTTTCACAGCCGCAGCCAATGGGACCGGTTGCTGTTTGCCGGCGCCGCTGCCGGCACCGCGGGCCTGGCTTTCTGTGAGCTTTGGATGATGCGGGAGGAGACGACGGCTGGCTTCAATACGGCAGTGCGCTGGTTGCACGTGCCGACCTTGGTGGTGATGGTTTCCCTGACCGGGCTGGTGCGGCTCCATCTCAAGGCGGGCCGCCTCTGGCTGGCCAAGCTGGTGGTGGGGGTCCGCCTCGGCTCGCTGGCGGTCAATTTCCTGATGCCCCTGAATCTGAATTACCGGGAGGTCAGCGGGCTGCGGCGGATTCCGCTTCTGGGGGATACCGTCTCGGTGGCTGACGGGGTTCCAAATCCCTGGATGCTGCTGGGACAGTTGAGTCTTTTGTTGCTGGTGATCTATGTCGCAGATGCGGCGGTCACGGTATGGCGCCGGGGGGACCGCCGGCGTGCGGTCGTGGAAGCCGGGAGCATCGTCTTTTTTGTCCTGACCGGTTCCGGACAGGCCGTGGCCGCCCTTTGGCTAATGTTGGAATGGCCACTCATGGCCAGTCCGTGGTTTTTGGGCGTCGTCGCCGTCTGGGGACTGGCGCTGAGCCGGGACACCCTGCGCGCCTCACGTCTCGCAGAGGATCTGCGGGAAAGTCAGGAGGACATGCGGCTGGCCGCCGCCGCCGCCCAACTGGCTACTTGGACGTGGAGCCCTGGCAAGGACCACCTCAGCCTGTCCCCGGAAGGCCGCGTCGTTTACGGGATCGGGGGCACGGGGGAAATCAGCCTCCAGCGGTTTGCCGATACCCTGCACGAAAGCGACCGCACCATGACCATGGCTGCGGTGCGGCAGGCCCTGCAGGGAACCGGCGAGTATGCTGCGGAATACCGCATCGTGTTGCCGGATGGCGGCCTGCGTTGGATTGCCGCCCGGGGCAAGGTTGAGTTTGACTGCGACGGGCAACCCTTGCGGATGCGGGGTATTTCCCAGGATATCTCGGCCCGGAAGCAGTCTGAGGAGGAAGCCGCCCGGCGGCGGCGCGAAATGGAACATCTGTCGCGGCGGGCGACGCTTGGTGAAATTTCGGGGGCCATGGCTCATGAACTGGGACAACCCCTCGGTGCCATTCTCGCCAATACGGAAGCCGCCGAATTGCACCTGCAACAGGAAGCGCCGGATCTGGAAGAGGTCCGGGCGATTCTCGCGGACATCCGCGCAGATGACCTGCGGGCAGGCGAAATCATTCACGGCATGCGCGCCTTCCTCGGCCGGGGGGAAATGCAAATGACCGCGCTCGACGTGGCGCAATTGGCCGGGGAGGCCGCCAAACTGCTGGGCGCGGACCTCTCGTCGCGCCGGATCGAGCTGGCGATGGACTTGCCCGGGGGACTGCCTGCGGTCCAAGGGTCAAGGATCCACCTGCAGCAGGTCCTCGTAAATCTGCTGGCAAATGCCATGGATGCCGTTCAGGCCAATCCAGCCGGAGAACGGAAGATCATCCTGCAAGCCCGGCTGCCGGAGCCGGAGCAGGTGGAACTGGCGGTGGTGGACTCCGGGGCCGGCCTCGCCCCGGACGATGAGCTCCGGGTCTTCGAAAGCTTCCATACCACTAAACCGGGGGGGCTCGGCCTCGGCCTGCCGATTTGCCAGTCGATCATTGCCGCGCACCGCGGGCGGATTACCCTGCGCAACCATCCGGAGGGCGGAGCCATTGCCGCCTTTACCCTGCCGGCCGCCGTGATATAACTTATTGAATCCCATGTCTTCGCCCCCGCTCCGCGTCATTTATCTGGTGGACGACGATGCGTCCCTCCGGCGCGGACTGGCCCGGCTCCTGACCGCGGCAGGCTATGCCGTGGAGACCTATCCGTCCGCCGCCGGACTGCTGGCCGCCTCCCAGCCGCTGGCGCGCGGCTGTCTGATCACGGACCTGCGGATGCCCGGGATGAGTGGACTGGACCTCCAGGTGGCCCTGACCTCCCGCGGCGCGGCGCTGCCGGTTATTTTCCTCACCGCGCACGGCGGGATCCCCGCCACGGTCATGGCGATGCGGCAGGGCGCGGAGGATTTCCTGATAAAACCCGTGCTGAAACACGACCTGCTGGCTGCGGTGGAACGCGCCCTCACCCGGGAATCCGCGGTATGGCAGACCCAGGCGCGGCGCCGGGATCTTGAGGCCCGGCTGTCGCTCCTGACCCCGCGGGAAAAAGAAGTCCTGACGCATATTCTCGCGGGCCAGCTGAACAAGGAGATTGCGGCGGATCTCGGCACCAGCGAGCGGACCATCAAGGCCCATCGCGCCAGCATCATGGAAAAAGTCCAGGCCCACTCGCCTGCCGAGTTGGGCCGGCTGGCCCACGAAGCGGGCCTTTTGGAAGGCAGCCCTCTCTCCGAGCTGCGGGACGGGTAGTTGCACCAAAGGACAATAGGTTCCCGGGATGGAGTATGCTATACATGGAATAATATGCCACTAGGATCCAGCATCGCGACCATTGATGACGACCGGAGCCTGCGTCAGGCCCTTGGGCGGCTGCTGCGCCTGTCCGGCTTTACGGTGCGGACCTGCGAGGGAGCCGAATCCTCCCTCGGCCCCTTCCTGGACGGCGCCGCCACTGCCCTCGGAAGCCCCTCCCTTTCTCCTGCATGAACCCAAACCCCATCCCATGAAATACCCTCCCATCCTCAAACTCCTGCTCCTCGCCATGGGGCTGGCCTGCTCCAGCGGCTTGGCCTCCGCCCAGACGAAAAAGCCCAACATCCTCGTGATTTGGGGCGATGACATCGGCACTTGGAACATCAGTCATAACAACCGCGGCATGATGGGTTACAAGACCCCGAACATCGACCGGGTCGCCCGGGAAGGCGTCGCCTTCACCGACTACTACGCCCAGCAGAGCTGCACCGCGGGCCGTGCGGCCTTCATCAGTGGCTCATCCCCTGTCCGCAGCGGCATGACCAAGGTCGGCCTGCCGGGCGCTAAGGAAGGTTGGCAGAAAACCGACTGTACCATGGCCACCGTGCTGAAAAGCCAGGGCTACTCCACGGGGCAGTTCGGCAAGAACCACCAGGGCGACCGGGACGAACACCTGCCCACCCTGCATGGCTTCGATGAATTTCTCGGCAGCCTCTATCACCTCAATGCCGAGGAGGAACCCGAGAACCGCGATTACCCCAAGGACATGAAATTGGCCAGCGGCAAGACCTTCCTCGAAACCTTCGGCCCACGCGGCGTGCTGCACACCTGGGCGGATGGCAAAGGCGGCCAGAAGATCGAAAACCTCGGCCCGATGACCAAAAAGCGCATGGAGACCATCGACGATGAATCGATGGCGGCGGCGAAGGATTTCATCACCCGCAAGGTCAAGGCCGGCGAGCCCTTCTTCTGCTGGTGGAACGGCACGCGGATGCACTTCCGCACCCACTTGAAGCCAGCAAGCGTCGGCCTCTCCGGACAGGATGAATACGGCGACGGCATGGTCGAGCACGACATGCACGTTGGGGAACTGCTCAAGCTGATCGACGATCTCGGCGTTGAGGACAACACCATCGTCCAGTATTCCACCGACAACGGTCCGCACTACAACACCTGGCCCGATGCCGGCACCACCCCCTTCCATGGTGAGAAGAACTCCAACTGGGAAGGTGCCTTCCGCGTGCCCTGCTTCATCAAATGGCCCGGCCACTTTCCCGCCGGCGTGACCCTCAATGGCATCGTGTCCCACGAGGACTGGTTACCGACCTTCGCCGCCATTGCTGGGGCTCCGGACATCAAGGAAAAGCTCAAAGCCGGCACCGAGGTCAATGGACGCCCTTACAAGAACTACGTTGATGGCCATAACCAGCTCGACTACCTCAGCGGCAAGACCGACCAATCACCGCGCAACGAATTCATCTATCTGAACGATGCGGCGGAAGTCGTCGCCATCCGGGTGGGTGATTGGAAGGCCACCTACATGGAGAATCGCGCGAAGCAGCTCCAAGTCTGGCGTGAGCCGTTCATCCATCTGCGGGCCCCCATGCTCGCCAACCTGCGCCGCGACCCCTTTGAGAAAGCCCAGGAAAGCGCCAACAACTACAACGACTGGTACATCGACCGGGCCTTCGTGCTCGTTCCGCTCCAGGGCGTCGCCAGCAAATTCCTGATGACGCTGAAGGACTTCCCCCCCACTCAAAAACCAGGGGATTGGAGCCTCGAATCGCTCGAGAAACAGGTTAAGGGAATGGCCAACAGGGAATAACCAACTGCCAATCTGTTTCGATTGTGAAACACGCGGGCCGGTCGAGGGATCGGCCCGCGACTTCACCACCGAACCGAAGCATCGAATCAAACGCATGAAAGCAAATGCCATCCCAGCTTCGGCAATTGCCTGCCTGCTGGTCCTCGCCGCCACTTTCACCCTTGCCGCCGGGCCACTGCCTTCATGGAACGAGGGCGCTTCGAAAAAGGCGATCATTTCGTTCGTCGAAAAGGTCACCACGGAAGGCACTCCCGACTTCGTACCTGCTCCGGAACGTATCGCCACCTTCGACAATGATGGCTGCCTCTGGTCTGAGCAGCCGATGTATTTCCAGTTCTATTTCGCGATGGACCGCGTCAAGGCCCTCGCTCCGCAACATCCGGAATGGACGGAAAAGGAACCTTTTGCCTCCCTCCTCAAGGGCGACGTGAAAGCCGCGCTGGCGGGTGGCGAACACGCGCTGGCCCAGATCGTCATGGCCACCCACGCGGGCCTGACCACGGAGGAATTTGAAAAAACCGTCAGCGACTGGATCGCCACCGCCAAACACCCCAAAACGGGAAGGCTTTACACCGGGATGGTCTATCAGCCGATGCTGGAACTCCTCGCCTACCTGCGCGCCAACGGTTTCAAGACTTACATCGTTTCCGGCGGCGGCATCGAGTTCATGCGACCGTGGACGGAGCAGGTCTATGGCATCCCGCCGGAGCAGGTTATCGGCAGCAGCGGTGGCTTGAAGTATGAAATCCGCGACGGAAAGCCCGTGCTGGTCAAGCTGCCGGAGATCGCCCTCAACGACGACAAGGAAGGAAAGCCTGTCGGGATCCAGCGCCACATCGGACGCCGCCCCCTTGCGGCCTTTGGGAACTCCGACGGTGATCTGCCAATGCTGCAATGGACCGCCGCCGGTGCGGGTCCGCGTTTCTGCCTCTACGTCCACCATACCGACGCCGAACGCGAGTTCGCTTACGACCGGGAATCCCCCATTGGAAAGCTCTCGAGGGGGCTGGACGAAGCCGCCGCCAAAGGCTGGACGGTGGTTGATATGAAGACCGATTGGAAAACCATTTTCCCCTCCAAGAGTTGAGACAAACCCCATTCAACTACATCCCGTAAATAAAGCGCCATGAAGAAAGCCATCCGCTTCACCGCTGTCCTGGTTCATTTTGCTTCTGGCCAAATGAACGCGAGACGGCGGGCACGATGTATTTCAACGGCTCCATCATAACGATGGCGGGGAAGGAACCGGCCTGCGTGGGGGCACTATCCGTAAAGGACGGAAAGATTCCCGCCGCAGGCGCCCAGGCTGACCTGGCATCAGCGCCGGGCTGAAAAGATACGCCTCCGTGCGCAAGATTCCGAAAGGCGAAATCGGATTTGACTACATGCAAGTGGCGCGGGTGGGATTGTTGGATGTCTTGTGGGCGGGTATCCTGAGTGGGACCCCAGCGGAGCTGTTGGGGCAATCATTGGAAGTTCTGCGGTCCACCGTACTTCTGGCAGGAAGCCCCGTGAAGAACGGCCGTTTTCTAGAGGCGGGTGAGAAACCCAGCCTTCCGGGCCGACGCAAGGATGGGCACGGAGTTTCCATTGCAAATGAGCCTCAGCCCCCCCATGGCGGCCCGGTTCCTGCAGAATATTTTCCCTGACGCCGCGTCCCGAACGCTTGATCTGGCAAAACTGACCGATCGGAAACCGCAGGTCTTTCAATTGCTGGGTGCCGGCCGCAACCCTTGAGATCGGCGTGGAGTTGCGGATCAGCTTGAAGACGGTCGAGACGCATCGGGAGAATTTGAAGCTGAAACTGACCCTGCGGGATGCCCCGGCGCTGTTGCGCCCTCATGAGGGACCCCTACTCATTTTCAGGGTGAAACCCCGATGCGGTTCTCCGCGAGGTGCGTATGGTTGATGCTTGCAGAACACCCGTCAAATTTCCGGCTCCAGCGATCGTCCCCTCCTTGGCTTTCCCATGGTGAATGGTTGTCGGGACAAGCTACCGCCATGGCCGGGAATAGCTGCCCGCGTGGAGCACCCGGCGGTCATGATTGGAAGGGTTTGGGTGGGCTTCCTCCTCTCTGGCCTCATTGTTTTCCTCATGACCGCCGCCCAGTCCTTGAGTAACCTGCTTGCAAGCCGTCGCCTTTTGCCTCCTATTTCCAGCCAATTCCCACAAAATGATGCCATCCCTCCGATCCTGCTTCGCCGCCTTCGCCATCTTCGCGGCAGGGTTCCTGCCTTACTTCAGCTCGTCCGCGCAAGCGGCCGAAATCCAGATCCTCGGCAATAGCCTCGAGATTGTCGATGGTGACTCCACTCCCCGCACGGAAGATTTCACCTTCTTTGGCGTGCAGACAGTCGGTGCGGGAAACCTCGCTCAGACCTTCACGATCAAAAACCTCAGCACCCTCTTTGACATTCTCTTTCTAACGGGAACCCCGTTGGTGAGCATTGGCGGGGCCAATCCGGGGGACTTCGTGGTGACCACGCCACCGGTGGACTCGTTGTTAGGGGACACTTCCACCACCTTCACCGTGACCTGGACTCCGACCTTTGGCGGGATCCATAACGCGACCCTCTCGATCGCCAACAACGATTTCAACGAGAACCCCTACAACTTCGCCATCCAGGCCACCGCCCAGCTCAAGCTCACCTACACCGCCGGCGCCAACGGCACCCTGACCGGCACCACGACCCAGGTGGTCTTTTCTACCGCCACGGGTTCGGCGGTGACGGCCGTGCCCGCCACCGGCTACCACTTCGTGAACTGGAGCGACTTCTCCAGCGTCAACCCACGCACCGACACACCCGTGACGGCTAACGTGAACGTCACCGCCAACTTTGCCACCGGTGGCTACAAACTTACCTATTTTGCGGGTGCCAACGGCTCGATCGCCGGCACCACGCCTCAGACTGTCGTTCACGCCGCCAGCGGCACTGCCGTCACCGCCGTCCCGGCCACCGGCTACCGCTTCGTGAACTGGAGCGACGGCTCCACCGCCAATCCCCGCACCGACACCAACGTGATGACGGATAAGAGCGTCGTCGCGACCTTTGCGATCAACACCTACACCCTGACCTACGCGGCAGGAGCCAACGGCTCGCTCTCCGGCACCACGCCCCAGACGGTCAACTACAACGCCAGCGGCTCCGCCGTCACCGCCGTCCCGGCGGCCAACCATAACTTCGTCAATTGGAGCGAC
>CAIZWU010000132.1 GCA_903936775.1 uncultured bacterium | reverse complement strand
TTTTCCGGGGGTCAATCCGGAGAGGGTGACATTCCCGGGAAAGCCATTGTAGACAAAGTCATTGGCCAAAGGGCGGCTGGCATCGTTCAGGGTATTACCATCGTTGGCGAAAACCCCATCAAAACCACTGGTGGTCAGTTTGCCCGGAACCGCAGGATTCCCGCCAGCCACCCCGGTAAAGGGCACGCCGGCAAGGAGAAAACTGGCTCCGGAACCGAAATTGAAGGCATGCGTGTAGATGTAGGCAGATTCCAGTCCGGTGGTGGCCTCGTCTGTCCAAGCAGCATAACTCCATGGACTGGTGGTGGGAGCAATGGTGAAGTCATCAATGACCAGGGTGTTGTCGTCATTGTTGGGATCGTTGTCATCATTGACGGTGGTCTTCACCGTCACCGTCATTACCGCAGTGGCGGCCGTCGCCGTGAAATAGCCAGAAACCCAACGGTAGGGGTTACCTGCTCCGACCGGGGTCACGTTGGAATTGACCAGCAGAGCCCCGTCGACCAGAAAATTCAGCACCGCCGTATTGAACCTCCGGGCATTGGCCCGGAAGGTAATCTGATAGGTCTGGCCGGAAGTCAGGCCCGAAATGGTCGTTTCCAAAGTAGAGTCGTTGGAATCGCTCTGAATGAACGCCACCTGGGCGCCCTCCGGAATAATCCCGTTATCCGCAAAAGGACTACCCCCCGAAGGATTCAGCCCGTGCCTGCTGGGGAAATTCCCGATCCATCCCGTGATGGGGGAATTACCGGAAACATAACCCGGGAAGACGGTGAAAACGTCGGCCTCAAAACCGGCGTTCGGAATCGTCTGGGCGGAACTGGGCAGAATCGGCAGCAGACTCACGAAGAGACTGGTGGTAAGGCAAAGGGAACGGGACCTGGTTTTCATGGGTAGGGGATGCCACAAGTGGCGGTAAATGGTTAATGGACGTTTAAGCGGATTCAGGGAATACGGCCTTCCGGGTCAAGTTTTCCAAGCAATTCAAATCCAGCTTTAAAAAATACAAATACTTTCCAAGCAAGGCCGCTTTTCCGAGGGTAAGCCTCCTCCTGGAAGGCCCTTCTGGTGCCAATGTCCACGCCAGGGAAGCAAATGACTTCCCCTTTTTCGAACCACTGGCTACAAAATAATCCCCCCGGTCCAAAGCATCGCCTTTCGCCTGCCCCCCCCGTCTCCCCATGATCAGAGCCCTGCTTACAGGTGTCCTGCTGACTGCCGTTTCCGCGGCAGCCGGCTCCGATACCGTCATCACCTTCAACGAACTGAACTACCACCCGGCCGGTCCGGGAGTGGAATGGCTGGAACTGCACAACCAGCACGGGGTGAATGTGGATCTCTCGGGATGGCGGATCTCCTCCGGGGTGGAATTTGTTTTTCCGGCCGGGACCATCATCCCCGGAAAAGGGTATCTGCTCGTGTCGGCCAACCCCGCCGCCAGTGGATTGGCCGGTGCCCTCGGGCCGTGGACCGGGCAATTGAACAACAAGGGCGAAACCCTGCGACTGCGGGACAACAACGACCGGGTCATGGATGAGATCAGCTACGGCGACAGCGGTGGCTGGCCGGTGCCGCCGGACGGCTCCGGAGCCACCCTGAGCAAGCGCAGCGGAGATGGGAACTCCGCCCTGGAGACAGCCTGGACCTTCAGCCCCCAGACCGGTGGCACGCCAGGGGCGGTCAACTTCGCTCCCCCTCCCGCGCCGCTCACCAGCACCCCGGTGACGCTCCACAGCAACTGGCGGTATAACAACAGCGGCAATGACCCTGGAGCCACTTGGAAAACCTCCGGTTACAACGACACCGCCGCCCCCTGGCAGACCGGCGCCGGATTTTTTGGCTTTGGCGGTGCGCGGCTTTACGCTCCCGGCCCGCCGGCGCCATTAAGCGGGGTCTGGAACCAGGCGGTCTGGACCGGTGATGCGGTTTCCGGCATCGCCTCCGGCAATACCTACACCCACAAGATCGGCCTGAACCGCAGTGGATCTTTCAGCACGATCAACGGGGTGACGTTCGAAGCCCCCGGTGAAGGCGTGCGCGGCGGCACCAATTGGTCCCTGACCGGAGCTGACGGTGCCCTGGCCAACAACGCAGCCAATAATCTGCCCAATCCCAGCGGTAGCCGGGAACTCTGCACGGAGTTTTTCTACGGGGCCTCCGATAATGGAAAGTCGCGCCTGACCCTGACTGGCCTGACCGCCGGCCAGGCTTATGTGATGCGTTGTTATACCGTCGGATATGGCGGCCCCGGCGAACGGCTGATGACGATCACCCCCTCGGATACCGGGAGGGGCTTTCTCTGCGATGAAAATGCCACCGGGAGCGGCAATGGCCAGGTGCTGAGTTATCGTTATACCGCTCCTGCCAGCGGGACCATCACCTTCGATTTCCTCCCCTACAACCCCGCGAGCACCTGGCACCATTACGCCTTCAGCAATCAAACCGCCGCGGCCGCCCCGCTGGAAACAGAAGTCACCGGAGTCAGCACCTCCAGCTTTTCCTCACAGGTCACCACGGGTTTCAACCGGGCCGCCGCCCACACCGTCAATGGCTCCGGCCTGACCGGCCGCCAGCATGGTATTATCGCTGACGGGAACATGTGGCTGAGCCATGGCACCAGCTTCTCTCCCAACGATCCCCTCCCGGCCGATCTCACCTGGGATCTGGGGTCGAATGTGGACCTCACTTCCCTGCACGTCTGGAACTACAACGAGGGAACCACCTTGAACAACCGGGGCAGCCGACTGGTGGAAATCCTGACGGCATCGGCTCCCGGTGGCCCCTTCACCAGCCGCGGCACCTTCACCCTGATCAAGGCTTCCGGCCTGGCCACCGAACCGGGGCAGCACCTCGACCTTGGCGCGGCCAATGTGCGCCAGATCAAATTCAATATCACCGCCAACCACGGCGGCAGCGGCCAATTGACGGGATTGAGCGAGGTGAAATTCTACAAAGCGGCCGCCGCCGGAACGCCGGAACCGGTGCTCTACCGTGAACCGATCACCACCTTGTTCAACAGCGGCACCGCCAACGACGGCACGCCCCTGCCCCCCGGCTCCACCGATCCCCACTATACCAACCAGACCAATGCCACGCCGGTGCTGGCGATGATACCCAACGGAGCGTGGCTGGCGGACGATGGGGTGTCCCGCTTCATCGGCCCCACCAGCTCCGGCAATGAAAATGCCCCGGCCGGCACGTTGACCTACCGCACCACCGCCGATTTCTCCGGCTATTTCCCAGCCAGCGCTGCGGTGAAGGTCGCGATTGCGGCCGACAACAGTCTTGACCTTCTGAAGCTGAATGGGATCACCATGGCCGGAGTGTCAGGAGCCGGTTTTGCCACCTACCTGGGACCTTTCACCGTCTCCGGCCCGTTCAATGCCGGAGTGAATACCTTCGACTTCCAGTGGGCCAATGCCGGAACCGACGCCAATCCCGGCGGCCTGCGCATCAAGTGGGAGGCCACCGCCGAACCCAACCCCACCCGCACCGTGCTGGCAGCCAATCCCGTCACCACGTGGTTCCGGCAATCCTTTTCCCTGACCGGTCAACCGGGCTCCACCTGGACCGGAGTGTTGCGGCATGTGGTGGACGATGGTGCCATCTTCTATCTCAATGGCACGGAGATCCACCGGGTGAACCTGACCGGCCCGGCGACGGCCGCGACCCCGGCTGATGCCAACGTGGCCTATCCGATGTTCAGCCCGCTGATCACCCTCCCCGCCGGGCTGCTGCAGGCGGGCAGCAACGTCCTGGCAGTCGAACTGCACCAGGCGGCCACCGGCGCGGGCGATGCGCTCTTTTCCTGTTCCCTGACAGCTACCGAAACGCCCGCCGCCATCGCCGGAATGGCGTTGCAATTGGACAAAATCACGGCCGCCACCGCCACCGTCTTTGGTCTCGATCTGCGTAATACCTCCACGGCGCCCCTGTCCCTGAGTGGTTACACCGTGCTCTCATCGTCCGGTGCCACCCATGCCCTGAGTGGTTCCCTCGCCGCCGCTGGCTGGCTGACTTTGACGGAAGCCACCCTCGGCTTCCGTCCGCTGGATGGCGACAAACTCTTTCTTCTCGGCCCGGGGTCGACGATCCTCGACGGCATCACCGTGAAACTCCAGGATCAGGCCCGCACGCCGGACGGCGTGTGGATGGCGCCATCCTCCTATCAAGCAGGCGGGCTGGCAGTTTTCACGGTGCCAGACAGCATCGTGATCAATGAAATCATGTATCAGCATGCCCCGCAATTCCTGCCCACCGGGGTCACGGACCATGCCGAGGAATGGATCGAACTGCACAACCGCAGCAGTGCTGCCGTGAGCCTGAATGGATGGAAACTGCGCGGCGGGATCGACTTCGATTTTGGCGCGGTGCAAATCCCGGCCCAGGGTTATCTGGTGGTGGCAGCCAATCCCACGGCCCTTGCCGCCAAATATCCCGCCATCGCAATCACCGGCCCTTACCTTGGCACCTTGTCCAACAAAGGCGGCACCGTGCGTCTGGAAGATCTGGCGGGCAATGCGGCGGACGAACTCCATTATGAAACCAGCGGCCGCTGGCACCAGCGCGCCGATGGCCGCGGCTCCAGCCTGGAACTGAAGGATCCCGATGCCGACAATGCGGTGCCGGAATCCTGGGAGGCCAGCGACGAGTCCGGGAAATCCGTCTGGCAGACCTTCACCTGGACCGGCACCGGAGCCGCCTTTGCCGGAACCAATAACCCCACCTTGTATAACGAATTCATCCTCGGCCTGCTCAATGATGGCGAATGCCTTGTGGATGACCTCAGTGTCAAGGAAGTGAACCAGGGAAACCGGGAATTGCTCCAGAACGGTTCCTTCAGCGCCGGCAACGCCAACACCTGGCGGCTGCTTGGCAACCATGGCACCCATGGCCGCAGCCTGGTGGTGGATGATCCGGCGGCCCCCGGAAACAAGGTGCTGAAAATCACGGCAACAGGATCCACCGAACACATGCATAACCATGTGGAAACCACCCTCAAGGCGGTCACCGGCTTTGTCCCCTTGAGTGCCACCAGCACTTACACCATCAGCTTCCGGGCCCGTTGGGTGAGTGGCTGCCCGCGCCTGAATGCCCGGCTTTATTTCAACCGGTTGGCCAAAACCGTCCTGCTGCCCATGCCGGAAAACACCGGCACCCCCGGCGCGCCCAACAGCCGCCGGATCGCCAACCTCGGGCCTTCCCTGACCCTGCTGCAGCACAGTCCGGCGGTGCCCGCACCCGGCACCTCCGCCACCGTCCGCATCCGCGCCAGCGATCCCGACGGCATGGGGCCGGTCAGTCTGAAATGGAGAGTGGATGGCGCCGACGAATGGACCACCGCCCCCATGACGGGAGGACCGGAATACACCGCGGTGCTGCCTTTCCAGACCGGCGGCACTCTGGTGGAGTTTTACGTGGAGGCCGCCGATGCTGCCGGGGCCATTTCGCGTTACCCCGCCGCCAGCGCGCTGGTGAAATGGAACGATGGCACGATGCCTCCCGGGCCCGGCCATGGCTTCCGTATCCTCATGACCACGGCGGACACCACCCTGATGCATCTGCCCACCAACGTGATGAGCAACGACACCCTCCCGGCCACGGTGATCTACCGGGAGTCGGAAGTGTTTTACGATGCCCGCTGCCGGCTCAAAAGCAGCGAACGCGGCCGCCTCGCCGATGTCCGGCTGGGCTTCGCGGTGGACTTCGATCCCATGCAGCCCTTCCGCGGCAAAAACCTCACCGTCAATCTGGACCGGTCCAGTTACGGGCGGGGCACCACCAACAACGGTTATGGCCAGAGCGACCTCTTCAACTGGCATTTCTTCAACCGGGCCGGAGGCGTCCCCTCGATGTATAACGATCTCGTGTATCTGATCAGCCCACGCTCCGCCCATACCGGCAGCGCCCAGCTGACCATGGCGGAATTCAACGATCCCTATCTTGATGGCCAGTGGACCAATGGGGCCAACACCCCCACCTTCAAATACGAGCTGATCTATTACCCCACCACCACCACGGGTGGACCGGAGGGGCTGAAAGTCCCCCAGCCGGATGACGTGCTCCCTGTCAGCGTTGGCCAGATCGGCACCGGCAGTGGAATCACCTATCCCCCCGCCACCACACCCGACAAGGAGCCCTACCGCTGGAACTTCCTGATCGGCAATGCCCGGAATGCCGATGACTACAGCAATCTGATCAACCTGAACACCGTCTTCCGCCAGACTGGGGCCACCTATCTGGCCAATCTCCCCAAGGTGATCGACGTGGATCAATGGCTGCGCACTTTCGCGGCCCTGAGCCTGGCCGGCATCGGCGACCACTATTCCAGTGCTGGAGGAGGCTGGCACAATCTCAAACTCTATCAACGCGCCGATGGCCGCATCCTGATGCTGCCATGGGATCACGATTTCCTCAGTGAACCCCCTGATGCCGCCCTCGTCCGCGCTCCGGACCTCACCAAAATGCTCAATGCCAATCCTGCCTGGCACCGGGCGTTCTACGGCCACCTGCTGGACATCATCGCCCGCTCGTTCAATCCCACCTACATTGCCCCATGGGCCGACCATTACGAAAGCTACACCACCACCGGCGGCAACTGGGATGACATCACCAACTACGTTGCCGCCCGGCGGACCTTCGCCCTGAGTGCCTCCGCCACCCAGTATCCTGCCGTGACCTTTGCCATCACCACCAATAGCGGCGCCAACTTCAGCACCGCCAATGCCCAGACCACCCTCGCCGGCAACGCCGGGGTCAACGTCCGGACGCTCCGGGTGCAGGGTAATCCTACACCGCTGACCATCAATTGGACCACCCGGACCGGCTGGCAAATCAGCCTGCCCGTGGCCCCCGGACCCAATGCCTATGTCATCGAAGCCCTCGATTTCTCCGGCGAGGTGGTCGCCACGGATGCCATCACCATCACGGGTTCCGGCACCGCCGTCCCCGCGGCGGCGGAGAATCTGGTGGTATCCGGCATCAACTACAATCCGGCCCCTCCCTCCGCCGCCGAGAGCAATGCCGGCTTCATTGATAACAACGATTTCGAATTCATCGAACTCCGCAACATCGCCCCCACCGCCATCCTCCTGACAGGAGTCCAGTTTACCAACGGCATCGTCTGGGCCGCGCCCGGCGGCAGCAGCATTCCCGCCGGCGGGGCCGTCATCATCCCGCGGCGCACCGCGGCCTTTGCCCTGCGGTATCCTGGGACCGCCACTCTCCCCGAATATTATCAGATCGACACCAACCAGCTTAGCAACAGCGGCGAAAACCTGACTTTGGCCGATGCCGCAGGCGGCATCATCAAACAGTTTTCCTACAGCGACACCGCCCCTTGGCCAACCTCCGCGGATAGCGCCGGCCGCACCTTGGTGCTGATCGCCCCCGCCCTCAATCCGGATCACAATCTGGCCATCAACTGGCGCGCTTCCACTGCGCTGCTGGGCACCCCCGGCAACTCCGATGCCCTCCCGCCTCCAGCCAATCCCAATGGCGATGACGACGGCAATGGCGTGCCCAACCTGGTGCAATACTTCTTCGGTTCCCATGGCGGCCTGCGCCAACTCACGCCCTTCCCCGGCGGCCAGGCCGGGGTCTTTGACCTCGAATACACCCGCGCCGCCAACAGCGATGCCCTCGCGGCCGTGCAGACCAGCACCACGCTCCTCGGCTGGGTTCCTGCCCCGTCCGAACTGATCGGCCGCACCGTGCACCCGGACGGCACCGAAACGCTGAGGCTCCGGGTGACGCCACCGGAACCCACCAGCCTGCGGCAGTTTGTCAGGTTGCATATTTCCACCCGCTGACCGCCTCCGGCCGGAAAAATATGGCCGGTTTTTGGTTAAGCCTTTGTAAAAGTGCTGCCGGGCACCGGAAACCAGGGCAAAGTGCGGCTGAATTCCCATGTCCGCTGCCCCTGCCCGTATTTTACTGATTGATGACGACCGCAAGCTCTGCCGGCTGGTGCGGGATTATTTAACGCCCATGGGCTTTGCCGTGGAGGCGGTGCATGACGGAGCAGAAGGGGCGAAGCTGGCGGTTTCAGAGCAGTGGGATGCCGTGATTCTGGATGTGATGCTGCCGGGGCTCGATGGGTTGGAGGTTCTAAGGAAACTGCGCCAGGAATCCGGGGTGCCGGTGTTGATGCTGACGGCCCGGGGGGATGAGGCAGACCGGATCGTGGGGCTGGAATTGGGGGCGGATGACTATCTGCCCAAAACATTTTCGCCACGCGAGCTGCTGGCACGGCTGCGGGCCGTGCTGCGGCGGGCGCAGGGCACGGCGGGGCCAGGGCCGGAGCCGATCGCGGAAATTTGTGTGAGGGATCTGAAAATCCAGGTGGAAGCCCGGTCGGCCACGCTCGGCAAGGAAGTGCTGGTGCTCACTCCGGTGGAATTCGAGCTCCTCGTCGTTCTGGCCCGGGCCAAAGGGCGGGTGAAAACGCGTGAGCAGCTGGTGGATGAAATCCGGGACCGCGAATACGAGGTGTTCGACCGCTCGGTGGATGTCCACATTTCCGCCCTGCGGAAGAAGCTGCACGATGACGCCAGGGAACCGCGCTATATCCGGACGCTCCGGGCCGCGGGTTATATGATGATCGACCCGGAGGCAATACGATGAAACGGGGCCTGCCACTTTCGCTGCGCATTCTGTTATGGGCCCTGCTCAATCTGGTGCTGCTGGGCGCCATCGGCTGGATTCTGTTCCGGGGGCAGTTCGGACTGGGGCTGGATGCCTTGCTGGCAGGCCGGGCGGGAGACCGGCTGCAAAGCATGGCCGATGTGCTGGGCGGGGAGTTGGCGCGCACCCCGCAGACAGAATGGGATGTGGTGCTGGCCCGGAATGCGGCGGCCTACGATTTGAAACTGATGGTAGTGCGGCCGGATGGCCAGCGTTGGGCGGGGGAGCCGTTGGAAATCCCGCCGGACGTCAGGCAGCGGTTGGGAGAACGCCCTCCCGGAGACCGGCCTTATGGGGACCGCACGCCTGGTGAATTCAAACCCGGCCCGGGACCACGCCGGGACAATAGCCGGCCCTTTGAAGATCCGGAAGGGGAACCCCGTGACACCCCCGGCATCAATGGGGCTCCTGGCAAGCCCGCCGCTTTTCCTGACAACCCACCACGTCCTGGGGAGCGCGATTGGACCGGTCCGCTGCCGCCGGGCAGTCTGGAAATGCGACGCGGCCCCATGCCCCGCCGGGCCCGTTTTTTCCTGCGCACCGGCGACCCCACGCAATACTGGGCCGGCGTTCCCATCGCCGGACTGACGACCCCCGATGGCCGGCCCGTCCCCGCCATGTTGCTCGCAGTAGCCAGCAGCCTGACCGCCGGGGGCTGGGTAGTGGACCCGCTGCCCTGGCTGCTGGGGGGATTTGGCGCGGTGTTATTATCCGTGTTCCTCTGGTATCCCCTCGTGCGCGGCGTGACGCGGTCCCTCCGCGACCTGACGTCGGCCACCGAGCGCATGGCGGAGGGAAAATTCGACACCACGGTGGAGGTGACGCGCCGCGATGAACTGGGCCGCCTCGGCACCGCCGTCAATCACTTGTCAGGACGGCTGGACCATTTTGTGCATGGCCAGCGTCGTTTCCTTGGCGATATCGCCCACGAGCTGTGCAGTCCGCTGGCAAGGATGCAGCTCGGCGCGAGCCTGATGGAACGCGAGGCCGACGCCGCCCAACGCGCCCGGGTGGAGGATGTGCGCGAGGAGGTGGAGCTGATGACCCGTCTGGTGAATGAACTGCTGGCTTATTCCAAAACCGGCCTCCAGGCCCGCGAGGCGGTGCTCCAGCCGGTGAATCTGGCCGCCCTCGCCCGCGAAGTGGCCGCCCGCGAATCCGGGCCGGATAGCCGGGTGGAAATCGAGGTTTCCGAATCCCTGACGGCCCGGGCGGAGCCGGAACTGCTGGCCCGGGCGGTGGCGAATCTGATGCGCAATGCCCTGCGCTACGCCGGCCAGGCGGGTCCGGTCAGGATCAGCGCTCAGCCTCATGGAGAACAAATCATCCTGACCGTCAGCGATCAGGGCCCCGGCGTGCCGGAAGCGGAACTCGAACGCATCTTCGAACCCTTCTACCGCCCCGACACTGCCCGCACCCGCGAGGCTGGCGGCACCGGGCTGGGCCTCGCCATCGTGCGCACCTGCGTGGAAGCCTGCCAGGGCACGGTCAGCGCGCAAAACCGGCAACCGGCCGGGCTGGAGGTGGCGATCCGGCTTCCGGCGGCGCCATAGCCGCTGGATTTCAGCGCAGGCGGATGGCCATGTAAAACCCGGTGAACTGATACCGTTTCAACAGGTCCCGCGCCTCAATCCATTCGCTTGGGCGCAGCGGATCTCCAATGCGGTAGCGGCTTCCCTGGCGTTCCATCACGGGAATAAAGTGTCCGGTGCCACCTGGAAGTTTTACTCCGGCAATGCAAGGAAGTGGCACCTCCACCAAAGACGTCACATCCGTCAAAAAGTCTACTACCGCCCCTTGGCGCCGGATGGCACGGGCGAGATACCAGGCTTCGGTGCCGGTAGCACTGCTGCGGGCAGCGATAGCCAATTCAGATTCCTGCGCCGGAATACCCAGTGACGCGAGCACAGTGGCGGCACTGGCTGGGCCGCAGGTGGACCGGGTGGACTGCCGGGCGGCACCGTCCTTCCATTGGTTTTTCAACGATTCCGTATCCAAAGGAGCCCACACCGGCTTGGCAAAAGGCAAGTACGCCAGGAAGACTACCACTGGGATGGCGAACAACCGGAACCATCGTGGCAGAACCGCAGAAACCGCCGCGCCAGCCACGGAGGGAGCCAAACCCAGGATTTCGCTGCCGGGTAAACTGCGCCATTGGTAAAACCACGCCGGCTCGGGCAGGAAATGCAGGTAGTATAAGCTGTAGGCCGCCCCCAGCAGCGCCGGCCCCGACGCCATGGCGAAGAGTTTCCAACAAAAAGCGTGGGAACGCTTCGACAGCCATCCCGTGGTCAGGGCAAAAACAGCCAGCGACGCCGCAATCCATGCTGCCGCCATCAGAACAGGGGGAATCATTTCCCTCCATCCCTGGCGCACGCGTCCCGCTGCATCAACCCTTCCCTTTCCCAATCCTGTCAGCGTTCACCCCGCATGCGCCTCCTCCTGGAGAAAACGCTCGGCATCGATGGCGGCCATGCAGCCCATGCCGGCAGCAGTGATGGCCTGGCGGTAGACCTTGTCGGCGCAGTCACCGGCAATGAAGACGCCGGGAACATTGGTTTTACTGCCTTCGGTGAGGGTGAAGTAACCGGCTTCATCGGTGGCGATGACATCCTTGACCAGTTCGGTGCTGGGCACGAGGCCGATGGCGATGAAGACACCGGAGCAATCGATGACAGACTCCTCGTTGGTTTGATTGTTTTTCAGACGGATTCCCGTGACTTCGTCCTTGGTGACATCAAGGATTTCCAGGACCTCGGTGTGCCAGACGGGTTGGATTTTGGGGTGGGCGAGGACCCGGTCGGCCATGATTTTGGAGGCCCTGAGTTCTCCGCGGCGGTGGACCAGATAGACCACACTGGCAAAGCGGGTGAGATACATCGCTTCCTCACAGGCGGAGTCGCCGCCACCGACCACCACGACCGGTTTGTTGCGGAACATGGGCAGGGCGCCATCGCAGGTGGCACAGTAGGTGACGCCTTTGTTTTCGAGCAGATGCTCGCTCTCGATCCCCAGATGGCGATGGCCGGCGCCGGTGGCGATGATGAGGGTTTTGGTGAGAATTTTCTCGCCATCAACGGTCACGGCAAAGGGCCGCTGGCTGAGGTCCACCGATTCCACTTTGCTCAGAGTGCGGAGGCGGGCGCCGAACCGTTCGGCCTGCTTCTGCATGTTCATCATGAGCTGGAAGCCATCGATCCCTTCGACAAAGCCCGGGTAGTTTTCCACGATGGTGGTGGTGGTAAGCAGGCCACCGGGCATGATACCGGTGATGACGAGGGGGGAGAGGTCGGCGCGGGCAGTGTAGAGAGCGGCGGTGAGGCCAGCGCAGCCGCTGCCGATAATGATGACGTTTTCCATTTAGCTGTGAGGGGGTATTGGGTTGGATGAGGACGTGCCCTGAGTAGCGCTATTCCCGGCGGATCGTGATTATTGATGCCGCAGGGGGAGAAGAAAGGGGAAACTCCCTCCAGTTGCGCATTGGCAATTTCCGCTGGGTCTGCATGGTCTGGGTATGAAAAGGAGCGTGCCTCTGGCAATTTTGAGTCTGAGCCTGATCTGGCCTGGCCTGGCACCGGCAAACCCCGGGCATGAAGTCACGGTGGCGGAGTTAAGTGCGCAGATTGCCAAGGCCCCTGATCTGCCGGAACTCTATTTCCAACGGGCCTGGAATTACCGGGAAATGCAGCGCCCGGCCGAGGCGCGGGCGGATTGGGAAAAAACCCTGTCTTTGAACGCCGGTTTCCTCCCGGCATCCAGGGAACTGGCCCGCAGTGATGCGCAGGAGGGCCGGATGGAGGAGGGAATCGCCCGGCTCCGGCAGGCGATGGCATCGGCTCCGGCAGGTCAGGACTTTCACCGGCCCGGCTGTCACAGCGTCCTCGCGGAGCTGCTTTTAAAGCAGGGGAAAAATGACGAAGCCTTGAAGGAAGCCCAGACCGGGTTGGACCGCTCACCGGATCTGCTGCTGGACCTCTGCCTGCTCC
>CAIZWU010000131.1 GCA_903936775.1 uncultured bacterium | reverse complement strand
TCGGATCAGGCGACGGCGAGCGCAAGACGTTGCTGACACGACAGATAGCCTTCGAGCCGTTGCCTGCATCCGTTTTGTTCGCCATTGTTCCGGTCTGTGGTATGCGTGAACATCAGCTACTTCTTTTGGGGTGCTTTACCGCTGCCAAACCCAGAACCGGACGTGATGCCAAGACGCTCCCTGCTCTCGTCGATTCGGTTAATCCAGAAAACTTTGGATGAATCCTTCGGAAGCGGCGCAACTGAAACGCTGAGACCAGACGAAAATGGGTCCCGGTTCTTCAAGGAAGCTACATCAAGCAAAATCGACTTAGCATCACCAGTGCTAGAGACGAAATAGGTGGCATCCTCAAATCCACTGTAAATGAGCAATGGATGCGTCTTGAGTTCAGCAGCAAAGGACTTCCCTGTGGCTTTCTCGATCCACTTCAAAGCTGGATCGTCGCTGGTGCGCACTACAACAAAATGAGACTGATTCAGCCATGGAGCTGCTGCTAGAGTAGTCTGGTCCAGATCAACAATGGCAGTCGCCAACTTGGTGGCTGTGTCCGCCACGGAAGTGTTAATGGTGCAGAGGAGTGCGGTTGCTAGAAGGAAGTGGCGCATGGACTTTAGGGCGAACTCTGTATTATGCCAACAGGGGTGTTGGGATATCCATTTGAAGATGAGGCATATTTGGAGGGGAAGGTGGTTTGTAACGGGTTGGGCGTCAATGGATATGGCTGGGTATGCCCGACCATATCCGGACCCAACAGGATTTGCAAGAAATTTAGATGAATCACGCGGGAGCAGATGGTCAGGATGTGCGATTAGTCAGGGTTGGTCAAGGTTAAAAAATGTTGCAGGAAATGGGGATTCCAGGATGGGTTGCGGAATGAAAAGAGTGTTCAGTGATCCGGGAGCGGTGGCAGCGGAGACTTTGGAAGAAGTGGAGCGGCGGATGCGTGGATTGGGGGCAGAGGCCCGGGAGTGCCGGGCAATGTGCCGGGCGGTGGAGTTATTTCTGGAATGGTGCGGGCACCACAAGGTCAACGGTGACCGTGAGGCTGGGATCGCGTGGCTGCGGGAGCGGCGTGGGGGGATGGAAGTGCAGGCCTATCAGGAGATGAAAGCGGGACTGGCGACATGGATTCACCTGACCGGCCAAGCCAGGTCGGAGGAGCAGGCTCAGACCGTAATCATGGTGGGGCCGGTGGCAGAGCTTTCGCAAGGGGGGCGGGTGAGCGGGGTGGCGGGGACGTGGAAAGACGCCGGGGAGTGTTTTAAGGGTTATCTGGCCTGCAAAAGCTATTCACGGAATACAGTGGAGTGTTATGTGGGATGGGCCCGGCGTTTTTGCCGCTGGTGCGTGGGGACCGGCAAGGAAATGGCCGCCGTGGAGGCGCAGGATATACGCGGGTTTCTGGAATGGCTGGCGGGGACGCAGGTGGGGGCCAAGACCCAGAACCAAGCCCTGAATGCCTTGGTGTCATTTTTCCGCCACGGGGTGGGCAAGGAGCCCGGGGAGATAGGGGAGTATCTGCGGGCGAGGGTATCGCGGAGGCTGCCAGTGGTGCTTAACCGTCAGGAAGCGGCTGCAGTGATGCAGGATCTGGAGGCACGGGGACGTCCGATGTGGTTGATGGCGGGTCTGATGCTAGGGGCAGGGTTGCGTCAGAAAGAAGTATTAGAGCTAAGGATCAAGGATTTGGATATGGAGAGGGGAGCGATCACGGTGCGGCAGGGCAAAGGCGACAAGGACCGTCTCACGGTATTGCCGGAACGGGTAAAAGAAAGACTGAAGGTGCACTTGGGGGAGAGGCGGACGGAGTTTCAGCAGGACCTGGAGTCAGGAGCCGGCTACGTGCCGCTGCCGGGAGCCATGGCAAAGAAAAAACCCGCGGCAGCCCGGTCATGGGGGTGGCAATATGTGTTCGGCGGTTTAAATATCATTGAGGAACGGGAAACCGGGCGGATGATGCGCTGGCATGTGCATGAAAATACGGTAGGGCGGCTGCTGGGAGAGGCGGCACGGCGATGCGGGGTGGTGCGCCAAGTGACCTGTCATGCGCTGCGGCATACCTTCGCTACTCTGGCGCTGGAGAATGGCACCGACATCCGTACCTTGCAGGAACTGCTGGGCCACAATGATGTGCGCACCACCATGATTTACACCCATGTCATGAACCGCCCGGGAGTCACGACGCGCAGTCCTTTGGATGGGTTGGCGGCTTGACCGGGGGAGTGGGTGGCTGGCGAGGGTGGTGGTTTTTTGGGGGGGAGGGGTGCTGGAGACCGATGCTCTGGGAACTCGGCGGGAGCCTCGTCCACCGCTTTTTTGGGGGGATGAAAACCCCGCCTCTTGGAGCACCAGGCGACTGGGTCATCACTTACCCAACAACTGGAATGACGGGTGAAACCAAAACACCGGCGGGGCGGTTATTTGGCCGTAGTTTTGGCGAGGGGGGCGGGCTTCGGCTGGGGCTTGCCGGTGCGGTTGCGGGGGGCGGTAGCTCTGAAGGTGACGGTGACGCTGGCCGGCAGCAAGCCCAAACCCCCAGAGGTCGCACAATGCGACCCGTCAAACGATGTTAACGGTGGTCAACTCGGTGAGCAAATCGCAGGATTTCCAGCAGTGTGGCCTTCCCGGTTGAATTCCAGCCGGTAGGTCATGCGGATGGGGTCTGTGCTTTCAGGACCGCATCAAAAATTCGCCGAGGGGATCGCCTTGGGGCTTAACGCCACCGACGCCTACGTGGCCGCCTACCCGGCATCCACCCG
>CAIZWU010000130.1 GCA_903936775.1 uncultured bacterium | reverse complement strand
TTGAACTACCCGCAGGACGAGCGGGACAGCGCCAGCATTTCCAATCCGGCGGCCCTGCGGGAGATTTTTCCTGACATCCCGTTGGTGGAAGTGATGCATGGGGAGACGGAGTTGGACTTGGCGGATTTCCCTCTCGACTGAGGCGCGGGGGCAGGGCACCCGTGGCCATGATCCAGCCTGATGAATTTGCGGCAGCGCCGGCCCCGGAGCCCGTCCTGATCGATTTGGAGACCGACCACTTCTACATGGGCGAGGCCCTGCGGCAGGCCCGGAAGGCCTATGCCAAAGCGGAGGTGCCGGTGGGAGCGGTGATCGTGCGGGCCGGGGAAATCATCGCGCGCTCGTGGAATCAGGTGGAAACACTGAAGGACGCCACGGCCCATGCGGAAATGCTGGCGCTGACGCAGGCGGAAAGTGTGCTGGAAGACTGGCGGCTGACGGATTGCGACCTCTACGTCACCAAGGAACCGTGCCCGATGTGCGCTGGAGCCATTGTGCATTGCCGGGTCCGGCGGGTGATTTTTGGTTGTCCGGATGCCAAGGGCGGGGCGGCCGGGGGGTTTATCAACTTGCTGCAAACCCCGAACCTGAATCATCGTGCCGAAGTCACGCCCGGTGTTCTCGGGGAGGAATGTCTTGGACTGTTGCAGTCGTTTTTTGCCGAACGCCGGGCCGCAAAGAAGGAATAGGCGGGGCCGGCTTCCCTCTGTTGCCTGCGGTGCACCGTGGATTCCCCGTGGTTTCTTCCGGTGACAAACCGGATTCGCCGCCTACGGTCCGCCCACCATGGAATGGCTCAGTAACCCCCAAATTTGGATCAGCCTGCTTACGCTTACGCTGCTCGAGATCGTGCTCGGCATCGACAACATCATCTTCATTTCCATCCTCAGCGGGAAGCTCCCACCCGAGCAACAGGCCAGGGCACGGAAACTGGGTCTCGGCCTCGCCCTCTTCACCCGGGTCTTGTTGCTCATGGGCCTTGCCTGGGTGGTGAAGTTGGACAAGCCTTTCTTTGAGCATGAGAGTTTTGGGTTCAAACTGGCCGTGTCCGTCAAGGATCTCATCCTGATTACCGGGGGCCTCTTCCTGATCTACAAGAGCGTCCACGAAATCCATGAGAAACTGGAGGGTGAGGACGGGGAAAAGACCAAAAAGATCACGCCTGCCTTCGGCAAGGTCATCTTCTCCATCCTGATGATGGACATCATTTTCTCCCTCGACTCCGTGATCACCGCCGTCGGCATGGTGCAGGAAATCGGCATCATGATCACCGCCGTGATCCTCGCCATGATCGTGATGCTGATTTTTGTCAATCAGATCAGCAACTTCGTGGACCGTCACCCTACCATCAAGGTGCTGGCGCTCAGCTTCCTGATTCTCATCGGGACCATGCTGGTCGCGGAAGGATTCCATCAGCACATCAACAAGGGCTACATCTACTTCGCGATGGCCTTCGCTGCCCTCGTGGAAGGCATCAATATCCGCGTCCGCCACAAGGCTGCCGACCGGGTGCACCTGCATCAGCCCTACCGTTGAGGCCGCCGTCCGTCTGCAATTCCCTTTATCCCCTCTGCCCGCTTCTTTTTCATGGAACTCCTCCTCAAAGCCTGGGATCTCATCAGGCACATCAATGACTACCTGGAACTCTGGGTGCAGCAGTATCCGGTGGCGGTGTATGGCATCCTGTTTGCCATCATCTTTGCCGAGACCGGGTTGGTGGTCACCCCGTTTCTGCCAGGTGATTCCCTGTTGTTTGCGGTGGGAGCCATTTCCGCCCGGCCGGAGATGGGGATGAATGTCTGGGTGGTCAGCCTGGTGATTCTGGTGGCCGCGATTCTGGGGGACTCCGTGAATTATTGGATTGGGCGGCATTTGAGCCAGTGGCTGATGCGGAAATTCCCGCGGCTGGTCAAACAGAGCCACATCGACAAGACCAACGCCTTTTTCATCAAGTATGGCGGGAAGACCCTGATCATTGCCCGTTTTGTTCCGATTGTGAGGACGTTTGCACCATTTGTCGCGGGCAGCGGGCGGATGGATTATTCGAAGTTCATGTTCTACAATGTGGTGGGGGCCATCCTCTGGGTAGTTCTGATTATCCCCGCGGGTTACTTCTTTGGTGGACTGCCGGTGGTGCGTCAGAACTTTGAGTTGGTCGTCATCGGCATCATCATCGTCAGCCTCATTCCCGGCCTGATCGGGGTCCTGCAGGCCCGGCGCGCAGGGAAGCGGGCGGCGATTGACACCCCGGCTGGGGGGAGCGACTAGCGGCCATGCGTATTCTTTCCGGTCTCCAGCCCTCGGGGCGCCTCCACCTCGGCAACTACTTCGGCATGATGCAGCCGGCGCTGCAATTGCAGCACGAAGGCGATGCCTTTTATTTCATCGCGGACTACCATTCGCTCACCAGCGTGCACGACCCGGCGGCGTTGCGGCAGCACTCGCAGGATCTGGCCTTGGATTTCCTCGCCTGCGGGCTGGATCCGGCCAAGGCGACCTTCTTCCGGCAGAGTGATGTCCCGGAAGTGTGCGAACTCGCCTGGTTGCTGAGCACGGTGACGCCGATGGGCCTGCTGGAGCGCTGCCATTCCTACAAGGACAAGACCGCCCGGGGCCTCGATGCCTCGCACGGCCTGTTTGCCTATCCGGTTTTGATGGCGGCGGACATCCTGATTTATGACAGTGACGTGGTGCCGGTGGGCAAGGATCAGAAGCAGCATGTGGAGGTCACCCGCGACATCGCCAAAAGCGTGAATCACCTTTACGGCGAGGTCCTGAAAATTCCCGAGCCCCGCATCCAGGAATCCACCGCCGTGGTGCCCGGGACCGATGGCCAAAAAATGAGCAAGAGCTACGGTAACATCCTCGGCATCTTCGAAGAGGAGAAGGCCCTCAAAAAGAAAGTGATGAGTATCCAGACCGACTCCACTCCGGTGGAGGAGCCAAAGGATCCTGACACTTCCCTCATCCTGACGCTTTACCGGCTGGTGGCTGATGCCGATGCCGTGAAGCTGATGGAGGATCAGTTCCGGGCCGGGGGAACAGGCTACGGCGAGTTCAAAAAACGGCTCTTCGAGGCCATCTGGATCAAGTTTGAAGGGCCTCGCCAACGCCGGGCGGAACTGGTGGCCGACCCTGGTTACGTCCAGCAGGTCCTGCGCGAAGGAGCGGAGCGGGCGCGGCTGGTGGCCCGGGCGACGTTGGGCCGGGTGCGGGAGGCGATGGGTTTGGGCGGATGGTAACTCCTTAAAACCATAACGGGCTTGCAGCCCTCAGGGAAAATGGCACGATGGCCTTCATGAAAATGGAAGCCGCCTTCGGGATCGGGACTCTGGCCTTGATCAATGCCGGCCTTGCCGAGCAGAAAGGGCGCAGCCGGTTGATCTGGTTTTTGATCACGTTGGTGACCGGGCCGCTGGCCACGCTGCTGATTGTGGTGCTGGACCGGCCGGACCACCGCGGGTAATCCGCCCTGCCCGGCAGAACGGGGCTGTTTATTTCGCCCGCTTCTTGCGCATGGGGACGCGCTGGTGATCCACCCAGTCAATTAGCGCGGCTTCCAAGCCGACATCACGTCCCGCCTTTTCACTCATGAGCCATTTGTGCTGCATCAGATCCTCGCGATCGGCAAGGTATTCCCGGTAGGAAGTGCTGCCGGGACGGGGAGCGGATTCCGGTTCGTTGAGGAGTTCAGCAGACATGGGGGAGACGGATTGGGGAGGAAAGATGGCCACGGATGGGGATTGGAGCGGAGCCAGGCAAGGCTGGGGTGCGCGAAGCTTTAAGCGACTTCCATGGCGCGCAGCAGGAGGTTATGGACCTCGTAATTCCAAAGATAGGGGGAAAACAGGTGACTACCCGGACCGAGGGCGCAGAATTCCACCAGTTCGCTGGTGTGGTTGGCACTGGTCCAGCCGACCCCGGTGTGTTGCTTGAAAGCGTCGGAAGTGGCAGGCAGTTTGAGGCCTTGCAGGGACTTGATTTGATCCGCGGTGAAAGTCAGGCCGGAGTATTGCTTCAGGGCTTCCCCCAGCTTGGGGCCGCTCAGTCCATCCATCCCATTTTGTTTCATCCATTCGGTGGAGCGGGTGAATTCCTTCAGGCGGAGGAAAAAGGGGGTGGTGGCATTGTAGAGGCCGGGTGCAAACCCCTGGTCGGCATTGGCGCTGACGCCATTCATCTGGATCCCGCCGCAACCATGGTCGGTGGTGATGATCAGCAAGGTGTCAGGATTTTTGGCAATGAATTCCAGTACCACCCCCACGGCATCATCAAAGGCGAGCTGGTCGTGGATGCTGGCCGCCGCGTCGTTGGCATGGCCGGCGTGGTCGATACGGGCTCCTTCCACCATCAGGAAAAATCCGTCGCTGGCATGCTGGAGCCGGTCCAGCGCACTGCGGGCCATTTCGGCCAGGGAGGGCAGGGTATCCGCAAGGCCGGGGACATTTTTACGGTCGATGTCAAAGGCGTGGTATCCGTCCGAGAAGAGGCCGAGCAGTGGCTTGAAGGACGAATGGTCGAGCTTGGTCAATGCTTCGCGACTGTCCGCCACGTCATACCCGGCGGCGGCGAATTTCCCGCGCAGCTCCGGACTGAAGAATTTTTGCCCTCCGCCGAGCAGCACATCCACGCGGCGGTCCAGGTATTGCTGGGCGATTTCCTTTTCTTCCCCCCGGCTGTTCACATTGGCGGCAAATCCGGCCGGCGTGGCGTGGGTGATGGTTGCGGTGCTGACCAGACCGGTGCGGATCCCTTGCTTTTGCAGCTTGTCCTGCAGCGGAGTGAGGAGTTTCCCGTCCGGGGTAATATTGATGGTGCCGTTGTTGACGCGCTGGCCACCTCCCCACGCCGAGGCCGCTGCGGCGGAGTCGGTCACAATGCTGTTGGCGGAATACGTTTCGGCGAGGCAACGCACCACGGCGCGCTCGCGGTAGAGTTGCAGCCAGTGGCTTTTCTTTTCCTCAACCATGCCCCGGTAGAGTTTTGCCAGCGAGAGTGCGCCCATATTCATCCCGTCGCTCACCATGAAAATCACGTTTTTCGCATGGCCTTTGTTTTCGGCAGCTTTGCGGGTGACGGTCTGGCTCAAGGCAGGTTCAGCTCCAAAAACGGCGCTGGTCAGCAGGGAGGCGCGGAGGAAATCGCGCCGGGAGGAGGTGGTGGTGCCGGACATGCGGGGGTAAGGGGGGGGTAATTTTAAATACGCCTATAGGACCGGGACGCGCAAGTCCCTCCGCGTGACACCCCTGTTACGCATCTGGAACAAAAAAGTTACCGGCAGCCTGATAAATCCTGGACAGAACCGCCTAACTCCAACATGGTATTTCCGGGTTTTTCTCCCGGTCCCCCCCGCCATCCCTAAACAACCTGAACATGACTCCACTCCCAAATAAATTGTTGGCCGAATTCATCGGCACCTTCTGGCTCGTTCTCGGCGGCTGCGGCAGCGCCGTGCTGGCAGCCGCTTTTCCTGAGGTCGGCATCGGCCTGCACGGGGTCTCGCTGGCCTTCGGTCTGACAGTGCTCACCATGGCATATGCCATCGGCCACATCTCCGGATGCCACTTGAATCCCGCAGTCTCGCTCGGCCTCTGCGCCGCTGGACGTTTTTCCAGCAAGGAACTGGGCCCCTATATCGTCGCTCAGGTGCTGGGAGGCATCGCGGGAGCGGGGATCCTGTTTCTGATTGCCAGTGGCAAGGCGGACTTCAGCACCGCGGGTGGGTTTGCTTCCAATGGCTTCGGCGAACATTCTCCCGGCGGTTATGCCATGGGGGCAGCTCTGGTCACGGAAATCGTCATGACGGCGATGTTCCTTTTCATCATTCTCGGAGCCACTGATGGCCGGGCTCCGGCTGGTTTTGCACCGATTGCGATTGGCCTCGGGCTGACCCTGATCCACCTCATCAGCATCCCGGTCACCAACACGTCGGTGAACCCGGCCCGCAGCACCGCCGTGGCCGTCTTCACCGGGGGCTGGGCGATTTCCCAGCTCTGGCTCTTCTGGGTGGCCCCGATGGCCGGGGCCGTGATTGGCGCGCTGGCTTATAAAGGCGTCTCCGGCAAAAAGACCAACGCCTGATCCTTCAAAGTTGTCGTAAAATCCAGCCGCAGGAATCGTCACGATTCCTGCGGCTTTTTGTTGGCGTGTTGGCTGGGAGCTTTCAGTGGGAGTGCCCGGCGGGGGTCTCAAATCGCTTTCTTTTTGGCAGTCTTTTCCCGGGCCTTGCAGTCGCGCAGGATAACATCGGCTTTCCCGGTATCGCCCGCCGCTTTGCAATTGGCGGCCACGGCGCGCCAGGCGGAGTTCTGGCTGGTGAGATCGAACCAATTGCCGTTGCCGCGTCCGATGGACCGGCGATAGA
>CAIZWU010000129.1 GCA_903936775.1 uncultured bacterium | reverse complement strand
GAGCCGGGGGTCATCAGTGCCGGGCACGGGCTCGGTCTGGCGGAGCAGCCAGGCGATGGCGAGGTGGTCGAAGGACGGGGTGTCGAGCTTGGCGAGATACTGGGCATTCACCCAGCGGCATTTTTCGAGGTCAAACTTGGCATTGGAGTGGCCCATGTTTTCCCAGCGGAACAGCGGGAGGATTTCCTCCACGGTGAGGATTTCGCGGTCGTCCTTGGGAGACCAGCCGAGCAGGCAGAGGTAATTGCTCACGGCTTCCGGGAGGAAGGCCTGCTCTTGATAATATCCCACGGCCGCGCCTTGGTCGCGCTTGCTCATTTTGGAGCCGTCGGCATTCAGAATGAGCGGGATGTGGGCGTAAATAGGCGGCTCGACGCCGAAGGCCTGGAACAGCTCGATGTGTTTGCCGGTGTTGAAAATATGGTCCTCGCCGCGGATGACGTGGGTGATCTCCATCTCAATGTCGTCCACCACATTTACAAAATGGAAGATGTAGGAGCCATCCGGGCGGCGGATGGTCATATCGGGTTCTGCGGTGCGGTCGATCTTGATGTCGCCGCAGATTTTGTCGGGGAGAATCAGGATCTCCTTGGGGGAGCGGAAGCGGACCGCGCCATTTTCCTCGGTGTAGGTGTGGCCAGCTTCCACCAGCTTTTGGAAATAAGCGTCGTAGATGGCTCCCCGCTGGCTTTGGTAATAAGGCGCGTGCGGGCCGTCTTTTTCCGGGCCCTCATCCCAGTCGATCCCCAGCCACCGAAGGCCATCCACGATCGCGGCCTGGGCGGCAGCCGTGTTGCGGGCTTCATCGGTGTCCTCGATGCGCAGCACAAACGTGCCGCCATGGGCGCGGGCATAGAGCCAGTTGAACAAGGCGGTGCGGGCCCCGCCGACGTGGAGGTAACCGGTGGGGGAAGGGGCGAAACGGACGCGGACGGGGGAGGACATAGGGAGGGGAGTGAGTGGTTTGGTAATGGGAGTGCCGTTTCGGAATGGAATTCAGCGGGATCGCATAGCGGGACGCATCGGGAGCCCATGGGTGGCGAGGTATTCTTTGACGCCGGCGATGGTGTGTTCGCCGAAGTGGAAGATGCTGGCGGCAAGCACGGCGTCGGCTTTGCCCTCGGTGAGCACGGTCACCATGTGGTCCAGATTCCCCGCGCCGCCGCTGGCGATGACGGGGATGGTGACGGCTTCGCTGACGGCGCGGGTGAGGGCGACGTCATAGCCGTTTTTGGTGCCGTCGGCGTCCATGCTGGTGAGGAGAATCTCGCCCGCCCCGCGGCGGCAGACTTCGGCGGCCCAGGCGACGGCGTCGAGGCTGGTGGGATTGCGGCCTCCGTGGGTATAGACCTGCCAGGTGCCGTCACCATTGGAGCGGGCATCAATGGCGACCACGATGGCCTGGTTGCCGAAAGCGGCGGCTCCGTCGTTGATGACCTGAGGGTTTTGGATCGCGGCGGTATTCAGACTGACCTTGTCGGCCCCGGCGAGGAGCAGGGTGCGCATGTCGGCCACGGTACGGATTCCCCCGCCGACCGTGAGAGGCATGAAGCAGCGGGCGGCGGTGCGCTCCACCACATCCAGGATGGTGCCGCGGCCATCGGAGGAGGCGGTGATATCCAGAAAAACGAGTTCGTCGGCTCCTTGGTTGTTATAAGCGACGGCGGACTCCACGGGATCGCCGGCATCGCGGAGTTCGAGAAATTTGGTGCCTTTGACGACACGGCCCTGATCCACGTCGAGGCAGGGGATGATGCGGCGGGTCAACATGGAAACTTTACGGGGGAGGATTTATGATTTGGAAAGAAGCGGGGATACCGTTTGGTGGGGTTATCATGAATGAGCTTGAGTCAGTGAGCAAGGCCTTGGGGCTGGAGGTTTTCCGGCGGCATATTTTCCTGTGTGCGGATGCGGCGGAGCCCAAATGCTGCGCCCGGGAGGAGGGGCTGCGGTCGTGGGAATACCTCAAAACCCGCCTGAAGGAACTGGGCCTCGCGGGTCCAAAACCTCAGGTCTTCCGCACCAAGGCTGGTTGCCTGCGCGTCTGTCTCCAAGGTCCCGTGGCGGTGATTTATCCCGAAGGGACGTGGTACCGGAACTGCACGCCGGTTGTGCTGGAGCGCATTATTCAGGAGCACCTGATCGGCGGCGTGCCGGTGGCGGAGTATGTCTTCGCGGTGAATGCCTTGGGAAAAGGAGAGACTCCTCAGGATTGAAGCCCAAGCCGACCGGACAGATGGACGGAGCATGCTGGGAAGTTACCCCAAACGCCGATCCCAGATAAAGTCAGATTTTCGTCATGTCGAGGAAACCCTCCAGCTGGCGGATGCGGGTGGGGTGGCGCATCTTGCGGAGGGCTTTGGCTTCGATCTGGCGGATGCGCTCGCGGGTGACGTGGAATTCCTTGCCAACTTCCTCCAAGGTGCGGCTGAAGCCGTCGATCAGGCCGAAGCGTTTTTCGAGGACCGCGCGTTCGCGTTCGTTGAGGGTATCGAGGACATCCTTGATCTTGTCCTTGAGCATGGCGAAGCCGGTGCGCTCCATGGGATCTTCGGCGGACTTGTCCTCAATGAAGTCGCCGAAGGTGGTGTCGTCGCCCTCGCCCACCGGAGCCTGCAGGCTGATAGGGGTCTGCGCCATCTTGAGCACGGCGCGGATGCGTTCCACGGGGAGGTGGATTTCGTCGGCAATTTCCTCCGGGCTGGGCTCGCGGCCGTATTCCTGGACAAGCTGTTTTTGCACGCGCATCAGCTTGTTGATGGTCTCGATCATGTGGACCGGGATGCGGATGGTGCGGGCCTGGTCGGCGATGCTGCGGGTGATCGCCTGGCGGATCCACCAGGTGGCGTAGGTGGAGAATTTGTAGCCGCGCTTGTATTCAAATTTATCGACCGCTTTCATCAGCCCCATGTTGCCTTCCTGGATGAGGTCAAGGAAGGGCATGCCGCGGTTGGTGTATTTCTTGGCGATGGAAATAACGAGTCGGAGATTGGCTTCAACCATTTCCTGTTTGGCGCGGTCGGCATCCCGCAGATGGGAACGCATTTCCTTGTAGGCCTTGTGGAAATCAGCTGAGGAAAGCCAGGTGCGGCACTCCAGGGCGTTGATTTCGGCGTGGGCTTCGGCGTCATTGGGGTCGGCGGCGAGACGGGCCTCGGCGGCCGTGAGTTCGTCCATCAGATCCTTGGCGAGGATTTCAAATTCCTCGACTGTCTTCTGCTTGAAATAATACTTCGTCAGGGCCTTCTGGATGGCGGTATAGGCCTTTTGAAAGTCGTCGGTGGCGGCTTCTTTTTTGGAAACCTGCTTGGCGGAGCGGCTTTTCTCCCAAGCCGCCTGGGCCGTTTCGTGGGCATCGCTGACCTGGGTGTTCAGTTTGAGGAGACCTTTGAGATAACGCTCCCTGCTTTCAATCTGTTTGTCCTGCACCACCCGGTCGGTGCGCTCTTCGTTGTCGATCAGTTTGCGGGCGAGGTCGAGATAGGCGTCGGCGATGAAGCCGAAGGTGTTCAGCAGACGCTGCACCTGTTCCTCGGACTTTTCGATGCGGATGGAAATCTCAACTTCCTGTTCACGGGTGAGGAGCGGCACCTGGCCCATCTGTTTGAGATACTGCCGGACGGGATCGTCGAGGGTATCGGCGCGCAGGGCTTCGTTTTTCTCATCAAGGTCAGGCAGGACCCGGGAGTTAGCGTGCGAAGTGGAGGGCAGGGGGCGGATGCGGTCGACCTGGGAGGCGTCGATGATATCGATCTCCAGATTTCGCAGGCGCAGGATAATCTCCTCGACCACATCGGGAGAGATGAGGTCATTGGGCAGAGCATCGTTGAGATCGTCGTAGCTGACGTGGCCCTGTTCTTTGGCGAGCTTGATGAGCTCGCGCAGTTTAAACTGAATGTCCGGGGAATCGATGGTGTAGTCCTGCGGTGAGAGAACCGGGAGGGCCACGTCACCGGAGCTGGTTTTCCGGGGACGGCCGCGTCCACGTTTGACCGCCGGGGCATCAGCGTCCGGGGATGAAGGGGGAGAAGCAGCAGCAGGAGGCGGCGTGGGGCGCTTGGGCATGAGAACCGTGGAAGGAAAATGCGGGACGTGGAGCAGGAAACTTCCGGTAGTCGGGCGGGATGGTCAAGAAGTTCTTATCTGGCGGCGGGGTGGCTTTTTTGGCGAGGGGAAGGCGGACCGGTTTCAGCTGGAGGAAGTAACAAGCGCAAACCAAAGCGGAGTTGGTGGATAAAACCGACTGCTTGGCCGGTGACTTCGCCCGCGCCAGGGAAAGGGTGATGCCGGTGGTCGCTGAAACCGGGGAAATCGTTGGTTTCCTCCCGCAGGCGCACCTTGGCCGGCTCCAGGTGGGCGACCCCTTCTGGGGCTCCCTGGCCCACGACCGCCATGCCGTCTATGAATCCTCCGTTACCAAGATCTCCTCCCGCATCAACCGCCTGCTGGATGCCAGCAGGCCCTTGCCCAACCAATGCCTATACTGCCGGAACATTGTGGGCCGCTTTCCGCCATCCGCCGGTGGGGAACCTCTGCTGCTGTCTCCCGGTCAAAGCGTGACCGTCCTCACCAGTCGCCCGGGTGGCATTCCGGTCCTGAATCGCCTGTTCCCACTTGATCCGCCGGTGCGGTGATCGGGCCGGGGCACAGGATCGGGTGGCGCGGGAGAAATGGGACTGCCGCTGCCGCGATAACAGGAGCCAGCCGCTTCAGGCTTTGAGCCGTGCAGCGTGTTTTTCGAGCAGCACTTTGGTGGCTTTGATGCCGTCGCTTTCGGACAAGATCCTGCCTTCGTATTCAATGCCGATCCAGCCGTGGTAGCCGTGTTTTTTCACCACGATATCGAGCATTTTCTGATAGTCGGTGTGGGTTTCGTTGCCGGCGGTGTCAAAGTCGTGGGACTTGGCGCTGACGCCTTTGGCAGAAGGCATCATTTCATCCACTCCGAGGTAGCGGTCGTATTCGCCGGTGGCCAGTTTGAAATTGCCGAAGTCCGGCAGGGTGCCGCAGTTGGGCATGCCGACGCTTTTGATCACGCTGCTGAGCCATTGGCCGTCGGAGGAAAAACCACCGTGGTTTTCCACGATCACGCCGATATCGAGCGGCTTGGCCAGCGTGCTGAGCTGCGCCAAGCCATCGGCCGCGAGTTTGGCTTGCTCCTCACGGCTGCCGGCGCTGTGGGCGTTCACCCGGATGCTGTGGCAGCCGAGGAATTTGGCGGCTTCCAGCCATTTTACGTGGTTTTCCACGGCTTGTTTACGTTTGGCTTCATCCGGGTCGCCGAGATTGCCCTCGCGGTCACACATAATGAGCACCCCGGTCACGCCATGGTCGTCGGCGCGTTTTTTGAGGCCTTTGAGGTATTCCTGGTCGGTGGCCTTGTCCATCCAGAACTGGTTGACGTATTCCACGCCGCTGATGCCGAAATCGCGCTGCGCGATGAGCGGGAAATCGAGGTGATTCAGTTTGCCGGCAAAAAAGGCGAGGTGCAGCGACCAGCCGGCGAGGGAGATTTTGAAGGGCGCGGCAGGCGGCTCCTGGGCGAAGGACCGGCCCGCGAAGGGCAGGGCCGCGGCGGCGGCGAGGGACGAGCGGAGAAAAGAACGGCGTGAGTTCATAAGAAAAGGAGGATGAGGCTGGAACAACGGTTCACGGATGGTGTCATCCATACGCCAATCCGGGGATGGTTTCCCAGTCAAATTTTGTGGAAACGGGCGGATGGAAGGGGCCGGGTCACTGACTCTTTGGACTTGTGGAGTATGCTACTCGACGGCATAGCCGCCCGATCCATCTGTCCGTTTTGGCAGGCGGCTGACCACCCAACCCATACCCTGCCATGAAAATCCAAGCCTTCGCCTTGAGTGCGGCTCTCGCCATCACGTTCAACTCCTGTGAACAAAAACCCGCAGCCAGCGCGGCACCAGCGGCACCAGCGGCACCAGCGGCACCAGCGGCACCCGCACCCGCACCCGCACCCGCACCCGCACCCGTGGCCGAAGCTCCCCCGGCTCCTGCGGTTGATCCCAAGG
>CAIZWU010000128.1 GCA_903936775.1 uncultured bacterium | reverse complement strand
TCATCTGGTTCGAGGGTTTGGGGGAACTTCAGGGACCAAACGATGCCGCTGCCTAAAATCAGCGCCACAATAATGAGGCTCAGAGAGTTAGGTAGGTGAGCGCCAAAGGCACTTCCAATCAACTTGCCTGCCACAAAGACCAGCAACAACATGACAGCTTTCTCCAAGGCCCAAAATTTGTTTTGTGCTGCCACCAGCAAGAAATACAGACTCCGAAGCCCCGCCGCAGCCCAGAGGCTTGACGTGATCATCAAATAAGGATCCCGTACAACGGCCACAATGACCGGCATGGAATCGAACGCGAACACCACGTCGCAAACTTCGATGCAGACCAAGCACAGAAACAAAGGAGTGACCCCCTTGGCAAAAAAGCGCTTCGATTCGATGGATGGGTTCACCTTGGCGAACCTTTTAACCAAATTCACGGACCAATGGTTGGAATAATCCACCTCTTCACCGTCCTCGCCGTCGCCCCACATTTTATAAACCGTCCACAGAACGATCAGGGCAAAAATAATTAGCACATATGGGCTGAGATTTACAATCATCGCTCCAAGCCCGAGGAAGATAATGCGGAAGAGGATGGCACCCACGATGCCCCAATAAAGGATTCTGTGCTGTAGCGGCTGGTTCTCTTGGACGATCAAACCGAAAGATTTGAAGATGAGAAAAAATGCGAAAAGATTGTCGATAGCGAGCGCTTTTTCCAGGACGTAGCCGGTGGCGTATAGACTCGCTGCCTCCGCCCCTCTTTCCCAGAACACGTAGATGCCAAAGAGGCTGGCACAAAAAATCCAGACACATGACCAAATCGCCGCATCCTTCATGGTTACGACCTTTCCAGATTTATGTGCTCTCAAATCGACCCATACCGCAAGAATAAAAGGCACCAAAAAGGCTGCGACCTGTGCTAGCGTGATTCCTGAAAAAGTTTGAAGCGACTGATTAAACATAATGGAGCTTTAAATTAAAAAGTTATTTTTCGCCTAATGGGCGGATACGGTAAGGGGCGGTGGGTTGGGGCTATTTCCAAGCCGTTCGGAATCGCGAAGTGGGAGAGTTTGGTGACGTTGGAGGCGGAAACGCATAGGCGGTCGGCCACGGCTAGAGTGCGGAAGCACTTAGAGGAGCCCGGGAGTGGTCTAATCAGAGGGTTTTGAGGGGGGCGGATGCTGAAAGGGCTTAGGTGTGAGTAATGAGTCTCCCACTTCCTTACTTTAAAAAATTTGTTTTCAGTGTGCGCTGTCGTTGGCCGGAACTAAGGAGAGGGGGGCTTGGTTGGTAGTGGGCTCAGAGACGCTGGCGCCGTCTTTTTCCCAGTTGCCGGGTAGGCTGGGTGGGATCATTCGCAGCGGGTTCTTCTGGGTGATTTCTCACATCAGGATGTGTGTCGATGGCGGCGCAGAGAATTGAAGCAGCCATACTTACTGTGTTGATTCCCCGTTGGCTTGCCATGCTCGCGAGCGCGGCTGTTTGCGACGATGGAATCATGATTTCAAGTGTCTCGGTTTTTCGATCGATGGTCATCTTTTGGTTCTCTGACGAGGATTCTACGCGGATGTCGTAACTTCGCAATAATTCATTACGTCACACGCGTTCAATTCTGCATTTGACTACTTTTTCTGTCGTAGTTTATTACTACATGACTGCAGGCGAATTGAAATTATGGAGAGAGTCCATCATGAGCAGGGCCACTCTGGGTCAGAAGTTGAAAACTTCTCCTAGGACTATTGAGGCTTGGGAGCAGGGTCGGCGACCCATACCTGACCGCGAGGCTGACCGAATCATGAATCTGATGGTTCAGGACACTCTGAAAATACCTCTCCCTGTGGAGGTAAAAGAGAAGCTTGAGCGCCTCGCCAAAGAGAGAGGCGTGGACCCTGCTAATTGGGCTTTGGAGTTGATCAGGGCGGCATTGCCATGACCTGCCTCAGGCGGAATCTCAACTAATCAACCATAGGGTAGGGGGGGCGTGTGGATGGGCTTCATGTGGACGGGTTTCATGTAGATGGGCTTCATGTGGAGAACACCTACAGAGACAAGAGAAACCTTTAGCTCGCAATAAAAATTAATAATATACCCGAAATTAAACCTGAAAATAATCTGTAACGCCATGGGAAAAAATCCGTTTGGCCAGACTTGCCGGGGAACATGCATCTAGTGATTGCCTGCGACTGAATTTCTTCGCTCGTCCCGAATTTCCGGTGCGTGATCATGCCGGAAAGAGGTCAGGTTTGCCGAGGTAAGCGAAGACTCTATTGCGGAAGTTGGCGAATTTCTTCAGGCACCTGCCGTGCCTTCCAAAAAGGTGATCAGGCGGTTGAGGCCCTGAGCAGTGGCTTTGGCTGAGGGATGCGTGGTGCGGTTGATCAGCCGGTGGCACGGCGCCAGGAGGCAGAAAGGGCGGCTCAGCGGTAAGGGCGACCCGTTGCCGGATCAATGCGTGGTGGAGGCTCCGGCACCGTGAAGCCATCCATCCCCCGGAAATGCCCGGTGTTCTGCTTCATCGGCCCGCCCGATTGAATGCTGGTGCCCACTTCCACGGGCTCGTAATCGAATAGTTCCCCGGCAACCGATGCCGTGAACTTCTCAATCACTGCTACCGCTTCCGCTTCCGTCCCCCACACCGGAACAAAGTCGTCCGGACGGACGGGAATTATCTGCCGGAACTTGCCAGTCTGCCACGACATCCCGCTGATGAACAGGCCGGGGTGCCGTGAATCCTTCTCCTTGGCCGTGATGCTGAATCCGTAGTTCGTCGCCATGGTTCACCAGACAGCAGCCAAGGCTCCACAATCAAGCGCCAGCACCCGCCCTGCCGGCCAGACTGCCGATAGCGCCTCAATGGCACCACGGGCGGGCTGAACCTCGCCAGCGGCTCACTGGGCGATGTCATGGCCAAGGTGGAACCGACTGGCTGCTTCACGATGTCTGGCTTCACCACTTGGCCCGAGGTGGCGGACGACCTCCTGCCCCAACTCCCAACGGGCCATTCGACTTAGACCATCAAGCGAACGGCAAGTACGGCGGGCCGCGCCCGATCCGCAGGTGGGAGGCTTTCCAGAATTTCCCATGCGTCCCCATAGAGGCCGAGGGAGGCCAGCCCGTCCGCTTCATCGATGAATCGCTCCGTCGTCATGCTGTCACATATGCGCATCGCCGCCGATCTGTCTGCGGCCCGGCACCTCATTCGCCAAAGTGGAAAGCAATTAAGGGAGATCGACGCCCCGGAACTGAGGCAACCCTATGGCGCGGCGGCGGCG
>CAIZWU010000127.1 GCA_903936775.1 uncultured bacterium | reverse complement strand
GTGAATGTAACAGAAATGTCACTTAAGGGAGGATGAAAGCAGCCCTCATTTGTAACTGCACTGCGGCAGCCAGGACCGGTCTAAACCATCCGGATCAGACGGCGGCGCAATAAATCAAGGGCCGCCTGGGCAGTCAGTTGCTTGAAGGTCTCGCGTTCCACTTTGAACAGGAATTGTTCCACCAGCGGTTCCTCAATCCCCTTGGACGCGAGGCCCACGAACACGGTGCCCACAGGCTTTTCCACACTACCTCCGCCGGGGCCCGCGATGCCCGTGACCGCCAGGGCATGGTTCGTGCCTGCGGCGTGGAGACAGCCGTGGGCCATGGCGGCACAGACTTCATGACTGACCGCTCCCCGCACGGCAATCAATTCTTCCGGCACGCCGAGCAGGTTGGTTTTGGCTTCATTGGCATAGGTCACCACTCCACGCGGGAAGACCGCCGAGGCTCCCGGCACATTGGTGATCCGATGGGCAATCAACCCTCCAGTGCAGGACTCTGCGGTCGAGACGGACTGCCCCATTCTCACCAGCAGATCCACGACCGTAAACTCCAGCGGCTGATCCCTCGAGCTGAAATAATGGGCCGGGAAGGCCGCGCAGATGATCGCTTCCGAGGCCGCCAACTGCGCCGGAGTGCCCAGCACCCGCACAATCACCTCGCCGGCCCTTGCGCAGTAGCCCAACTCCACATCGCCGAGTGATTGGATGGAATCCTCCACGGCCGCGGCCACCTGGCTTTCGCCCATGTTGGCGAGTCGGAAATTCCTCATTTCCCGGATCACGGTGCGCCCCTCACAGATTTTTTTGAGCAAGGGCACCACCACCTCCTTCACCATCGGGTGCAGTTCCCGCGGCGGACCGGGCAGTAAAATCAAATGGGGCGACAGGGCCCCGCCCGCAGCCGCCACGGGTCCCGGTGGAAGATACAATCCCGGGGCGGTGCCCCAGGCATTCGTCAAAACGGTCGCCCCCGCCGGCACCATGGCCTGACGCCGTGTGGCCTCGCTCATTTCACGCCGCCGGTTCCATAACAAGGCCTTGATCGCTCCCTCCACTTCGGAATTCAACTCCAGCGGCAGGCCGAGCAATTCTGCGATCAGTTCCCGGGTAATGTCATCGCTGGTCGGTCCGAGACCACCGGTAACAATCACAATGTCTGCCCGCCCCACCGTTTCCAGGACGGCCTCGCCAATAATGGCCCCGTCAGGAATGGCGAGCTGCCGGCCGATCCGCAGTCCCAGCGGCAGCAGGGTTTCGCCGAGAAAGGCGAGGTGGGTGTTCAGGGTGTTTCCCAGCAGCAGTTCCGTCCCGGTATTGATCACTTCAAGGCGCATCCGCCAGTTATCGCCGGGCGGTGCGGCCGGTCAAGCCGGCTTGATTTCTCTTCCGCTCCGGAACTCGCGCCACAGCAGCCACAGCCCCATGCCGAGCAGGGTGGCATTCAACACCAAATGCTGGAGATAGCCCAGCTCCAAATCCGTCTTCCCAAAACACCCGCAGGAGATATCCAAACCCCGGTGCCACGACCACGCGATGACCACGATGAATCCAGCGAGACTTGCCGACAAAATCGCCAGCGATCCCACATACAGCCGCTTCAGCACCACCCCGGCGGCACAAAACAGCTCCAGCCAGGGCAACCCCAGGGCTAGTAGCCCCGCATAGGGATCGGGGAGCAGATGGAAACTGCGGATATCCAGCAAAAACTGGATGGGATCGCGTGCCTTCTCATAGCCAGCCACCAAAAAGACCCCGGCCAGCACGAGGCGGAAGATCCATTCAAGCACACGGGAATAACTCATCGGGGGAAAACTACTTGTGATATCATGGCCAAGGCCCCGCATTTGGCTACCGCGGATCGACACCCCTTCCCGAAGCCGGAGGGGAGGCGTATCCGGCACCACCGCGCCCACCCGCAATGCGGCTTGCCTCCGGCGGAGTTTCCGCCTAGTCAGAACCAGCCATGCCTGATTCTGCTGCTGCCCCCACCCCTGCGCCCGCGCTATCCAAGTCGCGTGTCTTCGCCCGGCGGTTGAGCAGCACCTTGGCGCTTTGGGCGCTCGTCGCTGCGGCCATTGTGACCGGGCAGGGCGCCCTGTTTTTTGTACTGCTGGGCTTGCTGGGGATGGCGGGCGTGCGGGAATTTGTCACCATGGACAAAACGCTGCCCAAGCCATGGCGCTGGGGGCTGATCGGAGTCACGCTCGCCTGGTTTGCCGTGACGTTCACGATTTGTCAGCGCACGGGTCAGCCCTGGTCCCCTCTGGTGGATCTCGCGTTCATCGCCGGGGTAACCCTCGCGTCGTTTGTGCCGGTGTTGTTCCGCCCGCTGGAAGGCCGGTCCACGCTCTGGGCCATCGTTTATACGATCGCGGGTTTCCTTTACGTCCCTTGGCTCAGCAGTTTCATGACCCGCGTGCTTTACCTGCCGGGGGTCGATCCGGACGGCTGGCTGCGTGGTCTGCCCTATTTGGTTTTTTTGATTGCTGCCACCAAATTCACGGATTGCGGCGCCTACGTGGTGGGTTCGTTGATCGGAAAACACAAGATGATCCCCCACATCAGTCCCGGCAAAACCTGGGAAGGCATGATCGGCGCAGCCCTCGGTGCGCTGGTGGGCGGGTTGGGCGTTTATTTTGCCTGGCAGCACCGCATGCCGATGCTCACTCCGGTCAGCGCCACCATGCTTTGTCTCATCCTCGCGGCGGTCTGCGTGGTGGGAGACTTGGCAGAAAGCATCATCAAGCGCTGTCTGGAGGTGAAGGATTCCGGAATCTTCCTTCCCGGCATCGGTGGCTCGCTCGATCTGATCGACAGCCTGCTCTTCACCGCTCCGGTCTTCTATTTCTATCTCTGGTATGTCAGCAGTCAGGCCCTCTGAAAAGCGGAAGCGCGTCATCATCCTCGGGTCCACCGGCAGCATCGGCACCAGCGCCCTGAAAGTCGCCCGCGATATCCCGGAGCGGATGGAAGTGGTAGGTCTCGCTGCCGCGCGCAGCACCGCCGCCCTCGCCGCCCAGGCCGTGGAGTTCGGGGTCAAACAGGTGGCCCTCACCGATGCCGCCTCGCTTCCTGCGCTGGCCAGCGCCTTGCCGGATGATGTCAGGATTTTTCCGGGTGAAGCCGGCCTCGTGGAACTGATCCAGGCGGTGCAAGCAGACATGGTGCTCATCGCCATTGTCGGTACCGCCGGGTTGCGTCCGGCGCTCGCCGCCATCGAAGCCGGCTGCGACCTCGCCATTGCCAGCAAGGAGATTCTGGTCATGGCCGGCGAAATCGTGATTGAAGCCGCCCGCCGCCAAGGCGTGGCGGTGCTGCCGGTGGACAGCGAGCACAACGCCATTTTCCAGTGCCTCGAAGGCCGTGATCCGGAAGAGGTGACCCGCCTGATCCTCACCGCCAGCGGAGGCCCGTTCCGCACCTGGCCGAATGACCGGATCGCCGCCGCCACCCTCGGCGAGGCCCTGAAGCATCCCACCTGGGAAATGGGCCGGAAGATCACCATTGATAGCGCGACGCTTTTCAACAAAGGCCTCGAAATGATCGAAGCCCGCTGGCTGTTCAATGTTCCGATGGACCGGGTGGATGTGATCGTCCATCCTCAAAGCATCATCCACAGCATGGTGGAATTCATCGACGGCAGTGTGCTGGCGCAACTCAGCCACAGCGACATGTGTTTTCCGATCCAGTATGCGGTCACTTGGCCGCAACGGGTGAAAAACAGCCTGCGGCCGCTCGATTTTGCGGCCCTGCGCCAGCTCGATTTCGAAGCGCCGCGCCGCGCCGATTTCCCGGCCATCGACCTCGCTGTGCAAGCCGGCACCCTCGGCGGCACCCTCCCCGCAGTCTACAATGCTGCCAACGAAATCGCCGTTGCTGCCTTTATCGAAGGCCGCCTCTCCTTCCCCGGGATCTGGCAGACGGTGGCACGCACCATGGAGGTCCACCAAGCTGAACCGCACGCCGGTTTGGACGCCATCCTCGCCGCCGATGCCTGGGCCCGGAAGAAAGCCCGCGGGTTGCTGAATTCCGGCTGACGACAGGCGGCGGAGACGGGGCCGCCGGGTCGCTATCGGGCAGGTCCGGGATGCCGGGCGTAGACGATTATGGCGGGAGGCGGCCTGTGCGGAAGGAAGCCAGCGTCAATGCGGGAATGGAACCGGCCCCTCATCATCCTTGGCAAGGATCCAGCCGTTTCAGGCACTTAGTTTCCAAGGCCCGCGCAGGGGGCGGGCGAGTTGGGCGTTGGCGTCAGCGTCGGAGCCGAAGTTTTCAGCCACTCCATCAAACTTCACCGGCCGGCCGAGCGCCGCGGAGATGGCGCCAAGATGGCAGAGGGTGGCGGCGCGCTGGGCCACCGGGGCAGGGGCGGCGGTTTGGCCGCGGGTGAGCACCGCGTCGATGAAATTGCGGTGGTGGTTGGTGGATTCAAAGAGACGCACGTCCCCGTCCTTGGGCCGCACCGCACGCAGGCTGACGGGATCGGTTTCCAAGCGGTCATTTTCCGTAAAAATGGTGCCTTTGGTGCCGACAAAGCGGATTCCCCACTCCTTCTCGTTGTCGGTGCTCACCATCACGATGCGGGTGCCGTTGGCGTATTGATATTCGATGCGGAAACTCTCCGGCGCATTGAAGATTCCCTTGTCGCGGCGGACCACCCCGGTGGCGGAAATTTCGGTGGGGGAGGTGTCGTCCATGCCCGCGCCCCATTGCGCCACATCCAGGAAATGAGCGCCCCAATCCGTGATGTAACCTGGCGCATAATCGGTAATCCACCGGAAATTGTAATGCAGGCGGGCCTGGTGATAGGGCGCCTCCGGAGCCGGACCCAGCCACATCGGATAGTCTATCCCGGCAGGAACCGGCTGCGCTGCCTCGGTGCCGTCAAAGCCGCCGGAAGGACGGAATTTTCCGGGCACCCCGACTTCAATTACTTTGAGATCGCCGATGTGGCCGTTGCGGACCCACTCGCAGGCGAGGCGGGTTTTCAGGCCGGAACGCCGCCACGTGCCGCATTGCAGCACCCGCTGATGAGCCTCCACGGCCCGGCAAATGGCCCGTCCGTCCGCAATGCCGGAGGCCAATGGTTTTTCCGTGTAGAGGTCCTTGCCTGCCGCGGCCGCGGCCGTGGCGATCACAGCGTGCCAGTGGTCAGGCGTCGCATTCATCACCGCATCGACATCCTTGCGGGCGAGCACTTCGCGGAAGTCACGGTAAACATCAGCACCCTTCAATTTAGCGAGATCGCGGGCAGCTTCTCCATGCTGCGAATCCACATCACACACCGCTACCACCTCGACGCGTTCGTCATTGAGGAATGATTTCAAATTCCCCGTCCCCATGCCGCCGACGCCGATGCAGGCGAGGCGGACTTTGGAATTCGGAGCCACGGCTCCGTCCAGTCCGAGGACGCGACCCGGCAGAATCAACGGCGTGCCGAGGGCGGCAGCGGAAGCAGAAAGGAAACGGCGGCGGCTAACGGGTTTGCTCATGGAATGCGGAGGTGAAGACACCTCTGAAAACGTGCTGGCCCGGCGGCATGTTTCCTCCCATTTCCAGCCACTTTGCCGCGTTTTCCATTTTTAAGCCGGGACCGCTTCCGTCAGGGGCGCTCCGTAGGGCAGATCGTCCGGGAGCTCCACGAACTCACCGATCTGAGCCCAGAGTTCGGTGTAGTCGCGGCCAAGGTCTCCGGAAAGGCAATCGGTCACGGCTCCCGCCGCTTCCGGGAAGCGCATGATGAGATCCTTGAAGGAAAACTTGGGATCGTAGAAGGCATACACCAGTTTGCGCATGTTCTCCACGCTGGCGCGGATGGCGGCGGCGTAGCCGGCGAACCGTCCGGGCGAGAGATCGTCCGCCTCCAACGCTTCGTGCACGGCATCGGCGGCAAGGACTCCGCTCTTCAACGCCAGCATCACGCCACTGCTGAAAACGGGATCAAGGAACGCAAAGGCGTCACCCACCAGCAGCAACCCGGGAGAGGCCCCGTATTTGCTATGACGGGAATATTCGCTGGTGATCCAGTATTCTCCCTCCTGGCGGCCGGTGGCGAGGTGTTCGCGCATCCATGGATTGCCGGCGATTTCTCGGTCCATCATTTCCTTGGGGTCGCGCACCCCATCGCGGCTGAGGTATTTGCCTTCTGCCACCACGCCGACGCTGATGCGGTCGCCATGCTGCGGGATATGCCAGAACCAGCCTTTCTCCGGAATCGCGGCCACGGTGGTGGTGCCTTCGTCGATACCGGATTCGCGGGAGGCTCCCTCATAATACGTCCAGACGGCGACCTTGTTCAGTTTGGGGTCTGGCAGGCGCCAGCCCAGCCGGTTGGAGGCGAAGGCTTCCTTGCCAGTGGCATCGATGGTCAGACGGGCGCGGAGTTCCTCCTCGCTGCCATCCGCGTTTTTCACCCGGACCCCGGACACGGCGTTATGGGCATCGCGGAGCAGGGTGGTGACGGTGCATTCCTCACGGACTTCCGCACCTTTTTCAGCGGCATGACGCAGGACCATTTCGTCGAATTCCGAGCGCAGCACCTGCCAGGTCTGGGCGACCGTATTGATGTCGTAGCGGGTGTGGAAGTAGAAGGGCTGGGAGCGTTTTCCATCCGGTTGGATGAACATCACGCTGTATTTTTTCTGGAAGTGCGAGGCCTTCATCCGGTCCACCAGGCCGAGCCGTTCCAATGGGCCGAAAGTGAAGGGAATGAGGGATTCCCCAATGTGATAGCGGGGGAACTTCTCGCGCTCCAAAATGAGGACGCGGTGACCGTAGCCGGCAAGCAGCGTCGCCGTGCTGGCACCGGCAGGGCCGCCGCCGATGATGATGACATCGTAGTCTGGAGTCGCGGGCATTACCATGATAGGGAGCAGGTTGGGGGGTGGAGGGAAGCGGTGGATTTACGTTGTGGCATCGGAAAAAGTTTCCCGGGGCCGCCGGCCGACGAGGAATTCGAAAAGCGGGGAGGCCATCAGGGTGGTGATGACCGCCATGACTACGAGGGTGGCAAACAGACCTTCGGAAATAATCCCTTTTTGGAAACCGATGTTGATAATGATCAGTTCCATCAATCCCCGGGCATTCATCAGGGTGCCGATGCCGAGAGCCTCGCGGTTGGGGATGCCGGTGGCCCGGGCGGCGAGATAACAGGCCACCCCTTTACCCAGGATCGCGGCCACCAGCACAGCGCCACAAACCATCCAGAGCGTCGGGGTGTTGATCAGACCGATTTTGGTGTTCAGTCCGGAGTAGGTGAAGAACAGTGGCAGCAGCAGCGCCACCGCGAGGGGTTGGATGCGGCTGATCAGGTCCCGCGACATCACGGCCCGGGGCATCACCGCTCCCATGACAAAGGCACCGAAGACGGCGTGGAGCTGGATGTAGTCCGTCCACCAGGCCCCGAGGCACATCAGGGCGAGGCCGGTCACAAAACCGGTTTCCGTCAGGCTGCCCTCTTTGATGAGCCACCGTTCGGCCCGGGCGAGCAGGGGCTTGATGATCACAAACGCCACCAGGACAAAACCAACCGCCCCGCCGATGTTGAGCCAGGCATGTGACCAGTCATTTTCCAGTTTGGCGAGGACGACAGCGAGGAGAAGCCATGCCATGGCATCGTCGATGGCTCCGGCCCCGATGGCCACCGTGCCCATGGTGGTGCCGGCGAGCCCTTTAAAATGAATGATGCGTGCCAGCATCGGAAAGGCCGTGATGCACAGGCAGGCTCCCAGGAAAATCATGGCGGATCCCAGCGGCACATCGGCCGGAAAGAGCCCCAGCTCCGGGTGGCCATGGACAAACCAGGCGAGGAGCGCCCCCAGCCCAAAGGGAGCCGCCATGCCCGCGAGGGAGACGGCGATGGAGCTTTTGAGCCGGTGGCGGATGATATCCACGCGGAACTCCATGCCGACGATGAACATGTAGAGGGCCAGCCCCAGCTGGGAGACCGGAAAGAGATAACTTTGCGTGTCGCGGGCCGTTTGGCTCTTATCCCAGGGGAACAGCCAGGCCTGAGTTTCCGGCATCAGCAGACCGAACAGGGAGGGCCCCAACAAGACGCCGGCGATCATCTCGGCCACCACCTGGGGCTGGCCAAACTTTACCGCTACCAGTCCCACCAGCCGGCAGAAAACGAGGATCACCGCCAGCTGCAGGAAAAAGTGGATGGCGAGGTCAAGGTTGTTCACAGTCTCATCATCAATGAAATGACTGAGAACGGAAATACTCTTTCGCTATCGGCGTGATGCCCATAGGGTATCACGCGGAAACGGAAATTCACCGATCATTTTATGGACTTGCGTCATCTTCGTTATTTTCAGGCGGTCGCCGAAGATCTCAGCTATGCGCGCGCCGCGCGGCGGCTGCGCCTTGCCCCGCCCGCCCTGAGCCGGGCCATCAAGGAACTGGAGCACGACCTCGGTGCCGAGGTGTTGGAACGGAGCCGTCACTTCGTCCGGCTCACTCCGGCCGGGGCGGTGCTGCTGCAGGAGACGGCGTTGCTCCTCGATGGCTGGGAGGAAGCCCTGCGCCGCGTGCGCCGCACCGCCAGTGGAGAGGAGGGCGAGTTGCGGCTGGGTTACATCGGGCCGCCTACTCAGCCCTTTCTGGGGCGGCTGCTGCATGAATACCGGCAGCGGTATCCGCTGGTCAGTCTGCATTTGGAGGAACGGACCCCGGAGCGGGTCTGGGAAATGGTGGCCAAGGGCCGCCTCACGGCCGGTCTGACCCGTCCCGTGCCCAGCCACACGGCGCTCGGTCTCCGCACCCTGGTTTTGCGGGAGGAACGCCTTGGCGTGGTGCTCCGCCCGGACCATCCGCTGGCTACCCGCCGCAGTCTGCCGTGGAAATCCCTCGCGGGGGAGCCCCTCATCGTGCTGGCCCGCCGGGAAGGTGCCAGCCTCCACGACGCCATCCTCGCGGCCTGCCGCAGCGCGGGATTCATGCCCCGGCTGGCCCGCACCCCCAGTGTCATCGGCACGGTGCTCAGTTACACCGAAGGAGGGTCCGGGCTGGGTATTGTGACCGATTCCGTATTGCCACCGGGGACGACGCTGCGCTTCGTTCCCCTGACCCCGGCGCAGACGGTGCCCTTGGTGCTGGTGTGGCAGGAGGACCTTGATCCCCCGCCATTGCAGCGTTTCCGGGGATTGCTGGAAGACTGGAAGACGACGCGGCAGCTCTGGCCCGGACGCCCGGACTAGCCTTTCCTTGGCGGTGGATCTGCGGGAAATGCCCGGCTTCGCCTTCGGGGGATTCCGGGGATTTGCAAAATCCGCCTTGTCCCCCCGTGGCATGGGCTATGCTGGGGCTGGACTTCAGCCCCCCCTCCGCCATGCCTACCCTCACCACCCATGTTGACGGTCTCACGTTGCCTAATCCTTTTATCATCGGATCTGGCCCGCCCGGAACCAACCTCAATGTCATCTACAAGGCCTTCAAGGAAGGCTGGGGTGCCGTGATCGCCAAGACCGTCAGCCTGGATGCGACCAAGGTGAAAAATGTCACGCCGCGTTACGCCAAACTTTACTCGGCGGACCGTCAGGAGGTGATCGGATGGGAGAATATCGAATTGATCAGCGACCGCGCCTTTTCCACTTGGTTGGATGAATTCAAAAAGTGCAAAGATGCCTTTCCGGACGGCTGCCTGATCGCGTCCATCATGGAGGAGTATTCCAAGGACGCGTGGATCGAGATTGTGGAGCGCTGCCAGGACGCCGGGGTCGATGGTTTTGAACTGAACTTCTCCTGCCCGCATGGTCTGCCGGAGCGCCGCATGGGGGCGGCCATGGGGCAGGATCCAGACTTGTTGGAGGAAGTCTGTGGCTGGGTGATGGGCGCCGCCAAAAAGCCGGTCTGGGCCAAGATGACGCCGAACATCACGCACATCGAGGAACCCAGCCGGGCGGCTCTGCGCGCAGGTTGTCAGGGAATCAGCGCCATCAACACCATCCGCAGCGTCATGGGCGTGAATCTGGAAACCCTCCGCCCGGAGCCCAGTGTGGAAGGATACAGCACCCCCGGTGGTTATTCGTCCAAGGCGGTCAAGCCGATCGCCCTCCGCATGGTGATGGAAATCGCCCAGATGATCCGCGGGGAGTTCCCCGGCCGCAGTTTGTCAGGGCTGGGCGGGATCGAGTCCGGCGAGGATGCCGCGCAATTCATTCTCCTGGGCTCCGACACCGTGCAGGTCTGCACCGGCGTGATGAAGTTCGGCTACGAATGTGTCAAGCCTATGTGCGAACAACTCCTCGCCTTCATGGAGAAACACCAGTTTGAAACCCTCGCAGACTTCAAGGGGCAGAGTCTCGACTACTTCACGACCCATGCGGACCTCGTGAAACGCCAGACCGAGCGCAAGGCCGCTGCCAAGGCCGCCGGGGAATCCAGGAAAATGGCCGGCTCCGACATTGACTGGAGCGGCGATGATTTCGTCAAACAATCCGATGCCCTCGCCCTCGGCTGAGCGCCCGCCGGGCATGAAGGGATTGGCGCAGGACTCCACCATCACGGGCCATCCGGCCCGGGAGGAAACGCCGAGCCAAAATGGGTAATTTGAAATTTCAACAGAAGGGCACGAAGGACACGGAGTGAGGCACTTCTGGAGTAGCATAAGATGCCTCGGATGGCCTTATCCAGCAGGAGAATGGGATTTGAGGCACCAGTAGTTCTCTTCGTGCTCTTCGTGACCTTCTGTTAAAATTCATCACGGTTTTTGGGTTTGTGTCCTCCTGCTCCCAAGGAAAAAGGGCGGCCGGAATCCGGAACGGCCCGCGCATTTCATCCGGGCTGACAGCTCCGGCATGGTTTTTGCGTTCCCATCTTGCCGGGAGCGCGGGGCGTAGTTACAATGTGCCTGAATTCCTGATGTTCCGTCCAGTTATGAAATCGTTCCGCTTTTTACTGCTGGGTCTGGGGATGTGGCTGGCTGCCGGGCCGTCCGCACGGGCGGAAGGGCTGGATGACCTCCGGGCCCGCGAGGAAAAAGTAAAAGCCATCGTGCAGCGGGTGATGCCTTGCGTGGTGGCCGTGACCTCGGCGGATGAGGACAAGCCCGGCTCGGGTTCCGGCGTGATCATCAGTAAAGACGGTTTGATTCTGACCGCGGCGCACGTCACTCAGGCCACGGGGAACAATCTCACCATCATTTTCCCGGACGGCCGCCGGGTGAAGGGCACCTCCCTGGGGGCGAACCGCACCACCGATGCCGGGATGGCCCGGATCACGGAGCCGGGTGACTGGCCCTTTGTGGAAATGGGCAGTTCAGATCTGCTGAAGCTGGGCGACTGGGTGATCGCCATGGGCCACCCTGGCGGCTACAGCTTTGAGCGCCGGCCTCCGGTCCGGCTGGGGCGCGTGTGGCGCCGGGATTTGGATGGGGCGCTTTTCACCTCGTGCCCGCTGATCGGCGGCGATTCTGGCGGTCCCTTGTTTGACCTCGAAGGCCGCGTCATCGGCATCCACTCTTCCATCCATGGCAGCGTGGAGATGAACCGGCATGTGGCCATCGATACGCTGCGTTTTGATTGGGAGAAACTGGCGAAGGATCAGACGTGGGGGAAGGTCTCGTTCAATTCCAGCAATGACTCGCGACCCATCACCGGGGCACTTTTCGATCGGGAGAGCCGTGACGGGGTGGTGGTCAAACAGGTTTTTGAAGATCTGCCAGCTTCCAAGGCCGGACTGAAATCCGGCGATGTCGTTAAGAAATTTGATGGCGAGGAGGTGGCCAATTTTCATGCCATGCAGCGTCTGCTGGGCCGCCGGAAACCAGGGGATATCGTCCCCTTGGCCGTGCAACGCGGGGACGAGTTGGTGGATCTGCAGCTGGAACTGGGCCGCCGGTTTTTCCCCCGCCGTGATGGCCAGGGCAATCTGCCGTCGGATGAACCCGAAGCAGGCCCCAACGTTCCTTTCGTGCCGGAAGCTCCGGGGCCGCGGCCTTGGTTGGGCGCTGCGGTGGAGCTTAGTGCCGACGGGCCACGCCTGGGCCTGCTTTCTCCCGAAGGACCAGCCGCCAAAGCCGGTCTGAAACCGGGGGATCTCCTGCTGAAAATCAATGGAACCGCGGTGAAGGATGCCACGGAAGTCTCGGACTTCCTTTTAGCCCTGCCGCCGGAAGCCACCACCACCTTCGAACTCCAGCGCGAAGGCCAGCCGCTCACTCTTGAGGTCAAATTGGGAAAAAAATAACCTGCCAGCCGCCATGAAACTGTCCCTTCTCCCCCGCCCTCTCCTCGCTGCCGGCTGGTTGCTCGCCGCCACCGGGTGGGGTTTTGCCAACGAACCCGCCAAGCCCGAGGACGAAAGTGCCGATGGGGTGGCCGCCGCCGAATCAGATCGTGCCCAAGACCAATTTAG
>CAIZWU010000126.1 GCA_903936775.1 uncultured bacterium | reverse complement strand
TGGCGACCGGGATCGATGAATACAACCTCAACGCCGGTACCCTCTCCATCCGCAGCAACTGGGGCATCCTCCAGCGGAATACCAGCGCCGCCTTCAACCTTGCCGGGGGCACCGTCAAGATCGATAACACCGGCACCGGTCCGGGCACCGGCAGTGATCTGATCATCCCGGTGGATGCCGAGATCACCGTCAGTGGCACCGGCTCCGCTTTCGATACCAACGGCCCCACCAACAGCTTTAACCTGACCCGCAACATCCTCGGCACCGGCACCCTCGCCCTCACCGGCGGCGGCTCGATTCAGCTTTCTCCCCCTGGCGTGCAGACCATCAGTGCCGCGCTCAGTGGCACCGCCCCCCTGACCAAAGCGGGCGCCGGCACCACCTTCATCACCGGTTCCATCGGTGGTTATACCGGGCCCGTCAGCGTGCAGTCCGGCCGGTTGGAGCTTCCCGCCAGTGCCGCCCCCTCCTCTGTGGCCGTTCTGCCAGCGGCCGCCCTCGGTGGTGAATTCGCCACCGCCAGCCTCGCCCTCGACTCCAGCACCCTGTTCTTCGATCCGACCACTCCCGGGGGCATCACGGCCACCAGCCTCTCGGTCACCGGCACCGTCCTGCTCGACTTCTCCAAGTCTCCCCTCGCCGACGGAACCTACACCGTCATCACCTACGGTTCCAAAACCGGAGGCGGCAACTTCGCCTTCACCGGAGCCGCCGGTTATCGCAGCATCGCGGTGACGGATACCGGCACCCAGATTCGCGTGACCCTCGGCGGGACCAAGGCCCTCACCTGGCAGGGCACCGGTTCCTCGGCCTGGGATATCGATTCCACCAACAGCTGGAACAACTCCGATCCCGCGGCCGATAACTTCTTCCTCGGTGACTCCGTGCTCTTCACGGATGCGGCCACCCAGCTCAATGTTCCTATCACCGACGGAGTGGCGCCAGCCTCGACCCGGGTCAATTCCGACACCAACAACTACACCTTCACCACCGCGGCCACGGGCATCGCCGGTGGAGGCAGCCTGATCAAGGAAGGCACCAGCACCCTCACTCTGGCGGGCCCGAATACCTACGCCGGCCGCACCGTGATCAGCGGAGGCACCCTGGGCATCAGCAATCAGAACAGCATCGGCAGCGGAGCGGCAGGCAATTCCATCCTGCTCCAGGGCGGAGGGCGTCTCAGCTACAACGGGTCCGCCGCGATCGACTTCGGCCTGAACCGCGACATCGCGGTGGGAACCGGCGGCGGTTCCATCTCGCACAATAACGCCACCGCGGCCACCCTCACCATCCCGGGCCGCCTCAGTGGGTCGGACGCCCTGTCCCTCCGCAGCAATGTGGCGGGCGCCGGCAGCTTCGTCCTCACCGGCAACAATTCCGGTTACTCCGGTGCCCTCTCGGTGGATGCCCCTTCCGCCGGTGCCGGGGGCTTGACCGTCCTCCGCCCGGCCGCCCAGCAGGCAGTCCCGCTGAGCGGATCCATCACCTTGAACTACCCGACCACCGGGGCGAATGGCAATGCCACCACCCTGGACCTGCCGAATGTCACCCTCCCGGCCGGTTTGGGACTCAATCTGACCTCCCTGCAGAGTGGTGCCATCAGCCTCCGCACCCAGGTCACCAATACCGGGGACAGTTCAATCAACGGCCCTGTGACCTTGGCTGGCAACAGCATCATCCAGCTCAGCATCCCCAGTGGCAGCATGACCCTGAATGGCAATGTCACTGAAGGCGGCAGCGGCTTTACCGGGACCATGTTCATCCGCGGGGCCGGTGGCACCGGGTTCATCAATGGCAACATCAACCTGCCCTCCGCCACCCTCGCCAAGACCGATGCCAACAACTGGTGGATCAACTCCAACGGCCACTCCTGGCTGAATACCAGCATCGTTGTCGGCACCGTCACCCTGGGCATCAACGATGCCCTCGTTCCCACCGCGCCGCTCGTGCTTGGCCAGAATGATGCCAATGCCGTCACCGTGAATCTCAACGGATTCAATCAGACCGTGGCCAGCCTCGCCTCCAATCCCACCGCCGTCGGCGCCAATACCACCGGCAAGGCCATCACCAGTGCCACGCCTTCCGTCTTCACCGTCTCCCAGTTCTCCAGCACCACCTATGCGGGACTCATGACGGGCAGCGTCTCCTTTGTGAAGGACGGCAGCGGCAGCCTGACCCTCTCCGGGGCCAGCACTTTCACCGGCAATGTCACCATCAATGACGGCACCATCAATGCCGCCGGTGCCACCGTCACCAGCCTCGGCAGCGCCACCGCAGGCGGACGCACCATCACCGTCAACGCCCCGGCCCTGCTCAACTTCAATACCAACAACGTTTACGGCAACGGCGTGGGGAACTTGAATCTCCCGGCCACCGTGGTCAACGGCACCACCCTCCACACCACCCGCTACAACGTCCTCGGTCCCGTCACCCTTGATAGTGCCATCCTCAGTCAGGGTGCCACCGACAGCGGTAGCTACGAAGGCTTCCAGTTCCGCGGCGGCGTCAATGTGGCCGGCAGCGCCCTCTCCACCATTCTTTCCGTGAATGGCAAAGCCAACCACCTCGGGCCGGACACCGTCTTCACCGTTGCTGATGCCGTCGCCGGCAGCGGCACCGACCTCCTCGTCTCCGCCGCCCTGCGGAACCAGTCGGGTGACTTCGGTCTCGCCGTTGCTTCCCTCACCAAGGCTGGTCCTGGCACCATGGAGATGGACCGCGATTCCGCTTACACCGGCACCACCAGCATCAATGGCGGCACCCTGCGGGTCAATAACCCGGCCGGCTCCGCCACTGGCGCCAGTGCCGTCGCGGTGAATAATGGCGGCACCCTCGCCGGAGCCGGTTCAGTAGGCGGTCCGGTCACCGTCAATGCCGGCGGCACCCTCAGTCCTGGCAATAGTGCGGGCACCCTCAATACCGCCCTCACCACCCTCGCCGGCGGATCCGCCATTGTCTGGGAAGTCAGCGACTGGGCCGGCAGCGCCGGGACTGGTTATGATGTCCTCAATGCCACCACCCTGGCCATCACCGCCACCCCTTCCGCGCCCGTCGTCATCCGCGTCAGCCAGGTCGCCCTCGCCAACTTCACCGCCGCGAACCGCAGCTTCACCCTCGCGACCACTACCGGCATCACCGGGTTCGACTCCGCGGCCTTCCTGGTGGATGCCAGTGGCTTCTCCGCGGGGAATGGCACCTGGTCCGTCTCCCAGTCTGGGAATGATCTGGTCCTCAACTACTCCGCCACCCCTGGCACCAGCCCCTACGATCTGTGGGCCAGCGCCAATGGCCTCGCGGGGGCCGATGCCGCCTTCACCGCCGATCCTGACAAGGACTCCAGCATCAACCTCGCTGAATTCGCCCTGAACAGCAATCCGAAGGCCGCCGCCGACTCCGGCAAAGTACGCGTCGCCGTCGCCAATCTCGCCGGTCAGGACTACCTCACCCTCACCTTGCCCGTCCGCACCGGCATCGCCTTCACCGGCGCCACGGAGCTCTCCGGCACTGGCAGCGGCATCCGCTACCGCATCCAAGGGGACCCCGACCTGAGCCTCTGGATCGGCGATGTCGATGAAGTCGCCCCGGCCCTCTCCGCCGGCTTGCCGCTCCTCGAGACCGGGTGGACCTATCGCACCTTCCGCATCGCGGCCCCCATCACCGCCGGCGCCCGCCAGTTCCTCCGCAGCAAGTTCGAGGTCGCGGCCCCCTGATCCTCCTGACGGGAACTCCGTCCGCACCGTCGGACACACGCTCCGCCCCTGAGGGGTCCACCAGGATCCCTCAGGGGTTTTGTTTTGCCCACCTTGGAAACCGGTTCCCGAGGGCTGGGGAAGGTTCTCCAAATTCAAGGCCCGGCTTTCCGCTCTCCTCGCCAAAACCCCCGCCAAACAACCGCCCGGGCGGTAGGAAGTGAGGGCTCAATCGTCAGGTTCTCCAAGCGGCGGGGTTTTCAGAGCCCATATGGCCAGGGGAGAGTTTGCGGGGCGCAGCCCCTTTGGACTGCGGGCAGCCTTGCTGCCGCTTTCTCCAGGCAGCCATGCTGGCGTCGGACCAGGACAGACCTTCCCCGCTGGCCAGATCCCGCAGGAAGCCATCCGGCGGCAAAGATGGGACATGCCAAAGATCCAAACCGGCAGGAGGCGTAGCCACGCTCTACGGCAGCAAGGCTGCCTGCGGAAAGCGGCAGCAAGGCTGCCCGCAGTCCAAAGGGGCTGCGCCCACCGGCCCCGCCCCCTGCATCATGGGGATAATCGGCATCCCCGGTTGTGCTGTATTTGGAGGTTTTTCTGGCATCTTTGCGGCATTCCACGCACTATGCAGAAGACATTCCTGCAGGATCGGCTAGACGCGCTGGGTGCTGGTGCCGGACGACTTGCCGGCGTCCGCAGGAACGGCAGTGACGTATGGGTCTAGTCGCATCTGACGGACGGAGCACCCCAAACAGCAGGCCTTTCCAAACCACAACACTTCGTTTTCTCTCGCCATCGCCCCGATCACATCCTCTCATGAAACCTGCTCAACTCAAGCTTTTCAGCAACGTCTGCCTGGTCTTTGGCTTCGCCTCCATCATCGGCTCCATTGCCATCTGGTTCCTTGCTGGCGGGCAGGCTGCCGACACCCAGGCGCACGCCGAACGTTTCGGCATCTTTGTCGGTCTGTGGGCGCCGACCTTTTTTATTCTCTCGAACCGCTGCGACCGCTACGCGCGAAAGGGGGGCTGATGGATCTGGCGGGCAGTTTCATGAACCACGGGCCAACGCCTTCCCTGACATGACTCCCGCGCCCTTCACCCGTGCCGGGGCGCAGGCCTCGTGGAAAGAGTTTCTTCCCCGGGTGAAGGAATACGCGGTGCGCCGGAACTGGGTGGAAAGCGGACATGGCAACGTCTCGCGCTTGAGCCCGGCGCTGCGGCATCGCCTGCTCACCGAGGACGAAGTGATCCGCGACACGCTCGCGCACCACAGTTTCCCCGCGGCGGAGAAGTGGCTGCAGGAAGTATGTTGGCGCCGTTACTGGAAAGGCTGGCTGGAGAGGCGTCCGCAGGTGTGGACGGGTTGGCGGCAGCGGGTGCGGGAGTTGCGCGGGAATTTGCCCGCGGAGGTGTTGGAAAAGGCGGAGGCCGTCGCGGCCGGTGAAAGTGGCGTCGCCTGCATGGACCTCATCGCGCGTGAGTTGATCACGACCGGTTACCTCCACAATCATGCGCGGATGTGGTGGGCTAGTTTTTGGATTCACGCGGAAGGGCTGCCGTGGGAACTCGGCGCGGATTTCTTCTTCCGCCATCTCCTTGATGCCGACCCCGCCAGCAACACGCTCTCGTGGCGCTGGGTGGCAGGCCTGCAGACGCCCGGCAAGACCTACCTCGTGCGACTCTCGAATCTCGAGAAATACGCGCACGCCGGGCTGTTGAGCGACCGTGGGGGCAGCCACCGCATCGCCGATGGGGCGGTGACCCCGCGGCTCCCGCACGACTACGCCGATCTCTCCCGCTGTCCGCTGCCGGATTTCCCCACCTCGCTGCCCGCCCGCGCTGGGCGGACGGGCTTGTGGCTGCACGCGGACGATCTCGCGCCGGAGGTGGGGCCGCTCGCGGCGTTCGCGCCTGACGCCGTGGCGGCCTTCACGAGCGGGCGGAGCTATCGCGAGCGCTACCATCTGAGCGAAAATCGCATCCAGGCTTTGCACACGGTGCTGGCTGACGGCATCGCGAGGGCCGGGGCCCATTTCGGATGTGCTGCGGTGCTGACCGACGCCGACGACACCGCCGCAGCCATCGGCGCGTGGGCCCGGTCGCACCAGCTCACAGAAGTGGTGGCCTTCGCGCCGGCAGTCGGCCCGGTCCTTGATGGGGTCCCACGCCTTTCCAGCCAACTCGCGGAAGGGGGGATTCGTCTCACGTTCATCCAACGCGCCTCCGACGCTCATGCTTTTGCCTTCGCGGGGGCCGGCTTCTTTCCGTTCTGGGAAAAGATGAGCCGCCACCTCCGGTCGTCGGATTCCGCCGCGTTGTAGCATCCGCCCCGGTTTCCGCCGCCTCAATCGGCAGCCATCCTGGTTTTATTCATCCGGCAGCGGTCGCTGCAAAACTTCACTTCATCCCAGACGCGCTCCCACTTTTTCCGCCAGGTGAAGGGGCGGCCACAGGTGGCGCAAAGCTTCCCGGGCAGATGCTGTTTCTTCACGCCTTTCACGGGTTCTTGCGCGCCGTCCCGCTGCTTGCAACATCATCCTTCAGTGCGTCGGCGGGCATTTGGAGTTTTTGCGATAAATTCATGGGTGTCATCAAACCGTGTACGTTTACCGCGCACCCAGGAGGGGGAATTATGAGGTCCACTTCGCGCAAAAGCCAGGAGGCCTGCTACCCCGGACCCCGCCGCCACCCGCCCCTTGGGGATCATCGACGCTACGTTTCTGCCGGAGGTGGAGGTTTTGCTGGCATCCTTGCGGCATTTCCCGCACCATGCAGGCAATCCCGCACCAAACTCCACCCACTAGCCCATGATTCCGTATTCCCCCGACATGCCTGTAGGAGATAAGGTGGATTAGGCTGCTGCAATCTTGTTGGTGAATCAGTAGTTTGCCCAACCAAAAGCGCCAATCGTCATGCTGACACGATCGAAGACCAGATTACTATTGACTGCCGCTATCGCTTTGTCGTGTTTAGCTGCATGGCGGATAGTTGTATGGCGGACAATTGAGGGCCGGGCTTCTCAGCGCATTTGGGAGGAGCTTACGGCTGAACTGGATATTATTTCATTGCCGCCCACACCTTCGACTTCGACTGAGTGGTTGATTTCTGATCCGGCAGGAGAATCCGACCAGATTGGACTGTGCCGCATGAAGAACGGAGAGGTATGGTCGTTCGCATTCCGATCGCATCATCTGATTATCGGCAGCGAGAGTATGGCCGTTTTTCGTGGGCCACAGGATACCATCCAGCTGGTAGGGGATTACTTCTGTTGTGAAGTTATTCTACCCTTTGGCCAGCCAGCGAGTGGAGCGGAGTTTATCCGGCAGCTTCAGTCGCTTCCAATGACACTGACCCACGCACTATGACTGCAACGAACGCCGCCAGAACAAAGACGGGTGATCATGGTTATCATCGGGCGCAGCTCCGAGGATAACGGTGGGTGGGGCGGTGTTTTCGCAATTCAAATTGACCGTTTGGCGCGATGCCGCCCGCATTTTGGAGTGCGTGCGGCATGCCACCGCTTTCAGCAGCGGGCTTGCCCGCGTCGATTTCAGTTAAGCTCCACCCGCCGCCCGGACCCGCCCGGAAACGGCAAGCTGCCCTTGGGAAAGCGGGGCCCGCCGCCCGCCCGCCAGATTTTGCGGCGGGTGGATTTTTCCTTTATGAAATCCGGCATTTGTGCCACCATGTGACGTATGGAAGAGGAGACGAGGTCCAAATATTCTGGAAAGTCCTGAATACTTGAGCGCCGCCGCCGTCCAAACGAAGTGGCGGCCCCCGTCCCCCTTACAGAAAACCAACCTATGAAATCCAAACTCGCTAAACTCTTCACGCTCGCGCTGGTCATTTCCTCCGTTTCCTGTGCTGCTGGTCCCAACGCCCAGACGGGCGCGGTGGTCGGCGGTCTCGGTGGGGCGGCCCTCGGCGGCATCATCGGCCATCAAAGCGGCCGTGGTCTGGAAGGTGCCGCCATTGGTGGTGCTCTCGGAGCCGTCGGTGGTGGGGTCGTGGGCAATGCCCAGGACCAGCGGAACTACAACAATAACTACTACCGCCCGCAGCCGCAGCCCCGGCCCTACTACGGCTACTAAGCCAGCGCAGCCAGCCTGTTTCGCCGCCCGTTCCGCTCTGCCGGGGCGGGCGGTTTTTGCGTTCCGGTCCTGCTGTAAAGGCCGGGTGCTTTTGTAATATCGCGGCAGTCGGCAGGACGCAATCTATCGCGACCGGCCCATCTGCCGTCCATTCCTCTCCACCGCCCCTGCCATGTTGCCCCTGATCAGCCTCACTTTGGGATTGTCCTTCCTTTCCGGACTCAATCTTTACCTCGCCACCTTCCTTGCCAGCTTCGCGGTAAGCCAAGGCTGGGTGGACGCCGCTCTGTATCCGGCGCTGGCGGGGCTGGGCCATCCGGCTATTATGATCGTAGCCCTGATCTTGTTTCTGGTGGAATTCATCTTCGATAAGATCCCGTGGGTGGACAGCTTGTGGGATGCCGTCCACACCATCGTCCGGCCACTCGGTGCGGTGGGCCTGAGCTTGGTCGTCACCCAGGGCGCCGCCCTCGGTCCGGTCGCCACCACCGTTTTGGCGACCACCTCATTTCTGCTAGCGCTGGGCACGCACCTGACGAAAAGCGGGCTGCGCCTCCTGATCAATGCCTCGCCCGAACCCTTCACCAATATCCTGGCCAGCCTCGCGGAGGATGTGGTGGTGGTGGCGTTGATGGTCCTGCTGATCAATGCCCCAGTCACTGGTTTTGCGGCTTGTCTGGCTCTCCTCGCAGGGACGTGGATGGTCCTGCCGCGGCTGCTCCGTCTGGTGAAAGTCAGTATTTTCCTGGTCTGGAAAAAGTATTTGGGACGGGTCGCGATGCCGGATTTCCCGCAAACCGTGCTCCCGTCCGCCCTCACGGTGGAGCAGGAAACCCAGCTCATCGAAAAGGTGGGGCCGGAGGCAGCGGTGGCGTGGTGGGCGGTGCCCTGTGTCAGTGGCAAGGCCAGCGGGTTGCCCGGGCTGCGTCCCAACCGTTTCGGCACCCTCGTGGCCCCGGCGGCCCATCCCGGGACGCTGGTCTTTCTCTCGCGCGGCTGGTTCCGCCGCCATGCGGTGCGCGTTTCCATGGCCGGGGCCTCGATCCGTCAGGAAAGCGGCTTCCTCAGCGAGAATCTGGTGATCCACCGTGCGGACGACGGACTACATCTGGTGCTGCGGTTCACCCGCGGCGAGGGGCCGTTGGTGGCCCGCCTCGTGCAGGGGCTGCACAGCCGGCTGGGGCTGGCCGCGCCGGGCTCCGGGCTGAGCCGGGAAGCGGCGGCCACGGAAGTCTGGGATGTGCCCCGGCCGCTGCAGCACTAGCCGGATTTCAGGGCACGGGTGGTTTCGGCTTCCGCAGGTCCGCCAGTCCTGGAGGAGAGGCATCTTCCGGAAGCAGTTTGCTGGTGTCGAAGCCCAGTTCCTTCGCCCTCGCCTTCAACTCCCGGTAGACTGTGAAGGGCAGCTGGGGTTGCCGGGCCAGCATCCAGAGATACTTCCGGTCCGGGGTGCCCACCATGGCCCACCGGTATTGGGGATCGAGGGCGATGATCCAGTAATTCCCCTCCTCCGCCACCGGGGCCAGCGAGGCGAATCCGCCGAATTTCACTTGGAGCCGCGCATTGTGGGAACCGGGGACCGGGGTGGCCTTGCCGGTGATCCCGGAGATGCGGCCCTTGGCTTTATAGCAGGTATTCCGCACCTGCACCGTGCCATCGGGCAGGGCGGTGTATTCCGCCATGGAGCGCACGCAGGACTTCTGGAAGAAATTGGGCAGGCGGGACACCTCATGCCACGACCCGGCGTAGCGGGCGAGGTCCACCTTCGCGACGGTGGGCAGCGGGGCGGCGGCCAATGCAGGGGCGGTGCTCCGGCAGGCGGGCAGCGCGGCCAGCAGCAGGCAGGGGAAAACCAGGCGGACCAGACAGGGGAGCAAACAGCGGAGCGTCATGGGGCCATGATACGCAAAACCCGGCGGAGGGAAATCTAAACCCTGACGGGATTTCACCCCGTCCAGCGGCGGCGGTCCCGCCAGGGCCACTCCCCGGTTGCAGCCTCCATCAGCCTGGCGCACTGCCGGATATGGCCACGAGGAAAAAACCGACTCCCGCACCCCCTGCGGCACCTGATAAATCTGCGCCCCGCGTGGGCATCATCATGGGCAGTATCTCGGATTGGGGCATCATGGAACATGCCGCGGAAATCCTCACGGAATTCGGCATCGCCCACGAGACCCGCGTGGTCAGTGCCCACCGCACTCCGGACCTGCTGGTGGAGTATGCCAAAACCGCCGCCGGGCGCGGTTTGAAAGTCATCATCGCCGGGGCAGGCGGTGCGGCCCATTTGCCGGGCATGACCGCCAGCATGACCCCGCTGCCGGTGCTCGGGGTGCCGGTGGAATCCAAGGCCATGAAGGGGATGGACTCGCTCCTCAGCATCGTCCAGATGCCGGGTGGCGTGCCCGTCGGCACCTTTGCCATCGGCAAGGCCGGGGCGATCAATGCCGCGCTCTTCGCCGCCTCCATCCTGGCCCTGACCGATCCTGCGGTGGCCCGGAAACTGCAAACCTTCCGCCAAACCCAAACCGCCAAGGTCCTCGCCACCCAGGCTGAATTGCCCGCATGAAACCTGCTCCCGTCCTGCTCCCTGGCCGCACCCTCGGCATTCTCGGCGGCGGCCAGCTCGGCCGCATGACGGCCCGCGAAGCCAAACGCGCCGGCTACCGCGTCGCGGTCTACACCAACGAACCCCACGGCAGTCCGGCCGGCCAGCTGGCCGACCTGGAAGTCAATGCCGCCTACTTCGATGACGAGGCCCGCGAGCAGTTCATCCGCGAGGTGGATGTCATCACCATGGAATTCGAAAACCTGCCGGGCGACCTGCTGGGGTTCTTCGAGTCCCACAAGCCGGTCCGCCCGGGCCGCCGCGCCCTGGAAACCTGTCAGAACCGCGAGCGTGAAAAACTGTTCCTGCGGCAGATCGGGGTGCCTCATGCGGAATTCCGGGTAGTGAAAAGTGCGGACGGACTGGCGGCGGCTTGGGCGGAACTGGGGACTCCCTGCGTGCTGAAGACCGCGGATTTCGGCTATGATGGCAAAGGCCAGCAAAAGCTCACCGGTGGCGAAGATCCGGCCGTGGTCTGGAAAAATCTCAACGCCCCGCGCGGGGTGCTGGAGCAATGGGTTACTTTTGAAAAGGAAATCAGCGTGGTCGCCGCCCGCGCCCTGGATGGCTCCTTCGCCGCTTTCCCGCCCTGCGAAAACGAGCACTTCCACCACATCCTCGACGTCACCATCGCCCCCGCCCGGATCTCGCCGGAGACAGCGGCGGAAGCCACCGCCCTGACGGAAAAGATTGCGGCCGCCCTGGACTACACCGGTACCCTCGCGGTGGAATTTTTCCTGACCCGGGAAGGCCGTCTGGTGGTGAATGAAATCGCCCCGCGCCCTCACAATTCCGGCCACCATACCATCGACGCCTGTTGCACCAACCAGTTTGAACAACAACTGCGCGCCGTGGCCGGGCTGCCCTTGGCCGACCCCCGCCAGCATTCCCCCGCCGTGATGGTGAATCTCCTCGGTGACCTCTGGCCTGCCCCGGAACAGGCTCCAGACTGGACGCCGATCCTCCGCCACCCCCGGGCCCGGCTCCACCTCTATGGCAAGCGCCGCGCCGTCCCGGGCCGGAAGATGGGGCATTTTACGGTTCTGGCCGACAGCATCGACCAGGCCCTGACGGAAGCCCGCCAACTCCAGGCCGCCCTCCGGCCGGTGACTGCCGGGGAGGAATAACCAGAGGGGCTCCGGAGGACAAGGCAGCTGCGCAAAAGATTTGATGAATGCCGTCAGCGGTTCCATCATCATCCCGGCCCTTCCTTTTCCCTTGGGGTCAATCTTCCACTCCGCCCATGACCTCCCACGCTGTCCTGCTCCTGGCTTTCGCCGGATGGGCCAGCGCGTCTCCCGCTGCCGGGCAGGAGGCGCCCCCTCCGGCGGCGGAAGTTTTCGTGGCCAGGGCGATCGAACCCCTCGGTCCGCCAGCGCGCCCCGCCTCCCGGCTGCTGGATCAAACCGGCGCCTTGTCCGCGCCGGAACTAGCTGGTCTGAGCCGTGAATTCACTACCGCCGCGACAGGAGGATTGAGCCTGTATTTCGTGGCGCTGAAGTCCGGCGAGGGCCTGCCGGAGCAGGATGCCGCGGGCGAGCTGGCGGGCCTCTGGGAGGATGCTCCGCTCACCGCCGTCCTTCTCCAACTGCCCGGGCAGCCGATGTCCGTGGGTTTTTCCGGCCCGCAACTGGTCTCCCGGTCGAGGGAGGAAATGGCGTCGCTGACCGCGTCCGTCCTGGCCGCCGGCAAGACCCATCAGGTGCTGGCTGAACAGGTGAAAGCCGTGGCGGGCCGGCTCACCAGGGATTTATCAACCCGTGGCGGCGCCAACGGAGCCCAGCCCGCCATTGATGGCCCGGGGGCAGCGGCCTCGTCCGGCGTTTCCACCTATCACCCGATCCTGGCGGGTGGTGTTGGCGCCATGGTCGTCCTCGCCACCCTGCTCCTGCTGGCCCGCCGCCGCCGTAGGAACCGCCCCCGCCTTTTCCCCCTGACGGCGGCCCGGGATCGTTTTTCCGCTCCCCATTCCGGCGGAAACAATGCCATGATCACCTTCCTTGACGAAAAAAAGCCGGGAGAGCCGGTCCTCTCCAGCATTCTGCCCCGCTCATCGCTCTGCTCCTCTCCCTCCATGTCTCCCGTTCATCTCCTCTGCCGCGATCTCGTCGCCATCCCCAGCGTGAACCCGGATGGCGATCCCGGCACGTCGCACACCGGGGAAAAAGCCTGTGCGGAATTTGTGGGGGATTTCCTCACCAAACTCGGTGCCGTGGTCACCTATGAGGAGGTGCTGCCCGGGCGGCCCAACGTCATCGGCCGGTTCCCCACCCACCCCGCGCCGGAGGGCCGGCGGAAGCCCCGCATCCTGCTCGGACCGCATACCGATACCGTCAGCGTCGCGGGCATGACCATCGATCCCTTCGGCGGCGAAATCCGAGGGGGCCGCCTCTACGGCCGCGGGGCCTGCGATACCAAGGGCACCATGGCCGCCATGCTGACCGCCCTCGCGGAGATCGGGCCCCGGATTCCGGACCTGGGGGCGGAAGTCACGTTTGCCGGCTTCATGGGCGAGGAAACCGGCCAATGGGGCTCGCGGGATTTTGCGGCGAAGCATGCGGCGGACCACGATTTCGCGCTGATCGGGGAGCCCACGGAATGCACCGTGGTCCACACCCACAAGGGCTCCTACTGGTGCAGCCTGACCACTACCGGCCGTGCCGCCCACGGCGCCCGTCCTGAATTGGGGGAAAATGCGATTCTGAAGATGCAGCCGGTGATTGCCGCCCTCTATCAGGACTTCCTCCCCCGCCTCACCGCCCCCGCATTCCGGCATCCGGTGTTGGGCGACAGCACGTTGAATCTTGGCACAATTCAGGGCGGCACCCGCAGCAATATCGTGCCGGATTCCTGCACGATCCGCCTGGATATCCGCTTCACCCCCGCCGTCCACCGCCAGGGCATCGCCGCCCTGCTGCAGGATTTTTTGGACGAGCATCACCTGCCGGTCACGGTGGTGCGCGACAAGGACGCCATCTGCGGTCCGCTCGATACCCCGGCCGATAATCCCTTCGTGCAACAACTGGCCGCCTGCGGCAATGGCCTTGCCGGAGCGCCTTGGTTCTGCGATGCCGCCTGGCTGGCCGCTGTTGGATTGCCCGCCGTGGCCGCCGGTCCCGGCTCCATCGCGCAGGCCCATACCGCCGATGAGTGGATTTCCCTCGAAGAACTCGACCGCGGCGTGAAGTTCTATCGCGACTTCCTCGAAGGCATCCGTGCCTGAAAACCGAAGGTGGACTTCCGGCCGGTAACCCGCTAAAAAGCGACCACTACCCACCCTTTCCCATGAAATTCCCTCAGCTCCCTTTCGTCTGTCTGCTCTTTGCGGCCGCCCTCCCGGCCATCGCCGACGATCTGACTCCGCGCCCCGTGATGGGGGAAATCATCCGCCTGGATCCCGCCTTTGATGCGCTGGTGCCTGCCGGAGCCAAACTGGAAGTGCTGGCCTCCGGTTTGGATTGGTCCGAAGGCCCCGTCTGGGACCCCGCGCTCGGGGCGGTGCTCTTTTCTGATGTCCCGCAGAACACCGTCTTCCAGTGGAAGGAAGGGCAGGGGCTCAGCACCTGGCTGAAGCCCTCCGGCTACACCGGCCCCTTGGCCTACAGCCGCGAGTCCGGGTCCAATGGCCTCGTCCTTGATGCCAAAGGCCGCCTGATTTCCTGCGAGCACGGCGACCGCCGCCTCTCCCTGCTCGGTCCCGGCGGTGGGAAACGCACCCTCACCGACAACTTCGAGGGCAAGCGCTATAACAGCCCGAACGATGCCTGTGTGGACCGCGCCGGGAACATCTTTTTCACCGATCCTCCCTACGGCCTGCCCAAAGGCCCGGCTGATCAGGACACCCGTGAAATCCCTTGGAATGGCGTCTACCGCCTCTCCACCGAGGGCAAAGTCACCCTGCTGACCAAGGACATGACTTTCCCCAACGGGATTGCGCTCTCCCCTGACGAAAAGACCCTCTACGTCGCGCAGTCCGATTCCAAAGCGGCGCTCTGGATGGCTTATCCGCTGAATCCTGACGGCACGGTGGGCAAAGGCCGGGTCTTCGCTGACGTTACGGCAATGGCCCAGTCCGGCAAACACCGCGGTTCGCCCGATGGCATGAAGGTCGATCCTCAGGGCAACGTCTGGGCCACCGCTCCCGGCGGCGTGCATGTCATGAATTCCGAAGGCAAGCTGCTCGGCCGGATCGAAACCTTCACCGCCACCGGCAACTGCTGTTTCGGTGGTCCCAATAACGAATACCTCTACATCTGCGCCGACGCCTGGCTCTGCCGGGTGAAACTCAAGCCCTGAGGCCGGGGGCAGGCCACGCAGGCCGTTCCGCCAGCCAGCCAGGCACAAAAAACCCCGGACGATCAATCGTCCGGGGTTTTTCATGAATGGATACTTCAGCCCTACCGCCGGCGGCGCATCAGGCCAAGTGCTGCAGATAGCATGAGCAGCGAAGAAGACACCTCCGGGATGGTTTCCACCGTGAGATTATCAATAGTGAGGGTAGGCGCGTTTGAGCCGGTTCCTTGGCGGATGTTGACGGCCGATACGAATGCAGTTGGTTCGGCGTTTCCGGTCCAAGTATACCCGGAGAGATAAGTGCCACCACCTACCGTGAGTGAAAAAGTATCATTGGCCAAGCCATCAACGAAAGTCCAAAGGCTGGAAACGACGACGGTAGCATTCAGGGCCAAATCCCCGCCGTAAGTAATAACAGAACCGGTTCCAGAGGTGCTTGCGATCCCCATTTGGTAAAAACCGGCATTCGTCGAACTCTTTGCATAAATTCGGTTATAGAAATTACTGGTGGTTCCTGCTGGATCAGACAAGTGCAGGAAATAGTCACCGGTCGCCTGAGCTGCTGTGACGTTTAATTGGAAGCTCATGCTCAGGGAAGTTCCACCGGTGGTTGGAGCCTGGGACGAAAAAGCAGCATAACTATCCTGCCCTGTCGTAAGCACATCCAGTACCCCATTGGCCCCCGTCAATGGATTGACTACACTCGTGCCGGTAATGGTCCAGTTACCACCGGTATCCGGCGTGCTTCCCAAAAGCGCGCCGTTGGTGCTGAAGTCTTCCGAGAACACAGTCGCGGCCACGCTGGCATTGGTGGCGAGCGACAAGGTGAGTAGCGCGAGAAGGACGGTTTTTTTCATAGAGGTAGGTTTTCGCAAGGGGAAGCTTAACTTGTCATGCCTTGGACTGGAATGCTCGTAAATCAGCGTGCCTTTTGCGTCACTAAAGGGTGGAGCGAAATGCGTGCCATCGGGAACAAACACTGGAACTTTCGCACGGTAGCGAATTTTCGCATTAAGGAAATTAATTTTCCAAAGCATTTTCACCGCGGCCAAGGCCAGGGCCGCTCGGCTTCACTTCGCCAACTCATCCCACGACTTCAATCCGGTCACCGGCAGGGCAAAAGCGGCGGCTTCCGACCAGGCGGGGGTGCCAGCTTTCAGGAAGAGGTCGTAGAATTGGCGTTTTTTGTCGGGCTCGGAGATGGTGCTGGGCTTGAAGGACCAGAGGCCGAGGCGGAGACCGCCTTCCTGGGCGTGGTCCACGTGGCGGTGCCAGATCAGGGCATCGATGCCGTCCTGCCGGATCACTTTTTCCCAGACATAAGCAAAGCCGGCGGCTTGCAGTTGCTC
>CAIZWU010000125.1 GCA_903936775.1 uncultured bacterium | reverse complement strand
GTGCGGGAGGGGTTGCCGGATTCTCAATTTTGTAAAAAAATCCGACGGTCCAAGAGCCTTGGTTTACACTCTTCCCAGCTTGGGGATTCCGTCCGGTTCAGTGGGGCGCCGGAGGCCGCGGGGGGGCGATAAAACTGCTGCCGGTTTTTGGAAATCGTGGCTTTTTACCCAGTGGGGCAGGCCTGAAACATCCTGCGGGAACGCGGTCTTCCAGGGTGAAGGTTGATGGTTTGGGAGTTGATGGTTGATGGGCGGCATGGCATGGAAAACGTAGTATGAGGGTGTCGCAGTCCACTCGCTTTGGTCTCAAAGCCCCGGCTCTCAAAGCCAAGGCATCAGGCAGTTTTTGCGGTCTCAGGCGCGCTGCGTGGCGTGGTCTTTTGGGTAAGGTCGATGGTTGATGGGGGCCGCGCATGGAAACGTTGCAGGAGTCCTGCCCGTGCCGTCGGTGCGTGATCGTTATAGCAAGGCACCGCGTGGTGATTTTGAGCTCTGCAGGAGCGTGATCTTCCGGGAAGAGGCCGCCCCGACGGGGGGCGGTTCGGGCATTGCCGCGATTGCCTCCCGGAACCGGATCAATGCCGCGTTAATCGTCGGAAACGCGGCGAGGCAGGGGGCCGTGTGTTCTTTGATTCCACCGCTTTCGTCCTGAGGAAGATTTCAGCTTCCCCAATTCTGTCCCTGCCGGCAGTTGCGGAAACTTGGCTTTCCCATTTTCCGTCCACCTGGCCTTCCCTGCGTAGGCGGAATGCTTCAGCGGAATTAGGGAGGTGGTCTGGTGCCGATGGGATTGCTAGGTGTTGGTGGTCACGTTCAGCCTGAAGAAGACACGTCGTTGATTTGCCGCGAGGGTGACGGCGGTGCGCCGGGCATCAGGCTGTGGTCCTCCGGTGAGAACCGTGACAGTCTCTGCGCCCTGCCAGTCCGCGGCGGTTGTGCGCCAAGCCACGGCCCGCCAAGGTCCAAGGGGACTTGGGGCCGACTCCAACTGGTAACTGACGCCGGGCGGCAAAGGGGAGGGGAGATCGAAGGTCACTGTCACCGAATTCCGGGCGGCATCATGATCCAAGGACATGCCTTGCCATGCTTCACCGGGCTGATGGCCCGGCTGGCTGCCGGAAGATTGAAGCGCGTATTCCAACAGGTTTTTCCAGCCGTCCTGATCAGGGTCGGCGGTGGGCTCACGCTGTCCGGCGGGCAGGCTGGCACCCCAGGCGAGGTAGTCCACGAGGGGACTGCGGAGCGAGAGGCGGAGGGTGTAGGGGCCACGGCCTGGGGCAGGAGCGCTGATTTTCACCTGCCAGTGGCCGGTTTCGGCACAGGTATGGGTCAGCGTAACATTCCGGCCGTCAGGCGATGTGATCGAATCCGGGATCACGGGCTGGCCGGAAGGGGGGGATAGTTCCAAAACAGGAGCGAGGGCCGGTTGGCTGAGGGGAGGCGGAGTGGTGGTGCTTAGCTCGATGGTTTCTCCAGCTTCTGCGAAAAACGTGTAAACATCCTCGTTGTCGACGATGACCGGGGTGCCCAAGGTGAGGGCTTCCACCAGGGTTTCCTTTTGGGCAGTAAGCTCAAAGGCACGGCTTTCGAGGCGCATGGAGGCATCATCGGCGATGATGAGCATGGCGCTGTGGTTGGCGTTGTAGCGCGTCAGACTTTGAGGGGCCGGAGGACTGCGGAAGGAGTAAAGCGCCTGACCGCCCGCGCCCGTTATGAAAAGCGGGGTTCCAAAGTAATCAAGCCGTTCATAAAAGTGATCGTGTCCACAGAGGATGGCGTCGACTAGTTTGAGCTCGTCCCAGGTCATCCAACTGGCGGCCGCCCGGAAGCTGGAAGTAAGGGGTGGTTGGTGGAAGACTGCCAGCTTCCAGCGGGCCGTAGAGCTGGTGGCTTGGGTGGTCAGCCACGATTTTTGCTCAGCAATCAGGTCTGGCCGGTTTGGCACATCGCCATCCAGAACGAAGATATCAACAGGGCCCTGCCTTACTGCGTAGTAGCTCACCTCGGGATGATGCACCGCCCCGCGGTCCGTCGGCAGGCGGGGGGGGGCTCCTGGATTACTGTGAAAATAGTCCAGATAGTCGTGGATGGTGCCCCCATTCGCCGAATCGGGCGCAGAATCATGATTTCCTACAGTGGGGAAAAATCGTTGAATGGACGAGGTTTGAAGCGGGAACTTATCGTCCGCACGGCGTTGGAGGAAAGGGCCGAAATAGGCCCCAATGTTAAATTCCCATGTGTTTTGGATTCCGGGGAGGACCGGATCGTTGTCTTCGTTGCTGTCCAGCAAACCGTAATTACTATCCCCGGTCGAAAGGATGAAAGCCGGATTCCAGCTCCGCATCATGCCGGAAATGCCTGCCAAGGCGGCGCCGCTCACTCCAAAATCCCCGATGACTCCAAACCGGATGGAGCGGTCCAGTCCTGGCAGCAGGCTACCGCTCACCAAACTGCTGGAGGAAAAGGACTCCGCGCTGGAATCAGGCAACTCATCCGGATCGGCCCATACCGGTCCGGTCAGCCGAACTGCCGCGAGGGCTCCAAGGCCTGCGAGGCGAAAAATGGCCAACCTTGAATGCATGATCCCTCAATGATGCATACCCAAGGGCAGGGTGACAAGACCCGAGGTGGAATTTAGCCCGAATTGCCAAAAGAGCCCGTTCTTCCGGGAGTGGCGACCAAAGGCAAGGCAAGCCGTCAATGGCCCGAGCCAACGATCGGTTGAGAGAACGGCGGAGGAGAGTTGGGACTGGGGGAAATCAAAATGCGGGCAGTCAGTGAGCTGGGCCGTGGCGGGAGGGTGGCGGAAAAAGCGGGAGCCACCCTGATCGCCGTTTGCTCTGGTCGGGGAGGCGGGCAAAGGCGGGCTTCCAACTGACGCAAGCGGCGCTGAATTTTCCGTAAACGCTCCTTCTGCTGAAAATAGACCATCCAGATTACCAAGGTGATGGGGATGATCACCCAAACCATCAGTGCCCAAAATTGCCCAGGGGAAGGCGCACCAACGGGTGCAGCCGTCATCAGGCTGTAGGTTGCGGTGGTGGAATTCACAAAAATCGCAGCAGGCATGACTCGAAAAATATTATGGAAAATATGGATGGTGTATTGGGGGGATTCAACCTCAAAATATATAATATTGTTTCGTATCACTTAATAAGAAATAATTTTGTGCTACTTGATTATTTCCACAAATGAAATACTTTTGGGAATTTTTGCCCGATGAAAAAGCTGTAGAGATTATAAGGAAGTCGAGGCAATTCTTCGTTGCTTTTTCGGAGGACGAACTAGCGTGGTCCCAGTGAAATTATCCTCCCCGGAAGCCCGCGCTGGTGCGCACGAGATGACGCGCGCCCTGATGATCCTCGTACTGGCGTTTATAGTGGCGGCGTTCCTCCGATTTCCTGATCGGGCGGTCAAACCCATGCACGTGGATGAATCCACTCAAGCCGTCAAATTAGGGGAAATGATGGCTGGCCAGTATAAGTATGATCCCGTTGATCATCATGGACCTACGCTGCTTTATGCTACATTTCCCGTAAAGTGGTTTTCCCGCGCCGATACGTGGTCCGATTTGACTGAAAGCCAGCTACGGCTGGTACCGGTGCTGTTTGGAATGGGGCTTTTGCTGTTACTGCTGCTGGTCGGAGACGGGCTGACAGCCTCGGAACTGGCCTGGGGAGCGATGGCGGTGGCGGTCTCTCCCTTGATGGTTTTTTACAGCAGGTACTACATCATGGAGATGCTAATGGTGTTTTTTACCTTTGGATTGATCGGCTGTGGCTGGCGTTTTTACTTGAGTCGACAGACTGGGTGGATGGTGGGAGCCGGCATCTTTGCGGGATTGATGCACGCAACCAAGGAGACCTGTGTGCTGCAATTCGCGGCAATAGCCGTGGGACTGGTGGTGGTATGGATGGCTGATTTGTTTTCCGCGGGATCGGGAATGGGGGTTGTAAACCGGGGTCGGAAGAATCCGATTAAGAAATCGCAAATTTTGGCCCTGCTGGTGGCGGCAGTGGTGACCTCAGTTCTGATCTTTTCCAAGTTTTTCACCGATTGGCGGGCTGTTTACGACAGTGTGGCGACCTATTGGGGCAAGTTGGACCGGGCGCAGGGGCAGGGGCACCAAAAAACCTTTTTCTATTACTTGGGGCTTATCTGGGGTGGTCCGATGTCGGCAGGGCCAAGTGGGGACGGTGTTTTTAGTGGAGATTTCTGGAAAAACATTCCTGAAATGTTGGGGATCAAGCCTTCCGGGCGGATTGTGTGGGGTGAGCGACTGCTCCTGCTGTTGGCCGGAATTGGGATGATCACGGCCTTTGTGACCCAGCCGTCACGGAATCAAAGCCGGCATCTGGTGCGGTTTCTGGCTGTCTACAGTGTGGCTGTTTTTGTGATTTATTCTGCGATTTCGTATAAAACCCCATGGCTGGTGATTGGCCCATGGCATGGCATGTTGATCATGGCGGGTGTGGGGGCTGCAGGGCTAATCCGGTTGGTAGAGGGGAAAGTGGGACGTTTTGTCATGGCCTGTGCGTTGGCTCTGGTAATGGCGCATGCGGGGCTGCTGGCGTTTCGTGCTACCCGCGGGAAGCCCTCCTTTGCGGCCGATGGCAGGAATCCGATGAATTATAGCATGACGTCTCCGGATTGCCTTGATTGGGTGGAGAAATTCCACCGGTTTGGCGAGGTGAGCGGAAAGGGTAATCGTTTGGCGATCGTGCAGGCGGACTCCCAGGGGGGATGGCCGTTGCCGTGGTATTTATCACGAAAGTTCCCGAACTATGTCTGGCAGGGAGGGGATTGGGCGTTGATGGAGCAGGCTGACGTTATTTTGAGTGGAATGGACTTCAGGGATAATTTGCCGGAATCCGTTCGTGGGCCGGCCGAGCCAAACGAATCGGCGCAGAAGGAATGGGAGGAATTCAGCCTCACCCTGCATCCTTCCGCGAGGCTGGCGGTATTTGTTCGTAAATCCATCTGGACCGCCTACTTGGCAAAATCGCCATGGCCCACCGTGACGATGCAACAGTAGCACCGAAGCCTGATGGCGAACGCCCTTAGCCTGTATCGGCAAATGTAACCCATCAGGTGTTCCTGCGGGATGGCGCAGTTGGGGTTAATGAAGTAGGTGGGTTTTTAAGTAAAATATTTTGTAATAAACTTATTATGAACGTAAAACGCCAGATTTACCAATTCGCCCATATGGCGATGGCGACACGATTTGAGCTTCATTTGGTGCATCATGATGCTGTCGAAGCCGCTCAGGCTGCCACAGCGGTTTGGGAGGACATGGACGGTCTGGAGCAAGAAATTTCACGCTATGTTCCGCACAGCGACATATCGCGCGTTAATGGCAGTCCGGCCGGCCGGGTGGTATTAGTGCGGGAGGCCGCTATGGACATTATCAGTTTTGGCAAGGAAATCTGGGACCAAACCAATGGTGCATTTGACCTGACCATCGGTCCCCTGGCCAGCGCACTGGTGTGGCCGAACGGCTTGCCCCGTGAACCGGCGCCGGAGGAGCTTGCGTCCGCCCGGGCGCGCTGTGGCTATCAGCATCTGGAGGTGGATCCTGAGGAATTTAGCGTGATCCCTAAAGTGGACAACATGCTTTTGGATCCGGGAGCGATTGGAAAAGGGTACGCTCTGGACCAAGCGGCAAACCTGCTCCGGGAAGATTGGAGCATGTCAGATTTCCTCCTGAACGCTGGCACCAGCACCCTTTTGGGAGTTGGCGCTATGCCAGAAGGTGAGGGCTGGAGTGTGACGGCAGGCTCTCCGGAACCGTTTTGGCTTAAAGACGAAGCGCTGAGCGGCACGGGATTCGAGGTCAAAGGAGCGCACGTGATCGATCCGCGCACCGCCAAGCGGGTTGACATCAGCCGGGTGATCCGCTGGGCCGTGGCCCCCACCGCCACTTTGGCAGACGCCCTTTCCACGGCCTTTATGGTCATGAACCGGAAGGAAATCGCCCAATTTCTGAAATCCTACCCGGCCGTGCGTGCGATTTTCCATGAAGGGTGATCCGGCCCGCTGGGCATCGGAAGCCTTGTCAGAAGGGTCGCCTTATGTCACGGATTCGTAACGCGAAAGACCGTTGTCCGTCCGCATTCACCCCATACCCTTAAAAGACATGCATACTGTATTGGTTGTTGATGACGAGACGGACATCCTGGAGTTGATCAAATTCAATCTCCAGCGGCAGGGCCTGACGGTGCTGACGGCGGAAAATGGGATTGAGGCGGTGCGGACGGCCAAGGATAAAGGCCCTGATATGATCGTGCTGGATCTCATGCTGCCGGGCAAGGATGGGTTCACCGTTTACAAGGAACTTCGTGCTGATCCCCGCACCAGCAGCATTCCGATTCTCATGCTCACCGCCAAGGGGGAACTGAATGACCGCATCGCCGGTCTGGAACTCGGGGCGGACGATTACGTCACCAAGCCATTCAGTCCCAAGGAATTAGTGCTGCGCGTCAAAGCCCTTTTGAAGCGTTCCAAAAAAATCACCGTGGATTCCAGCCTGCGGATCGGGGATTTCCATTTGGAGCGCAATTCCCTGAAACTCTTCCTTGCCGGCCATCCCGTGGACCTCACGGCCACGGAGTTTAAGTTGCTGAGGCTCCTCGTGGAAGCCAATGGGGAAGTTCAGGAACGGGATTTGTTGCTACGCGAGGTCTGGGGCTACTCGGACACTACCCTCACCCGCACCTTGGACACGCACGTCAAACGGTTGCGTGAAAAGTTGGGGGAATTCGCCGATTGCATCCAGACCGTGCGCGGAGTCGGATATCGGTTCAGCCCTGTTCCGGTGGAAAATAGGGCTTGATATTGCCATGTCTCCAACGGTTTCCATTCTCACAATCTCCTGCATGCTTCTGGGGGCCGCGGCCCTCTGGTTCTACATCCGTCTTAAGCAGGCCGGAGTATCGTTGGCCGATTCGGCCACCGTTCTCAGCCAGCGTAATGACGTGCTGGAAAGTGTGCTCGAAGGCCTGGGTGACTGTTGTCTGCTGGTGAACGATAAAAAGGAAATCGTATTTGCCAATCACGAGACCAATGATCTGTTCCGCGTCAGCGGTCAGTTGAATGGGAAACCTCTGGCTGAGCTGATTCATGATCCGCCGATCCTCGCCTTCGTTTCCCGCGTGGCTCAGGGAAAGCGCTGGCAGGAAGAGGAATTCCGCCTTCCCCTTCTGCGCGATGCCGTGCTGGAGGAACGTTATCTGGTCGTGAGTGCGGCTCCAGTCAGGTTATTCGGTCAGGATGGGCCGGACCACCTGCGCGTCGTCATCCGGGACGAAACAGACCGTCACGAGACTGAGCAAATCCGCAAGGATTTCGTGGCCAATGCGTCCCATGAGCTCAGGACGCCTCTTTCCATCATCAATGGCTACCTCGAAAATCTGTTGGATGGTGTGATTGACGATCCCGTGATGACTGTCAAAAGCCTGCAGACCATGCAGAAACATGGCGAGCGCATTGCCCGCATCGTGGAGGACATGCTGACACTTTCGAAATTCGAATCCGCGTCAGAAGGCGGTCCTGCCGGCCTGCGGCAGTCGTCTTTTTCCTGTCGCGAATGCATGGAGGATGTCATCGACCGGCTGGGACCCAAGATCGAAGAAAAAAAGGCAAGGGTGGAACTCCAGTTTCCTGCCGATGGCAGTGACGTGATAGAGGCGGACCGCTTTTATTGGGACCAGATTTTCTTCAACCTGATCGAAAATGCCCTCAAGGAAAACCAAGCGGATGGCAAACTGATTCTGACCATCAGTTTTAACCGGACCAAAGGGGAGTCGGTCATCTGTATCCGCGATAATGGGGTCGGTATCCCACGGGCTGACCTGCCCTTTATCTTCAAGCGCTTCTACCGTGTCGCCAAACATCATAGCCAAACCATCAAAGGCACTGGTCTCGGCCTCTCCATCGTCCGCCGTGCGATCGAATCGCACGGCGGCACAATCACGGTGGACAGCACCCTCGGTGTCGAAACGATCTTCACGATCCGCCTCCCGGATCTCACTGAAGCGGAGCGCGCTGTGACTGAAGGGTGAGTCCCACGGGATACGAGTCAGAAGCAGGAAGGGCCAAAGCCAGAAACCTGATTACAGCCCCTGTTCACGGCTGACGCTGCGGAGGTGGATGGTTTTTTGTTTGAGGTCGTGCACGGCCCGGATGTAGCGCACGGTGCGACTTTTGGCGCGCATCAGGATGGTGTGGGTGATGGCTTTATGGCCGACCAGTTTTACCCCGGGGACAAGGGAACTGTCACTGATGCCGGTGGCGCAGAAGAGGGCGCTGCTGGATTGCACGAGGTCAGCACAGGTGAAGACCCGATCCAGTTCAGTCTCGCCACCGGCCAGAATCTCCGCGAGTTCGGCGTCATCCCGCGGGGCCATGCGGAGCAGCATTTCCCCGCCGAGGGCTCGCAGGGCGGCCGCAGTGAGGACGCCTTCCGGCGAGCCGCCAATGCCAACATACAAATCCACGCCGCTGTCCGGCAGGGAAGGGGCAACGGCGGCGGCGATATCACCATCCGTGATCAGCCGGAGGGCCGCACCCGATTTGCGGATGGCGTTGACGAATTCGTGGTGGCGCGGACGGTTCATGGTGACGATGACCAACTCTTGGACGCGTTTGTCGAGGGCTTCGGCCAGGCGGGGGAGCATGGATCCGATTGGTTCATCAAGGGAGAGTGGCTTCATGCCATGCTCCACAGCCTCCACCACGGCAGGGCCGAAAGCCAGCTTGTGCGCATAGTAGCTGGGCAGGTGCCTCATGTTATGGCCATCTGCCTTCACTTCACTGCCGGCCATCACGGAAATCGAGTTGGGCAACCCGCTGGCAATGTTGCTGGTGCCGTCGATCGGGTCGAGAGCAATATCAAAGCGGGGACTTCCGGGTAGCCAGGTGCCAAGTTTTTCGCCAAGGAAAATGCCGGGGGCATTGTCCTTGATCCCTTCGCCGATGACCACGGAGCCGCAGATGTTGACGTTGTCGAAGACGCCGTAGATGGCATCACAGGCCGCCGCATCGGCCAGTTCCTTTTCGCCGCGCCCGAGCCAATGTACGGAGTTCAGGGCGGCGTTTTCGGTGGCCCGGACAAATTCAAATTCGATGGTGCGTTCGGTGTCTGACATGGAAAAGGGAGTGCTTGAAATGGAGGATATTGGATAATGAGGTGACGTTCAGGAGGCCCGGCCTTCCTCGACGTCCATGAGGTCGAAGTAGGTCAGCAGATCATCGCGGTGGCCCAGTCCGGCCTCCTCCTTGTTTTTCATCAGACCGGCGCTGCCGGAATCGCGCCAGCCGCGTTTGGTCAGGAAGGCATTCCAGACTTCGATTTGTTCGGCATCAGGACGGCGGCCTGTGGTGCAGCACCAGTCGAGGATTTCCTCATCCGTGCCGCCGGCGAGGGTGCGGGAGGTCAGCGCGTCGAAGTCCACTCCGAGAAACTGGCAGAGGCGGTCGTCGAAAGTGCGGTTGCCTGCCATGACGCCGAGATGATAGCCAGCGGGGAGGTTGCCTTCCGCATTGAGGCGGATCTTGTCGAGGATGCGGGCGAAGACAACGATGCCGCCCGTGAGATGGCGAGGACTGCGGATGGGGAAGTTCATGTGAGGAAACGGGCTGGATTGTAAAGGCGGAAGGGGTTTCGCGGGGGGGGCGGAGCAGGCAATGAGCAGGGGAAATATTAGAATTCAGCCGGAAAATTACGCAATCCGGGTTGCGGGATCCGGCATGCAAAAGGGAAGGGAATGCGGAGGATAAGAATTCAGTCACGTTGGGCAGAATCGATCCAGATGGTGACCGGGCCGTCATTGGTCAGGTTTACCTGCATGTCAGCCCCGAATTTTCCGGTGGGAATGGGTCGTTGCAATTCATGGGCCAGGGCATCCCGGAAGGCTTCATAAAGGGGGATGGCTTGTTCCGGGCGCGCGGCGCGGAGGAAGGAGGGGCGGGTGCCCTTCCGCGTGGAGGCCAGTAGGGTGAATTGCGAGACCAGCAGTGCTTCGCTTCCGGTATCTGTCAGGGAAAGATTCAAGGCTCCTCCGGCATCGGAGAAGATCCGTAGTCTGGCCAGTTTCGGCACCAGCCACTGGATATCTGCCGTGGTATCGGATTCCGCGATTCCCAGCAGAATCAGCATTCCGGCACCGATGTGCGCGTGGACGGCGCCGTCGATGGAGACGGAGGCGGCGGTGACCCGCTGAATGAGGGCGCGCATCGAGGAGGCCGGTGTTGAATGGAGGGGAACGCAGTCTGCGGCTGATCGCATTTTGTTTCAGGCAGGTCCTACTTTGCCAGCCATGCGGCCAGTAAGGAGGGCCAGGCTCCAGGGGTAACTGGAGATCTCATGCCATAACCATGGCCTCCGTCAGGCCAGAGATGAAGTTCGCCACGGATTTTGTGGGATTGCAGGGCATCGAAGAACTGGCTGCTGTTGCGGTAGGTGAGGTCATCGTCGGCGGAGTGGCTGAGGAAGGCCGGGGGGCTGCCCGGGCCGGGGAGCAGGCCGGGATTTTTGTCATCCTTGAAAAGATAGGCCGGATAGATGAGGGCGCAGAAGTCAGGGCGGCAGGAGACCTCGTCGATGGCATCCTGCGCTGGATAGTTGCGTTCATTTCCGGAGGTGGCGGCGAGGGCGGCGAGGTGGCCTCCTGCGGAGAATCCCATGATGCCCAGTTGGCCGGGATCGAGCCCGATGCCGGCAGCCTGGCTGCGGAGCAGGCTGAGGGAACGCTGCGCGTCCTGCAGGGCTGGGAGGTGGCGCACGGTGTCCTGGCCTTGGCGCGGCAACCGGTATTTGAGGACCCAGGCATGGTAGCCGAGCCGGCTGAGAAAGCTGGCGACCTCGGTGCCCTCGAGATCCCATGCGAGAATGTTATAACCTCCGCCGGGACAAATGACGATGCCTTTGGCGGGCGATTCCGATTTTTTCTCCGGCGCGAAATAGGCGAGGACCGGATCGGAGATGTTTTTAAGGGTCAGAGTGCCGCCCATGTGGGATGTAATTTCCGCTTTTTCGGGGCCTTCAATTTTCCAATCCCCGGGAAGCTGGCCCTTCCATCCCCCTTCCTGCCACGGATGAATCAGCCGGTCCGGCCCGCGCACCACGGAAGGATGGGCGGGGTCTGCAGCCTTGGCGGAGAGCAGGCTGAAGAGCAGCAGGGCGAGGACGGGACGGTACCGGATCATATGTCCGTCAGTGTTCCAGAGCGGTGGCGGGGGTGGCAAGCGGTTCCTCGCGGAGCTTTCCGCTGACATACTTGCCGTGGGCAAAGATGGCATCGGTGAGGACGCTGCCCTCCTGGGCATATTCGAGGACATGACCATGAGGCTTGAGGTCTGCACCGATTAGCGAGGTGCGGCGCAGCCGGCCGTCCGGCCACCAGAGGGTGATTTTGCCGAATCCAACACCGTCCTTCATTGCGGCGTCTCCCTTGAGGGTGCCATCCTCATACCACTGACGCTGGCGCGTCATCGAGCCGGAATCATATTTTTCCTCGCGCTTGAGCTTGCCGTTTGACCAAAAGCGTTGCCAGATTCCATGGGGCTTTCCGTCCTGATAAATCTCCAGCGATTGCCGGCTGCTACCTTGAGTGAAGGTGACAACTTCGCCGGTGTAAGGGGCCTCAGTGCCTTTGGCGTAGCACAGGCCGTCCGGTTTTTTAATGATCTCGACGGAGGTCGATATTTTGGGCTTGGGGCCAAGGTCGGGACCGCAGGATGGGAAACTGAGGGCGATACAGCCTGCCAGCAAAAAGAGTTTCATGAGGCTTCAACGAGGGGGACGGGGGAAGGGGCGCTTGGCCTGCCTTCCAGTATGCAATCCCCATAAGCGCGATGAAGGTGGAAGCGAGCTACTGACGTTCAATCGGATGGGTAAGGCACCGGAATCCATGGCAATTGGAATTGGCTGAATAATCAACCTGTCTTAAATAAATAGTAACTGCCTGAATGAAAGTCAATGATTCCTTTCCGGCACCGGCCAATATATTGCCCCTGAGACGCCAACCGTCTGGTCAAAATAATGCCATTTTGAGGGGCGCTCAGTTAGAACCCGGGTTTAGGTTTTCCGGCGCCTGGTGATGGCACGCAACCAGTGATCAAGCGAAAAAGCGCCAGGGCCCCCGAGGAAAATGGAAACGCAAATTCCGGTGTAAAGCACGGCGGTTTCAGCCACACTGGGAAAGGATTGGTAGAGCAACGCTGCCATTAGCGTCATCAACCCCATCACCAGAGCACTGCTGCGGGACAGTAGTCCTAAAATCAAAAAGACGCCGCCCAACAGAGTGAAAAGGATGAGCGCAATGCCAAGCGGAAGGGCAAAGGGAAAGCCCAGTTCTGTCAAGTGGGCGGGCAATCCCCACGGAGTCTTGTGCCAGATGTGGGACCACGCGGCGAGTCCGCCAGCCCATCCATGAGACGCCAGCAGACAACTTCCTGCTACGATCCTCAGGATGAGCAAACCAAGGTTCAGGAGAATACCCGGAGTGGGAGAAGCGGGGGTGGATCGTGGGTGGTCGAGTGGCATTGAAGGTGGGAGGCCACATGGAAGCAGCTTCCGTTTTCTTTGCAACGGCCGCTCTGCGCTGCTGCGGCAAGCCTG
>CAIZWU010000124.1 GCA_903936775.1 uncultured bacterium | reverse complement strand
CCGCGCAACAGGCGTGGCTCCCCGGATTCCGGCCATCTTTGACATAATCCCATGGGACAGCACCGCCATCACACCACACGCTCAACCCCCCAAATCCCAACTTGGCCCCCGGCCCATTCACCCCTTCCCACCGGGGAACTCAGGGGCTATAACATAGCCTATGGGATGCTTGTGAACCTCTTTCAATCGTGCATCGACCATCCCGCTTGGGTTCGCCCCGCTTTCCTGAAAGGTCCCTGCCGCGAACGAGCCCTGGATTGGGTCCTGCGACGTCAACGGATGTCCCGATGGGTGCGAGAGGGTCTGGCGGCAGTCTTCCAAGGCCTGACAACCAGGGAGAGCGGTGCCGGGCACGTATCGCGGCGGGAGATTTGTGCAAGCCGGTGCTTGGCAGTCCATTCGATTGATGCTCTTTTCGAGGCCGTATGCCTGAACCAGCCACCGACGAGACCACTCTTTTCCGCCAATCCTGGACCCTCTATGATTCCCTCGCGGAGAGGAACTACATGTTTCATCGTGAGATCTACGCGCATGTCACTGCGTTGTTGAGTCAGCGGCGCGCGGGTGGGCCGTATTCGCTCCTTGATCTGGGCTGTGGGAACACCCGTTTTCTCGCTCCGTGTCTCAAATCGGCCATGCCCAGCCGCTATGCAGGGGTGGATCTCTCGGAAGCCGCTTTGAAGGAGGCGCGTGAGTATTTGAGTGGTCTCGACCATGTGGCGCTGCATCATCAGGACATGCTGCAAGCGGTGCAGGCTGCCGAGGTATCCTTTGATATCATTTTCAGTGGTTATGCCGTGCACCATTTGGATGCAAAAGGGAAACAGGAACTGTTCCATGCCTGCGCGGCGAAGCTCACCGCAGGGGGCCAATTCATCCTGGTGGATGTGGTGCGTGAGGAGGGCCAGACGCGTGAGGAATATCTCGAAGGCTACCTGGATTTCATGCGGACCCAGTGGACGGCGGTGCGGCCTGATCATCTCGAAGAAGCCTGCGACCATGTGGCCGCTTACGATTTCCCCGAAACGTTCTCCGATCTCAAGCGCATGGCGGCCGCGGCGTCGTTGACCCACGTCCGCTTAGTGGATCGGTTTGCCCAGCATCACGTCCTTGTCTTCAGCGCCTGAAGTTCAAATTGCCACCCAGATGACAAAGGAAAGGGCGGGAAGGGGAAGTTGCTTCGCCGCCCGCGCTCCGGCTGCGGCATCGTTATCCGGATGGTAAATAAAACTTAGGGGGCCAATGAACCCAGGGGGAGCGCCGCCAAAGCGCGAGGGCTTTGAAACAAGCTCAGGATGCGATCGTTTTAGGTCAATCCCATCCAGATGAAGCTGCTTTTCTCCGTCCTGTTTTCCGCTGCTCTGGGGCCGTCCGCACCTGGGGTGGATGTGGAGGGTCTGGCGTTTTTCAAAGAGGGGCCGGCGGGCAGTTATCGTTTCGAGGACGGCTTGGCGGATTCAGGAGCGGCGGTCCCATCCTCCACCGCAGGATTACAAGGACCGGAAGGAGGCGGGGCGCCCCTGGTTTCCGGGGAACGGACCACGCCGGACTCCGCCGAGGGCAGGGTGGAGTCCCGCCTGCCGGAACCAGCCAGCGGCACGGTGGACTTTGTCCGTGACATCAAACCGATCTTCCAGAATGCCTGTTTCCAGTGCCATGGCGTGAGCACGGAAAAAGGGGGGCTTTCTCTCGCTACGCGGGCCCGTGCCATGGCAGGCGGTGATGAGGGGACGGCCATCACTCCCGGCAGCAGCGCCGCCAGTCCGCTGGTGCAGCGCATCGAGGCGCTGGATCAGGACCAGGTGATGCCGGAGGAAGGCGAACGGCTGAGCGCGGCACAGGTGAGCCTGATCCGCGGGTGGATCGATCAAGGCGCGATCTGGCCTGCCGGCGCGGATGAAATCGACCCGCGTCAGGCCAAGGCCACCAGCCACTGGTCTTTCAAGCCGCTGCAGCGTCCACCGGTGCCGGACCGCACGGACGAGTGGATTACCTCACCTATTGACTCCTTCATCCTCACCACCCTCGAAGCGGCCAAATTGCGCCCCACGCCGCCCGCGAGGAGGGAGGCCCTGCTGCGGCGGGCTTCGTTCGACCTGACCGGCCTGCCGCCCTCGCCGGAGGAGACGGCCGCCTTTGTCAGCGACTCCAGTCCGGAGGCCTTTGCCAGGATCGTCGACCGGCTCCTTGCCTCGCCGGCGTATGGCGAGCGCTGGGCCCGGCATTGGCTTGACGTGGTCCGCTACGCGGACTCCGGCGGATATGAGACGGATATTTTTTACGAGCAGGCCTGGCGTTACCGCGATTACGTTATCCGCAGTCTCAACGAAGACAAACCGTATGACCGTTTCCTGATGGAACAAGTCGCCGGTGACGAACTCTGGCCCGGGCAACCTGACATGGCAGACGCGGTGGCGGTATGGACGCTGGGGGAGTGGCCCAACGCCCTCGACGCTTATCCGGACATGCTGGAGTATGTGCGGCGCACGGATCAGGTGAGCACCCTCAGCGAAGCCGCGCTGGGCCTCACCGTGGGCTGCGCGAATTGCCACAACCACAAATACGATCCCGTCACCCAGAGCGATTATTTCGGGCTGGAGGCGATCTTCGCCGCCAGTGAAACGTGGAACCGGAACACCGGCGCCAAGGCCTGGGGGAAGGGCGAACGGAACGCCTACCGTGCGGTGCGCCATGCGGAAATACCGCCTGCGATCCATCTCCTGACGAGGGGGGAACTGACCAAGCCTGCCCAACTCATCGCGCCCGCCTTGCCCGCGTTTTTGCCCGGAGGCGGGCCGCTGCCTGGCGGGCCGGACGAAGCAAAACAACGCCGCGCCCAGCTCGCCCGCTGGCTGGTTTCGCCACAGAACCCGCTGCCTGCGCGCGTCATCGCGAACCGGATTTGGCAGTGGCATTTCGGACAGGCGCTCGCCGCCACGCCGAACGATCTGGGCATGCAGGGCGAGCCGCCTTCGCACCCGGCCTTGCTGGACTGGCTGGCCTCGGAGTTGTTGGAAAATGGCTGGAGCCTGAAGAAATTGCACCGCCTGATTCTGCTGTCAGCCACGTGGCAGCAGTCAGCCATCCGGGACCCGCAAGCCATCGCCACCGATCCTCAAAACCGTTTGCTGGCAGGTTTTCCACGCCGGCGCCTCGAAGCGGAGGAGGTGTGGGATCAACTGCACGCGGCCGCCGGAACGCTTGATAGGAAAAGTTTTGGTCCGCCCTTCGTGCCCAACCTGACTCCGGAGGAACTTCAGGCCATGTATGACCTTGAAGACAAACGCGAATTGAAGTGGCCGGTCACGCCCGGCCCGGCCCGCCGGGCGGTCTACATTTTGAACCGCCGCTCCTTCCGTTTCCCCTTTTTTGAAGCGTTTGATCCACCGAACACCGCCACCAGCAGCCCGCTCCGGCAGACCACCACCGTTCCCGCGCAGACTCTCACGCTGTTGAACAATCCCGTCGTCGGCGCGCAGGCCGGCGCCATGGCCAGCCGGCTCACCCGCGAAGCCGGCAGCAGCGTGGAGTCCTGCGTCAAGCGGGCCTGGCTGCTGGCCTACAACCGCGCCGCGGACGCAGGCGAGTTGCAACTGGCCCTGGAATTTATCGCAGGGGCGGAAGCCGCTCACGCCAGTGCTGGAGCGGCAGATGCCCACGCCACCGCCCTCGTGGAGTTCTGCCTCGCCCTCATGAACACCACAGAATTCATCTACACCAACTGATGGCTCCGCACTTCCAAGACAGCCGCGCGTTTTCGCGCCGGGAATTCCTGAACAAAGCCGGCATGGGGATTGGTTCGCTGGCGTTGCTGGATTTGATGAGCCGTGAAGCCCGGGCCGCGATCAATCCACTGGCTCCCGCCGTCACCCCCCTGGCTCCGCGGGCGCGGGCGGTGATCTCGCTGTTCATGCACGGCGGCCCCAGCCAGGTGGACACCTTTGATCCCAAGCCCCTGCTGGCCAAATACGCCGGCCAGACCCTTCCTCCCAGCTTTGCCGGGCTGAATCTGGAATTCACCAAAACCAGCACGGCCACGATCCTCGCCAGCCAGCGTACCTTCCGGAAATGCGGCCAGTCCGGCATCGGGATGTCGGATATTTTCGAGCACCTTCCCAGGGTGGCCGATGAACTGGCCGTGGTGAGAAGTTGCTATCACACGGATTTCAACCACGCCCCCGCGCTCTACATGGCGCATTCCGGCAGCCGCCTGATGGGGCGCCCGAGTCTCGGCGCGTGGGCCATGTATGGCCTGGGTTCGGCCTCGGAAAATCTGCCAGGCTATGTCGTCATGCGCGACGGCCCCCTGAAAGGCGGACCGATGACTTACGGCCACGGATTTCTCCCCGCCGTTTATTCCGCCACGGAAATGCGCATGGCGGGTGCGCCGATCCTTTACCTCGACAAGCCTGACACCATCAGCGGGAGTGATCAGCGCCGCCTGCTGGATTTCTCCCAGCAGCTCAACCGCCAGTATCTCGCTGCCCAAAACGAAGACAACAATCTCTCCGCGCGCATCGCCGCCAGCGAACTCGCCTACCGCATGCAGTCTGCCGCGCCGGAGGCCGTGGATCTCAGCAAGGAACCGGAAAGCGTGAAATCGCTCTACGGCCTGGACGACGACATCACGCGCCCTTTTGGCACGCAATGCCTCAATGCGCGGCGTCTCGTCGAGCGTGGCGTCCGCTTCGTCCAGCTCTACCACGGCGGCGGCGGCGATGGTTGGGACACCCATGGCGGCAATGACGCCAAACACCTCCGCAACGGCCGGCAAATTGACAAACCCATCGCCGGATTAATCACCGATCTGAAAGCCCGCGGCCTGCTCGATTCCACCCTCATCCTCTGGGGGGGAGAATTCGGGCGCACCCCCACCTCCGAGGGCTCCGACGGCCGCGACCACAGCCCCTATGGCTATTCTGTCTGGATGGCCGGCGGCGGCATCAAAGGCGGCACGGTCTTCGGAGCCACCGACGATTTCGGATTCAAAGCCGTCGAAAACCCCGTCCAGGTCCGCGACCTGCACGCCACGATCCTGCACCTGCTGGGCCTCCAGCCCGACAAGTTGACTTACTATTTCCAGGGCGTCCAGCAACGCCTCACCCAGATCGACGGCGAAAGCCGCATCATCAAAGAAATCCTCGCCTGAACGGAAGTCGTCCGGAGGGCGTGCCGATCGTTGGCGGTGCCCGCCGGGTTGCTCTTGATGAAGGCTTCATGGCGTATCGGAAAAAGCAGAAATCAGCCTAAAAAAGGAAAATGGGCACGGTTATTCCGCATCATCTTGGCAGGATGAGGGTGGGGCCTTGGGAAAGGGGACGGGGGGCTGGAATTTCACCCACTGAGCAGCAAGCCGGCTCCCTCAGTCAGTCCCGCACCACCAATGCTTTTCTGGAGGGGCTGAACGGCGTGTTCTCCGCCGTGAAGCGCAAAGCCCGGGGCTTCCGCCCGGTGAAGAACCTCATTCCCATGCGCTACTTCACTACCGGCAAACTCCCGCTGCCCGCCGCCCCTTGACTTTTCCAAGCCACTGAAAGTAGCGCAGAACCGGGGAAGAGCACTCATCTCCCTGGAGATAGGTCAGTTCCAGCGCTTTGCCCGGATTTCCATTTTCCCAAAGGATGAAGGCTTCGCCGTTTACGCCCTCCCCACCGTCCATCCGCTCCTAGCATAATCGCTGATTTTACAGAATAAACATTGCGCCGCCATGGACCCAGCCCTCCCAGCCCCGCCAAATTCCGTCATTGGCCAGAAGGGCGGAAACACACGGATGGCAGCGTGTGGAACCGGATAGGGGCTTGGATCCGTGCTTGGCCGCCCGATCCGGGATTGATAACCCCTTGATTTTCAAGGTGGTCGGGCTGGCGAGATTCGAACTCACGATTTGATTTACCCCCCCGTAGACCCCATGTCCAACGGGGGAATGCACTACCGCGAAAAACGCTGGACAAGGCCGGACGTTCTCACTATTGTCCCTACATGGCCAGCATATGGAAACGAGGAAACAGCCAATTTTTTACCGCCTGCTGGACAGATTCCAACGGGAGGCGGATGAAGCGCAGCACCAAATCGACTGATAAAAGGCTGGCGGAGAAACTGGCCCGGCAGTTCGAGGACGAGTCCAGGGCGAAGCGCACCGCCGCCCAAGCACGGCGCATCCTCGCATCGATCTACAAGGACCTCGCCGGTGAAGAACTCGCCACCACCACCGTCCGGGACTTTATGAACGGGTTCGTGGCGAGGAAAGAACCGGAAGTGTCCAAGGCGACGCACGACTATTATACTGGCCATGCGAAGAGGTTTCTGGAGTGGCTGGGCCAGAGGGCCGATTCCGACTTGGCCGATATCACCAAGCAGGACCTGACCGGGTACCGGAATTTCGTAGCGACCAAGACGGGAGCCCGCACGGTCAACAACAGCCTGAAAGCCATCCGGACCTTCTTCACGGCGGCAAAGAAGGACGGCTTCATTGCCGACAACCCCGCCACCGACGTGGACACCGTGCGCGATCGCTCAGAATCCAACAGGCGCCCGTTCACCCTTCCCGAGCTGCAGTCGCTGATGGCGGTAGCGGGAGAGGAGTGGCGCTCCATGATCAGGTTCGGGTTCTACACGGGGCAGCGACTCGGGGACATCGCCACTTTGACGTGGCAGAATATCGACACCGCCAAGAACGAGATCCGGTTGACCACCCGGAAGACGGGGCGCCGGCAGGCGCTACCCCTGCCTTCTGCGCTTATTGCGCACATTGGCACCATGAAGGTGGGGGAGGACGCCAAAGCCCCCCTTCATCCTACAGCTTTCGCCATAATTCAGAAAGGGCGGGCTGGCCCATTGTCGAAGTCCTTTGGGGACCTCCTGGAGGCGGCTGGCCTGAGGATTCCCACCACGGCCGACAAAGGCAACGCCCGCGCCAAGTATGACCTTTCGTTCCACTCTCTCCGTCACACTGCCACCAGCATCCTGAAGGAAGCCGGCATCCCCCAATCAGTCGTCATGGACTTTATCGGGCATGACTCCGCCGACGTGAGCGCCGGCTACACCCACACCGGCCGGGAAGCGCTGGAGAAGGCCGCCAACGCGTTTCCCACCATTTGAACTTCATCCCTCCCCACCATCCGATGTCAGACCAACAAATCAATTTAGCCCCGCACATAGCACGCCCGCCCGAAGATCCGGCCCCGCATGAAATGGCTGCCGTTGAAATGGTGGACGGAAAATGGCTACTGAAAAATAGAGGAGAGGGAGACCGGGCTGCTCTCAGATCTCCAGAAGAAGAGGCCTCCGCAATCGAGGAGAGACGATTGGGTCAGTACCCGTGGGGAACCATGTCGGTGACTTCCCGCGCTATGAAGGCCGCATCCGATCTTGCCAGAAGAGCAAAGAAAAATCCAGAGGATGGTGATATCTATGCCTTGTTGGACCTCGCTGGGTTGGTGATTCGCGCCCTTAATCGCTGTCCGGACGCCCGCAAGTATATGCGCGGCTCTGAGGAATGGCCCAGCCTAGTTCCAGGCGGTCCCGTGGGCGGACCTCTATGGAAAGGTTGGGCAAAGGAATTTTCCTCGCTCGAGATAGGTGCGGATCTCCGTGCGTTACCTCGAGCCGGTAATTTCAGTATCAAAAGAGGTACCTCGGGCAAGCTCGCCCTCTCGCTCTTCCGCTACCTTGATGAACTGAGAGTGTCGGGCCCATCCGTATTACTCGAAGAACTGTACACATCCGGGGAGCTTGAGCGGGAGCCCGCCCATCAGTCGGCCGCCCGTTCCCTTCCCGAGCTGCGGAGTGACAGTGTGACGCAATGGAGAGACCTCGCCCTCGAAGCACTTGCTTATACCGACCAAGACTGGACGCAGATCTTGGCGAAATGCCTTCCCCAAAGGTCTCAATCAGCCATCACGCGGACTCAGATCAAGGCGGACAAGGGCTCCAAATACGGCACAGGCACCTATTCCACAATTGATGAAGCAGCCGCGAAAAATGTTGTTTCTCTAGCCTTGCTTGAGGGTTTTCGTGCCTTGGTAAAGGGGGCGATGAAATGAATTTACAGAGATTTGCTCAAAACTTTGTAAGCTGGCAAGCTGGATGAATCGGACAGCATCGTGATCGGTAGGGCACCATCCAGCGAAAACTGGATGGAGTTTCCACACCTTATCACCACATGCTCCGTCACGAAAAAGAAACCGCCCTTCAAGCATCCACCGCCGCTCAGGTGCAAGTCCTTCCCCGTTTCCTGAAAGTCCCCCCTGCTGTCGCATACAGCGGCATCAACCGAACTGTCCTCTACGAACTGATTAGCTCCGGCAAAATCAAGAGTCACCTCATTGGCGCTTCCCGCGTGATCGACCGGGAGAGCATTGACCAGTATGTCAGCAGCCAGCCCGGCGAAGCCGTAAATCCCCGCGTCCGTGGACGCGGTGGACGCCGCGCACTGGAATCCGTCCCCTCGTAAACCGCCACCCTGCCACATCTGAAAACCAGACGGCAGGGAGGGAGGATCACGGTGCTGCTGCAGCCCATGAGTTATTACCCACCATCTGTCGTCGCAACTTTTATCTGCGATGCACAATTTTATCGAGCCCTCCGGAGAGTGGAGGACCATCCATCAAGACTGCCATGGTTGCGACTTGCTGCGCCGTATGGTCGAACAGCTGCAGGCCCTGTATCCAGAGTGCCCTCTGCT
>CAIZWU010000123.1 GCA_903936775.1 uncultured bacterium | reverse complement strand
ATCCAAGTCTCTGCCGGTCAGTCGATCAGCATCAACGGCATTACGCTTTCCACCCACACCAGCGATTTCCAACTCACCCCCGGCAAGGACGGCTGGACCTTGTCAGAGCTCGGCCGCACTGGAGAACCCCTCACCGACCGCCAACTCAACCTCACCGCCACCCACCGCGATTTTACCAATCACATCAAAACAACCCTCCGCACCTCAGACAGCGGTTCCTCCAGCGTAGGCACTCTTCCCGACCTGACGGCACTCTCCATACATAACGCCTCCGGCTTGCAGCGTGTCTTCCCGATACCCCATGATAACACTTCACAACCTGCCGAAATCCACGCCGCCACCGGTGAAGCCATTCGCCTTGCGTGGCCGTGGGCAGTACCAGCCGCCGCCGACCCCGTAGCCAGGCCTTCCAGGCCTGTCCTCACTCTCCTCGAAACACGCAACAACCAATACATCCGCACCATCACCGAAGGCATCGCCTTCAAAAACGGCTTCCTCGAAATCACCAGCCTCGCCCCCGGCACCTATTCCCTCTCCATGGAGGAAAAACGGAACCTGATCACCCTCCGGGTCGCCAACGGCAAGGCGCTCGACGGTCACTTGCTCAATCCCTCCCAAACCATCGAACTCTCCGGCCTCACCCCCGTCGCCATCACCGGCCTGACACCCGGAAAGATCACCCCGAAGGAAGGGGCCGAACCCGTGGATGCCCTCACCATCAACGTGGCCAACGCCGATCCCACGACGCGCGTCCATGTTCTCGTCAGCCGCTTCCTGCCGGAGTTCAACGCCTTCCCGGTCCTCGCCGACAATTCTCTGCCTGCCTTGGAGTATTCCCTGAATCCCTTCCGCCCCAGCCTCTACCAATCCGCCCGCACTATCGGTGAGGAATACCGCTACGTCCTCGAACGCCAATCCCTGAAATCCTTCGCTGGAAATCTTCTCCCCCGCCCCGGCCTCCTGCTCAACCCATGGGCCATCGCTGATACCACTACTGAAAAGCAGGAAGCTGCCGCCGGAGAGGCCCCGGAGTCCATGGTAGCGGAAAAAAAGAGGGCCTTCGGCAAAAAATTGGCAGAAGATCCAACCAATACGGCAGCAAGGAGGAGTGCCTTCGCGATGGATGAGATCACTCTTTCCCGAAGCGATCAGGACGGTGCTGCCCCAACCGACGGAGGAACCCCACCTCCCACCCCCGACCTCTCCTTCCTCGCCCAGCCCGGAGCCACCGCCTTCAACCTCAAGCCCGACGCCAACGGCAATGTCCATATTGCCACCGCCGCGCTGGGCCACGGGCAGTTCCTCCGCGTCATCGCCTTGTCAGCAGACTCGGCTGCGGTGCGGGATTTCACCCTTCCTGACAAAACCATCCAGACCCGCGATCTCCGCTTGGCCAAAGGCCTCGACCCCGCCGGCCACTTCACCCAGCAGAACGCCGTCACCGTCCTCGAAAAAGACGTCCCCTTCGGCCTGAAGGATGCTCTCAGTTCCCGTTTCCAGACCTACGGCAACCTCAACAGCGCCTGGGATCTGCTCTTCAACCTGAGCAAAAATCCAACACTGGCCGAGTTCGCCTTCCTCCGCACCTGGCCCACCCTCGACGATCCCGCCAAACGCACCCTCTACAGCAAATACGCCTGCCACGAACTCAGCTTCTTCCTCTCGCGCAAAGACCCCGCCTTCTTCAAGACCGTCATCCAACCCTACCTCGCCAACAAACGCGATCAAACCTTCCTCGACCACTACCTGTTGGATCAAAGCGTCGATGCCTGGCGCGACCTTCCCCGTTACTCGAAGCTGAACACCGCCGAAAAACTCCTCTTCGCCCGCGCCTGGGACAAGTCCCATCTGAAGCTGGAAGTCCCCAACCTCACCGCCGCCTCCCGCGACCTCGCCGATTTCCTGAACACCATTCCCCGCGATCCCGCCAAGGAAGTGTTCTGGTTCGAAAGCGGCCTGGGGGGAAAACAACTATCAGACAAAAGTTCCGAGGAACTCGAAGTAGCGGACGACACATCCCCCCCATTTCCGTTGGCCCCTGCCGATCGCTTCAGCCTGGGAGACGTTCCTGCGACTCCTGCCACGGCGAACATGCCTGCACCCGCTCCCGCCGCCCAGCCCCAACTTGCCGTCCAGCTGCAAGCCGCGGAAACCGACTATTTGAAGGGTCCCGCCGCAATGAGCCGCAGTCGTGTCCTTGCCGAAAGCGAATCCCTTCTCCGCCAAGTCGCCAAACAAAAAGCCCTCTACCGCCAGACCGAACTCACCAAGGAATGGGCTGAGAACAACTACTGGAAACTCCCCATTGCCGACCAGAACGCCGGTCTGATCAAGCCCAACCGCTTCTGGAAGGACTACGCCCTCTGGGATGGCCAGACGCCATTCCTTTCCGCCAACCTGAGCGAAGCCGCCAACAGTTTTTCCGAAATCATGCTGGCCCTGGCGGTGCTGGATCTCCCCCTTGAAGCCGACGCCAAGCCGGCCAGGTCCGAACTCAAAGATGGCGTCCTCACCCTGACACCGTCCGCCCGCAGCCTGTTGTTCCATCAGGAAATCAAAGCGGCGGAACTGGACAAGGATGGCCCGCCCCTGCTGGTCAGCCAGAACTTCTACCGCGAAGGCGACCGCTACCTCGAAGAAAACGGCGAGAAATCCGACAAGTTTGTCAGCGGCGAGTTCCTCACCGGCACGGTGTATGGTTGCCAGATCGTGGTCACCAATCCCGGCTCCGCCCGGCGCAAACTGGAGGTGCTGTTCCAAATCCCCACTGGCTCCCTGCCCGTTCAGCAAACCCGCATCACCCAATCCATCCCATTACAGCTGGACGCATTCAACACCCAGACGCTGGACTTCCACTTCTACTTCCCGAAACCCGGCGCATTCGCCCACTACCCCGTTCACGTCAGCCGCGACGGCAAAGTCGCCGCCTCGGCCGCACCGGCCACCTTCAAGGTCGTCGATACCCTCACCACCCTCGACAAAACCTCCTGGGATTACCTCAGCCAGCAGGGCACGGCCGAGGAAGTCCTCGCTTATCTTGACCTGCACAACCTGCACCAGACCAACCTCGACCGCATCGCCTGGCGGCTCAAGGACCGCCCCTTCTACGACAAACTTACGGCCCTCCTGGGCAGCCGGAAACACTACCAGGAAACCGTCTTCAGCTACAGCCTGCTCCACAACGATCTCCCCGTCCTGCGGGATTACCTCGCCTCCCACGGGGGGCTGCCGGAGGAGCCGCTCGACTCCCCGCTGCTTACCATCGATCCCATCGAACAAAAGTCCTTCCAATGGCTCGAATACAGCCCGCTGGTCAATGCCCGGGCCCATCAACTGGGAGGCGACCGCGTCATCCTGAATGACAAGTTCCGCACCCAATACAGCGCCTTCCTGCGCCTGCTCAGCTTCCGCCCTGCCTTCACCGATGCCGAACGGCTGGGCCTCACCGCCGTGCTGCTCCTCCAGGACCGTCTCGACGAGGCTTCGGCCTGGTTCAGCAAGGTGGACCCTGCCAAAATCCACGAGCGCCTGCAATACGACTACCTCAAGGCCTGGCTCGCCTTCAGCGCCGAAGACCTGCCCACCGCCCGCCGCATCGCCACCGCCCGCACCAGCACCCCGCTGCCGGATCATTGGGCCGCCAAATTCAAGGAACTCACCGCCCAGTTGGATGAGATCGACGGCAAAGCCCCCGCCGCCCCGCGTCCCGAAGACCGCGATGCCACCCAGGACCGCCTCGCCGCCGCCGAGCCGCAATTCGCCGTGAAGGTCGAAGGCAAAGCCGTCCTCCTCGATTACCGGAACCTCACCGAAGTCACGGTGAACTACTATCCGATGGACCTTGAGTTCCTCTTCAGCGCCAATCCGTTTGTCGGTCAGGACACCAGCCGCTTCCGCAGCATCCGTCCCAACCAGACCGAGCGTCTCACCCTCGCCCCCGGCAAAACCGCCCACACCTTCCCCCTGCCCGCCGCCTGGCAAAACACCAATGTGCTGGTGGAGATCACCGCCGCCGGTCAGACCAAAGCGGTGGCCTCCTACGCCAACCAGCTCGACGTCCAGATCAGCGAAAACTACGGCCAGCTCCAGGTGCGGCATGCCGGCGACCAGCGCCCCCTGCCCCGCACCTACGTCAAGGTCTTCGCTGAGATTGACGGGAAACCCACCTTTTACAAAGATGGCTACACCGACCTGCGCGGGAAATTCGACTACACCAGTCTAAGCACCGCCGATCTGGACAAAACCACCCGCTTCAGCCTCCTGATCCTCACGCCCGACCACGGCGCCACCGTCCGCGAAGTCAAACCGCCAGCGCGCTAGAAGGCCTCCGGCTGCTCAGGTCCGGCCCTTCCCAGGTGAAAACGGGATGAAAGAAGTCACCTGCGGCAGGGCAAGTTGCGCCCCCGGTGACTTCTTCTCTTGCACCGCCCCTGCCTCTGCCCTCTTTAAACTCCCATGAAGTTCATCTTTTTCACGGGCGGAGTGGTTAGTTCATTGGGCAAGGGGTTGACGGCGGCGTCGTTGGGCACCCTGCTGGAGTTGCGGGGGCTGAAGGTCATCATGCAGAAATTCGACCCGTATCTGAATGTGGATCCGGGCACCATGAGCCCGTTCCAGCACGGGGAAGTCTACGTGCTCGACGACGGGGCCGAAACCGACCTGGATCTGGGACATTACGAGCGTTTCACCCACTCCAACCTCAGTAAACTCAACAACCTGACCAGCGGCCAGGTTTACCTGAACGTGATCGAGAAGGAGCGCATGGGGGAATACCAGGGCAAGACGGTGCAGGTGATTCCGCACATCACCGATGAAATCAAAAACCGCATCCGGGAAGCCGCTGCCGCCAGCAAAGCCGATGTGATTATCACGGAAATCGGCGGCACCACGGGCGACATCGAAGGCCTGCCCTTCCTCGAAGCGATCCGCCAGTTCATGCACGAGGAGGGCAATGAGAACTGCTTGTTTGTCCACGTCACCCTGGTGCCCTACATCCGCGCCGCAGGGGAACTGAAGACCAAACCCACCCAGCAATCGGTCGCCAAGTTGCGGGAAATCGGCATCCAGCCGCACGTGGTGGTGTGCCGCACCGAAGATCATCCCCTCGAACAGGAAGTCCGGGAAAAAATCTCCCTGTTCTGCAACGTGCCACTCAAGGCCGTGATCGAGGCCCGCGATGTCAAATCGTCCATCTATGAGCTGCCGCTCATGATTTACCGGGAGAAGTTCGACGCCCTCGCCTGCGAGATGCTGCACCTGCACACCCGCGAGCCCGACCTGACCGAATGGAAGAATTTTGTGAACCGGGTCATCAATCCGACCCGCAGCGTGCGGATTGCGGTGGTCGGGAAATACATCGAACTCCAGGACGCCTATAAGAGCGTTTATGAGGCCCTGACCCATGCGGGGGCAGCCCACGATTGTGAAGTGCGGCTGGTCCGGCTCGATGCCGAGGATTTGGTGCATGAAAACCCGAAACAGTTCCCCCCCGATATCCAGGGAGTACTCATTCCGGGGGGCTTTGGCGACCGGGGCATTGAAGGCAAAATCATCGCGGCCACCTACGCCCGCGAAAACCGGATTCCCTATCTCGGCCTCTGCCTGGGGATGCAGATTGCCACCATCGAGTTTGCCCGGAACGTCTGCGGCCTGGAGAAGGCGAACAGCACCGAATTTGATGAAAATGGCCCGGACCCGGTGATTTGTCTGATGGACGAACAAAAGGACGTGGTGGCCCTCGGAGCCTCCATGCGCCTCGGCACTTGGAAAGCGACTTTGAAACCCGGCAGCCTCGCGCACCGGCTGTATGGCGCGGACGAAATCAGCGAGCGCCACCGCCACCGCTACGAATTCAACAACGACTATCGCGAGCGGCTCGAAGCCGCCGGTCTGAGCATCTCCGGCACCAGCCCGGACGGGAAGCTGGTGGAAATCGTGGAAGTCCCCGGCCATCCTTTCTTCATCGCCTCCCAATTCCACCCGGAATTCCTGTCCAAGCCAAATCATCCGCATCCCTTGTTTGCCGGATTCATCGAAGCGGCGTTGACCATGAAAAAGTAGGCCGGGCCATCCGGAGGGAATCCATCCCCCCCATCTTGCCCCGGCGATTTCTGCCAGCAGCAAGGACCGGGATGGGATCAAAGCAGGTTTCACGGAGAAGTCGGAGGGTTGCGCCGCCGGGTTTCTCCCCTTGTTGCCGGGAAGCGGCATGATACAGCCGGGTTTCCCCTGATTTCGTCCCCCGGATCCTGCCCATGGAATTGAACTACACGCAACGCCTGCTCATACAAAGCCTGGCCGTCCTGACGGTGCTGCGCTGGATCATGGCAGGGTTGCATGATATCAGCCCGGAGGAGGCGCAGTTGATGGAGGCGATCCGCCATCCCGCGGTGGTGGGCATTAATGGCGGACAACTCACCGCCTGGTTCGCCGGCATCGGCACCGTTTTTCTGGGCGATACCGCCTTGGGCGTCCGCTTCCTCGCGCCGCTGCTGGTCGCGGGAGCCAGTTGGATGCTCTACCGCCTGGCACGGTCGCTGACGGGCGAGAAAACGGCCGGCTGGACCGTGGCGCTCTTCAATCTGACTCCGATGGTAAATCTTGCCGCCGTGCAGATGCGCCCGGAAACCCCTGGCGTCTTTTTTCTGATCGCGGGGTTGGTGGCGGTGTGGCGTGGCCTGCGGCGGGCCTCCGCGTGGGATTGGCATTGGCCGCTCGCCGGCATGTTGTTCGGCGCCGGGTTTTTGTGTTGGTATGGGGCGGCCTGGGGCGTTGCCGGCACCCTGCTGCTGCTGGCCGGTTCCCGCCGCTGGCGCGGATTTTTGTGGCGCCCCGGGCCATGGCTGATGCTGGCCGACTTCGCCCTGTTTCTCTGGCCCCTGCTGGACTGGAACCGCTCCCACGCCTGGGTAGGATTCTATCAATGGCGGGACCGCCTCTTTCCCCCGCAGGAAACGCTGCATTGGGCCGCGCCCCTGTCTCTCCTCGGGCAATGGCTGATGCTGGTGAGTCCGGTCATGCTGGGCGCCATGGGCTGGGCCCTCTGGCGGGCCGTCCGGGGCTGGCTCACGCATGATGCCGCCCGGTTCATCGCCGCCTATGCGGTACCCCCATTGATCGCCGCCCTTGTCATTTCGCTGCTGACCGGAGCCCGGGCGGCATGGCTGGCCCCCGCCCTGCCCGCCCTCTGCCTGGCCCTGCCCTGGGCATGGGAAAACCAAATTACTCATCTGCCGCTGAAAAATCACCTCCAGTGGTTCTGCATCCTGCCCGCCCTCATCCTGACGCCCCTCATCCTGGACACCGACCTCCTGCGCCATGCCGGCCTCCCACTGACCTATGAGCGCGACCGTTCCCGCGATTGGCGCGGCTGGCAGACCACCGCCCGGGAAGCCGCCCACGTGATCACCGAAACCGCCCCGCAGGCCTCCGGTGGGTTATTTCTGATCGCCTCCGATGAGCGGCTGGCCTCCATCCTGAATTTCCATCTGCCGGCCTCCCTGCCGGTCCTGCGCCCCACCGTGCGTCATCCCTTGGTGCAGATTGCCTCCAGTCCAGTGCCGGAGAGCGACTACCATTTTTGGCCCGGATACAGTTCCGTGGCCGGTGACCGCAGCGCCTACGAGGGACTCACGGCCTTGTATTTCACGACCTCCACCGCCACGGAGGCACCCGCAAGCCTGCGCGGGTCCTTCCGCGAGGTGCGTCCCCTCACCATATTCGATACCATGCAGCGCGGCTTGCCCCTGCGCCGCCTCAAAGTTTTTGTCTGCCAAGGCTACCAGCCTGCCTTATAAGTTGAGGGTGCTGCCTTCGATTGGCCAAGTTCAGCGCTTCACATCCGCCCGCCCTCTGTCATCCTCCGCCGATCCCCTGCCATGCCTACCCTCTCGCTAGTCATTCCACTCTACAATGAGGAAGGCAATGTCGCTGACCTTGTGCGCGAAATCACCGCCGCTCTGCCCGCCGAGGATCTGGAGCTGATTCTGGTCGACGACTGCTCCACCGATGCCACCGTGGCCAACATCCCCCATCACTCCTTTATCCGCTTGTTGGAATTCAGCAGAAACCGGGGACAATCCGCCGCCATGCATGCCGGCATCATGGCTGCCACGGCTCCCGTGATTGCCCTGCTGGATGGCGACCTGCAAAATGATCCCAGGGATATTCCGGCCATGCTGGCCAAGCTGGCGGAAGGGTATGATCTGGTCTGCGGCTACCGCGCCAAACGTAAGGACACCACCTTCAAACGGCTGCAAAGCCGCATCGCCAATTTCGTACGGAGCCGCTTCACCGGTGATGGGGTGCGCGACACCGGCTGCACCCTGAAAGTGCTGCGCACGCCATGCCGGGATTGCCTGATCCTCTTCCGCGGGATGCACCGCTTTATCCCGGCGCTCATCAAAGGCGGCGGTCACCGCCTCGCCGAAATGCCCGTGAACCACCGGCCGCGCATCTCCGGCGTCAGCAAATATGGCTTCGGCAACCGTGCCCTCCGTGCCACCACCGACATGTTCGGCGTGAAATGGCTGCTCTCCCGCCAGTGCCGTTATCAGGTCAGGCCGCCCCGTCCGGTGCCACTGGAAACAGCGCCTCCCACTCCTCCAGTTTGAAGCCCACGGTGCCGCGTCCATCCCCCGTCAGCAGAAACGGCCGTTTCACCAGATTTCCATGCCGGGTCAACAGATCCAGCGCCTCCGCTTCAGTGAGGTCAGGCAGGCGGGCCGCCAGATTCATGGCCTTGTAGTCGCCGCCCGAGGTATTGAAAAGCCGCCGCAGACTGCCGGTGATGGCCAGCATCCGTTGCAGTTCCGGCACCGTCGGGGGCTGCTCCCGGACCGGCACCATCACGGGGACAATCCCCCGCTCCTTCAGGAATTTCACGGCCTTCCGGCAGGTATCACAGCGGTCGTAAAGATAAATCCTGACATCGGAAATGGACATGATTTCCGCTCAACCGCCGCGGCCGCCCCGTCAAGCCGGGCCTTTCCCGTGTTTTTTCTGAAAAGACGATTGGCAGGCCCCCCCGCACCGGCGTAGCCATGACCCGCTGGATGGTCCATCCAGCTGTTTCCATTTTCTTCCCCAATGCTTCCCTGGATCGATGCCCTTCTCCTGGCCCTGCCCGACCGTGTGCACACGGATGCGGCGACCCTCACTGGTCATTCGACTGACAAATGGTTCGCCTCGTGCGATCCGGAAGCCGTCGTCCTCGCCACCAGTACCGCCGAGGTTTCCACGGCCATGAAGATCGCCCATGAGCACAACGTGCCGGTCACCACCCGCGGTGGAGGAGTCGGTTATGTCGGAGGCTGTGTGCCGGTCAAAGGCGGGCTGGTGCTGGCCCTCGCGGGCATGAACCACATTCTTGAAATCTCGCCCGAGGATGGCGTGGCGGTCGTGCAGCCTGGCGTCATCACCGGCGACCTCCAGGATGCCGTGAAGAAGCTGGGCTGGTATTACCCACCGGACCCCGCGAGTCTCAAGGAATGCACCCTCGGCGGCAATGTCGCCACCAATGCGGGCGGCCCCCGTTGCCTGAAATACGGCGTCACCCGGCCTTATGTCCTGGGACTGGAAGTGGTGCTGGCCAATGGTGACATCCTGCGCACCGGCGGTCGCTGCCATAAAAACCGTCAGGGGTTTGACCTCACGGGCATCTTTGTCGGCAGTGAGGGCATGCTGGGCATCATTACCGAAATCACCCTGCGCCTTATTCCGCATCCCCCCACCCGGGCCCTGCTCGGAGCCACCTTCCGCACCTTCCCGGAGGCCGCCCTCGCCGTCCAACGGGTCCTCAGTTCCGGCCACCTGCCCTCCGCCCTGGAAATCAGCGACAAATTCACCCTTCAGGCGGCCCGCGATTATCTCGGCGAGGAACGCACCCCGCACGGGGATGCCCATTTGTTCGTGGAAACCGACGGCCATCCGGAATCCGTCAGCGCCGAGGCCAAGAAGCTCACCGCCCTGCTCCGCGGATCCGGGGCCATTGCCATCAAAACCGCCACCACCGAACAGGAGGTCGAAGCCCTCTGGTCCCTGCGCCGCGAGTTTTCCTACAGCCTGCGTGCCACCGGCCTGATCAAGCTGAATGAGGATGTAGTCGTGCCCCGCAGCAAGCTGGTGGAACTGGTGCAGTTTGCCGAAGCCCTCCAGGCCGAAAGCGGTTTTGCGATCGCCTGTTTCGGCCACGCCGGTGACGGCAATATCCATGTCAACATCATGGTGCCTGACATGGAGGATCCTGCCCAGCGGTCCGGCGCCGAACTGGCTTTGGATAAACTCTTCCGCCATGTCCTCAGCCTCGGCGGAGTGATCAGTGGGGAGCACGGCATCGGCCTGGCCAAAAAGCGCTGGTTCCCGGAAGCCATCGACGCCACCGGCCGTGCCACCCATCTCGCGTTGAAGTCCGCCCTCGATCCGAAAGGCCTGCTGAATCCCGGAAAGTTCCTGGATTAGGCAAATCCGGTTCAGGGCGCGAAGCTCACCGCAAGCCGGTAAAACACCTTCCCCGCCGCGCTGGCAGGCACCACCACCGAGGCTTCCCGGGTCTCCGGCGCAATGTCAGGAATGATCCCCGTATCTACCCATGAGCCTGCGGTCAGGGTGGAGGATTGCTGCACTTTGTATTGATAACCCGCCGGGGCCTGCCATGTCAGGGTCACTGCGGAACCTGTCCACGCCGCGTCAAAGTCCACCACCGCTTCCGCGAGGGAAATCTGCGGACGCAGATCCATCCAGACCATGTGATGATCGCTGGGGTCAATATCCCCGATCACCGTCCGCAATGGATCTGACGGTCCGGGCCAGAAAACGGCCCCATTAAAAACGGAAAATCCTGCTTTGGAAGGCAGCACATAGTCCACCCGCAGCCCGCCGGAAAAGGCCGCAGTGTCGTGAATCCGGTTTCCGGTCTGCCCGTTGTTGGCAGTGGAAAAATTAGCCCCGCCACCGGTGGCTCCACTGGAAGGAATGAACGACGCATTGATCAGCGGATGCTGGGTCAACTGCCGCGCCGCCCCGGTCAGGGTGTCCCCATCATTGGGATCAGCGTTCTGATCCCCCTCCACCACAAACCGGGCCCCGGCCGGCAGCCCGCCCCGGCCTCCGGCATCATCCTGAATGTAGGCTGACCGTGCCGGATCGATATAGTCCGCCCAAAACCTGATCTCATCATAGTTCCGCTTCCCGTTCTTGTTCTCCGCCCCGTCAAAGGTGGGCGGCGTGGGATGGGAAGCGAGGAGGTGGGCGATGATGCCCCCTCCCAGATCGACCGGGACATCCAGATGGGTTTTGGAGGAAAGCCGCAGCACCTCCTGCTCTCCGGCACTGTAATAAGTGGTCAGCGGCGGAGTGCCGCTGTTGAGCAGCAACTGCGATCCCGGCAGGTCCTTCCATTTAAAAAGCTGAAACGTGCGGATTTTGGATAACTCAATCGGAAACCTCGAATAGACCACCAACCCATACTGCCCGGGAAAGGTGCCGAATCCGAAACAGTCATTGCCATAAGCCTCCGTGCCCGGGGTGGTCACCGCCGTGCCGTTGTTATCCAAATCGAAACCCGTGCTGACTCCGGTATTCGACCGCGCCGCGTAACGCACCGGCAGGTTCAGTCCTTCCAGTCCCGGCTTCTGGGGCGTGGCGAGGAACTTATCCGCGAACAGGTTCATGGACTGGCCGCCGTCATCGTCAAATTCATTGAGCAGCAGCACATCCGGCCGGATCCGCTGCAGGGCTTCCGCCACTTGGTGGAAATTGGCAGGATTGGAAGCCACGCTGGCGGGCGTCGCCTTCAACTCCGCCAGCAGGGCGCCTTCCGCAGCCCGGAAAAAAGAGACGTTGTAGGTGGCAAATCTCACCGGCGACGGCGGAGCCGCCCCGGCCACCCCGGCGGAAAAGATCAGAAGGGCATGGCGGAGAAATGGGGACACCGGAAATTCAGGTCTGGGGATCGAGCAGTTGCTTCCGGCATGCCGCCAGAGAGTCCTGCTGTTCCTTCAGTAGCACTGGCCACGCCAGTTTGAGACGTTTCATTTCTGACAATATCGCCGCACTCACCAGCAACCGCATGTCTCCCTTGTCATCGGCCGGGATGATATACCACGGGGCTGCTTTGGTGGCCGTGGCCGCGATGGCTTGCTGATAAGCCACCTGATAGTCGTCCCAGCGGGCCCGTTCCACCAGATCGCCTGGATTGAATTTCCAGTTCTTGGAAACGTCATCAATGCGGTCAAGAAAGCGCCGCTTCTGCTCGTCCTTCGAGACATGCAGGAAAAACTTCACCACCCGCATTCCGTTCAAATGCTGATACTCCTCAAAGTTCCTGATTTGCTCAAAGCGCTGTTCCCAAAGCCGCGGCAGATTCTCCATGGCGGCATCCGGCAGACGCTGGCCTTCGAGAATTCCAGGATGCACCCGCACCACGAGGACCTCCTCGTAGTAGGAACGATTGAAAATCCCCACCTTGCCCCGGCCGGGCAACGCTTTGCTGGTGCGCCACATGTAGTCATGATCCAGCTCCTCCTCACTGGGGCGCTTGAAGGCCGTGACTTCCACTCCGTGCGGATTAATCCCGCTCATGACATGCTGAATCGTCCCATCCTTGCCCGCCGCATCCATCGCCTGAAAGACCAGCAGCATGGCAAATTTATCCTGGGCATACATCTGCTGCTGGTGGGCATCAATCTCTTCCTGGAATTCGCGGAGCAGGGCCACCAGCTGGGCCTTGTCCTTGTAAAGCCTCTGATCCAGGCCGGTGGACCATTTGTTCAGATTCACCTTTCCCTTGCCGGCATAACGGAATTCCGAGGCATCGATCGATTCTTTCATGACCAAATCTGCGCTTCAATGTGGCCCGGGTCAAGTCCCGCCACCGGCCTGCGGAACCACCATCCTGATAGGGTTGCCCCCCCCGGAGCCGCTAATTTTCAAATTCCCCCAGCAAGGCCCGCACCGTCCGCAGCAGGGTGAAGTAGCGTTTGGTTTTGCAGCCCCGGCGCAGGCGCTCGGTGACCAGTTCTGCCGGGGTATCGCAGGGGCATGGCGTGAGGCGCTCCACACTGCCGCTGCTCAGACCGATCAGGGTGTGGATGAAAGGGCTGTCGTTTTCATGGGTCAGACCAATCACGCCCCGCGGCCCCAGCAGTTCCACCCGGGGCACCGCCCGGCGGCTTTCGACCTCACCAAAAACAAGGCGGATGTGACGACCGTGATGGAGCACCATGAAACTGCCCTCAGAGGGCCATCCCGACTCGAGAATCCAGCCAGCCTGATGAATCATCCAAGCCGCCAGCATCTTCGCCGCGAGGCGGTGGCCGGTGCCATAGTCGATCTGGACTTCCTCTATCTCCTTCAAGTGATCCAGGGCCCCCGGCTCATCAAAGGCGGCGGCCAGGGCCATCCGCAGATGCAGCACGCGGGTCCAGCTGAGGTCATTGACCGTGAATCCTCCATGGTCATGACGCCACGCGTGCTCCAGCCGGCGGAGCTGCGGCAAAGGATCGCGCCACTCACCACTATCAATCACCAGCCGGTCAATCACCGCATACAGATGCGGCTCAAAACGGTCGGAAAATTCACCCTGCCACCAAAAAGTCAGAGGCAGGTCGCTTTCCAGCCAGGAAAATACCGTATTGGGCACCAGATTGGCGCTTTGCCCGGAAATCAGAAAGGTAATCTGCTCGGAGCAGACCGATTTTTTGCCTCCGGCAGTCAGTTGGCAGTGCGCCGTGATCCAGGCCCGGACGGAGACGTCCGGTGCCTGCGGATTGGCCGCGATCAACAGGGCCCGGCAGGCATGCTCCCGGGTCACCTCCCGGATCACCTCGGTGTTGGCGGTCAGCGAATCCACCTCCTCGGAGTAGATCGCAAAGTTCATCAGCGAGGCCTTGGTCTTGGCCTCATTGGATTGCCAGAGCTGCTTCAGGCGCTGGCCCAACTCGGCCAGTGGCACCTCGCTCCCGAGATCGGCAGAAGGAATGTCAGGATCCGGATTCATGGGGGATTTCGGATCAAAAGTTAGAGGCGGCGCCAGTCGCGTCCATCACGTTTGAGCAATTCATCAGCTTCCGGCGGCCCCCAGGAACCGGCCGGGTATTGATACATCGGAGGTTGGCCCGCCCCGCCGTGCCAGGCCTGCTCGATGATATCGATGTAACGCCAGGCGTGCTCGACTTCATCGCCGCGGGCGAAGAGGGTGGCGTCGCCGCTCATGGCATCAAGGAGCAGCCGCTCGTAGGCCTCCGGGCTGGCTTTGCCAAAGCTGGTGCTGTAGGAAAAATCCATCTTCACGCGCTCGGTGCGCACCGCCGGACCCGGGATCTTGCTGGCAATGCGGAGCGAAATCCCCTCATCCGGTTGAATCCGGATCACCAGCACATTGGCGGAATCATCGTCCGTGCCGCGATTGAACAACACATGCGGCGGGGACTTGAAATGCACCGAAATCTCCGTGGTCTTTTTTGGCAACTGCTTGCCCACCCGCAGATAGAACGGCACGCCCTCCCAACGCCAGGTGTCGATGTTGATTTTCATGGCTACATAAGCTTCGGTCATCGACTCCGGATGGATGCGGTCTTCCTGGGTATACCCCACCGCCGCCCTGCTATTCACGGTTCCGGCCGCATACTGCGCCCGCACCACATTTTTCGCCACATCCGCCGCATCGGCGAAATGACGCAGACTGCGGAACACCTTGACCTTTTCATCGCGCACCCCGTCCGCACTCAGGTCCGTCGGCGGTTCCATGGCCACGAGGCTGAGCAGCTGCATCAGGTGGTTTTGCACCATGTCCCGCAGGCAGCCCGCCTTGTCGTAATAACCACCGCGTCCGCCTTCCATCCCCAGATTCTCCGCACAGGTGATCTGGACATGATCAATATAACGATTGTTCCAGATCGGCTCGAAAATGGCATTGGCAAAACGCAGCACCATGATGTTCTGCGCGGTCTCCTTGCCGAGGTAATGGTCAATCCGGTAGGTGTCCTTTTCGTCAAAGGTGTCATGCACCGCGCGGTTCAGGTTCTGAGCCGTCGCGAGGTCGGTGCCAAACGGTTTTTCAATCACCACCCGCGCCCATTTGCCCGGCGCCGCCTGATGCAGTCCGGCTTTCTTAAGCTGCTCCAGCACGATTGGAAAATACTCCGGCGAAGTCGACAGGTAAAAGAGCCGGTTCCCTCCGGCGCCCTGGGCATCCAGTTCATCCAGCAGCAGGGCCAGCCGGGTATAACCATTATCATCCTCAAACTCGCTCTGATGGTAAAAAATCGACTGGCTGAAGCTGCCCCACAGCCTTTCATCATGCCCCTGGCGCGACACCTTTTTGTTCACCTCCTCCAGTTCGGTGCGGAAGCTGTCATGCGACTTTTCGCGGCGGGCAAATCCCACCACTCTCAGCGTCGGAGGCAGTTCGCCATCCGCGGCAATGTTATAAAGAGCCGGCACCAGTTTGCGGCTGGTGAGGTCGCCACTGGCACCAAAAATGACTACACTGCAGGACGCCGGACTGGTGCGGGTGGCCTGATCTTCACGAAATGGATTCGTCGCTTCCAAAAGAATGAGGGGGAATGGGGATGAACTCTCCTGCCGGCCACTGAGGTCCGCCGGAGATAGGCCTCAACTCAACCCCGCCACCCCTCAAATCAAGGGATTTGAGCCATGAGCGGGACTCATCCCCGGCATGAGCCAAAGCAACGGACGGGCCCCACCAGGCTCCACCGGACCGGTTCCTCCCGGGGACGACCCATGGCTGGATGCGCGCTGCCGCAGCCCGGCCCCGCTCAGCCAAATAATTCCGGCTGCACCCCGGACCCCGTCCTGACATTATCCTCTCCCGCTGGATCCGCCGCCCCTCCGCCGCCCTGCCCCTGCCCGGCCAGCAGCGCCTCAAATCCCGCCTCATCCAGCACCTTCACCTTGAGTTGCCGGGCCTTGTCCAATTTGGACCCCGCTTCCGTCCCGGCCAACAGGCAGGAAGTTTTCGCACTCACACTGCCGGAGACCTTGCCCCCCGCCGCCCGGATGCGGTCCGCAAAGGTTTCCCGTGGTTGGCTCAGGGTGCCGGTGATCACCCACGTCGTTCCTGCCAATGGCGCGCCCGCTCCAGCCGGCACCACCGCCGGCTGCGGGGCGTAGTTGTCGGACTGCGGGTCGATTCCCAGTTCCGCCAGCCGTGCCAGGAAAACCTGCCCACTCTCACTGGCAAAGAAATCAATCACCTCGCCCGCCGCCACCTGTCCGACCTCCTGGGCAATCTGATAAGGGGCCAGCACCGGGTGGTCCTCCTTCCGTTTGCCTTTGGGCACGGCGCGCAGTTCCACCAGGATCGGGGAATGCGCCAACTCCCCGAAGTTGCGGTGCAACCGGGCCAATTCCCGCGCCGCGGATTCGCCCACTTCCCGGATGCCGATGGCAAAGAGCCAGCGGGACAGCGGCATCGTTTTGGCCCGCTCCAGCGCCGTCAGGAGGGTAGCGGCATTCTTGGCGCCAAAGACCCGGGCCTTGTCATCGTTGCCCAGATTCAGCACCGCCAGGGCCGCTTCATCCAGGGAGAAAAGATCCAGCGGATTGCTGACCATTTTGCGCTCCACCAGTTTGTCCGCCACGATCTCGCCGATCCCCTCCAGATCCAGCATCTTGCGGCCCGCGAAGTGTTTCAGCCGCGTCGCCGTCTGCGCCGGACAGAGGAAGGACGGACAACGCCAGGCCACAAATCCCTCCTCCTTGATGATCGGCCCGCCGCACGACGGACAGTGGCCCCGCACGTGATCATAGAGACTAAACGGCACCGAGTCCGCCGGCCGCTTGTCGAGCACCACCTCGATCACCGCCGGGATGATCTCGCCCGCCTTTTCAATGATCACGGTATCCCCCACCCGGATATCCTTGCGCTGGATTTCCTCGTCATTGTGCAGGGTCGCCCGCGACACCGTGCTGCCGGAAACAAAGACCGGCTCCAGCTCCGCCACTGGTGTCAGCACCCCGGTGCGCCCCACCTGCACCGTGATGGATTTCAGCCGCGTCTCCACCCGTTCCGCCGCATACTTGTAAGCCATCGCCCAGCGCGGCGCCTTGGAGGTCACCCCCAGCTGCTCCTGCCACGCCATGGAATCCACCTTCAGCACCGCCCCATCCGTTTCGTAGTCCAGGGTGCGGCGGTAGCCATCCAGCTCCGCGATCGCCGCCAACACTTCCGGCAGGGTCTCCACCGCCCACACCCGGTCCGAGGCCCGCAGCCCCAGCCGCTTCATCAAGGCATGGAAGGCACTCACCGTCGGCAACTCGATCCCCCGCACCTGCCCCAGCCCATAGAGCACGATATCCAGCGGACGTTGCGCCACGATGCGCGGGTCCAGCTGTTTCAGGGTCCCGGCCGTGGCATTGCGGGGATTGGCAAAACGCGCCTCCCCGGCCGCCTCCCGCTCCACATTCATCTGCCGGAAGGCACTGTTAGGCATGAAAACTTCCCCCCGCACTTCCAACCATTCCGGAGCCCCGCCAGGCAACCGGTGCGGCAGCCGCCGGATCGTCTTCACATTCTCCGTCACGTCATCGCCCGTGGTCCCGTCTCCCCGCGTCGCCGCGTATTTGAGGCGCCCGTTTTCGTAGCAAACCGACACCGCCACCCCATCCACCTTCGGCTCGATCAGCACCGGGATCCGCTCCGTCCCCAGCGCCTTCACCAGCCGCTGCCAGAAGGCCGCCACCTCCTCCGGCGCGTAAGTGTTATCCAGACTCATCATCCGCACCGGATGTTTGATCTGCTGGAAGCCCTCCAGCGGCACCCCACCCACCCGGCGCGTCGGGGAATCCGGCGCCGCCAGTTCCGGCCACTCCGCTTCCAGATCCGCCAGCTCCCGCAGCAGATCATCGTATTCCCGGTCCGAAATCACCGGCGCCGCCTGCTGATAATACAGCTCATTGTGGCGGTTCAGCTCCGCAGTCAATTCCGCCACCCGGGCGGCAGCGGATTCAGGTGTGGCAGGAATTGGCATCCCGGCGCATCCCACGGGGCCGCCCGCTTTTCAAGCCCCTTGCTACCGCCCGCCCACTTTGAAACCAGCACCCTTTTGCCGGTATTTGCCCACCCTTCACGTTGGCTAAAGGTTCCCGTCCGAATTTGTGGCCATGAAGACGCCCTCCCCCGCTTCGCTCCGCCCCCTGACCACCCTCGCCGCCCTCGCCCTCGCCGCCTCCACGGTCCTGGCCTCCACGGAACTGCCCCCTGACAGCACCTGCGGGTTCCTGCACCACTCCGGCGATTCCCTGCCCCGCCTCACCCTCACCGATCCCGGCAACCACGCCTGGATCATCCAGTCCTCCCCGGATCTCGCCCACTGGACCGACCTCCAGACCGTCCGCGTCTACAATGGCAGCCTGCGCACCGCCTTCCTCGCCGATGGCACCGGCGGCACCCGCTACTTCCGTTCCCTCTATCTCTCCACGCCCCCGGATTCCCTCAGCACCACCGCCCTCGCGCTGGACCTGCCCGCCACCACCGCCAACTACGCCAACCCCGCCCTGCCCGCCACCTTCCGCGCCCAGCCCATCCTCGGTCAGGACAATACCCCGGCGGCCAATCCCGTCACCGATGCCGGCGCCACCCTCGGCCGCACCCTTTTCTATGACAAACGGCTCTCGCTGAATCAGACTCTCTCCTGCGCCTCCTGCCACCAGCAGGCCCACGGCTTTTCGGACCCTGCCAAATTCAGCACCGGTTTTGCCGGTGGCCTCACCAGCCGGAATTCCATGGGCCTCGCCAATGCCCGCTGGTATCAGCGCAGCGCCTTCTTCTGGGACGAGCGCGCCGCCACCCTGGAAATCCAGGTCCTCCAGCCGATCCAAAATGCCGTGGAAATGGGCATGACCCTGCCCCTCCTCGAAATCCGCCTCGCCGCCGAACCCTTCTACACCAACCTCTTCACCCGCGCCTACGGCACCCCGGCCGTCACCTCCGACCGCATCGCCCGCGCCCTCGCCCAGTTTGTCAGGTCCATCATCTCCACCTCCACCAAATACGACGCCGGCACCGCCTCCAACTTCGCCAACTTCACCGCCCAGGAAACCCTCGGCCGCCAGATCTTCAATGGTCAGGCAGGCAATGCCACCTGTGCCGCCTGCCATGGCACCGACAATTTTGTCCCCGGCCCCGCCATCAACAACAATGGCCTCGAAAACCCCTACCTCGACAAAGGTCTCGGTGCCGTGACCGGCCGCCCCCAGGACGAGGGCCTCTTCAAAGTCCCCTCCCTGCGCAATATCGCCCTCACCGCCCCCTACATGCACGATGGCCGCTTCGCCACCCTCGAGGAAGTCGTGGAATTCTATAACAGCGGCGTCGTCAACCACCCCAATCTCTCCCCGCCCCTCCGCAACCAGAATGGCACCCCGCGCCGGCTCAATCTCACCCCCACCCAAAAAGCCGCCCTCACCGCCTTCCTCCACACCCTCTCGGATACCAGCCTCCCCACCGACCCCCGCTTCAGCGACCCCTTCCACTACGGCCCCTAGCCCCGCCAGGCGTCCCGCCAGCGATTGTCTGCCCCCCTGCCCACTGCCCACTGCCCTCCGACCTCTGACCTCTGACCTCTGACCGCCGCCTCCCGTCCCGGTGCTTGGCCCTCCTTTAGCCGCCAGCTCTCCAGCCACGAAAGAATAAACCCGTATCCTGGCCTCTCCCGCTCCCCCACATCCCGTGAGGCCTCCAAGTCTTCCCGCCAGCTCAGTTCCCGGGACGCTCCTGCACTGCCTGTAGCACTCATGGCAAGGACTCTTTACCTGAAGAGTTCGGCGGGCAAGAAAAAAGAGCTTCTTTCGTTTCGGTGAATCATTGCCAGATGCCGAATATCACAGATGCTTGGCCACAATATCAACTCTGCCGGGCGGCTCCAAATCGAGCAGATTTCCCTTTAGTAACCTGAAAAACCAACTATCCTGCATCTACTCCCCAACCCCCGTAGCCTCAAGCGGTCTCCTCCGCTGCCGACTCCCATTTTCCTTGCCAGAAATATCAAACCGCGCTTGAATGGGACTATACTAATTAGACTGTTGGGCAGAAACTGAAGAGCGTGGCAAAGTGACATGAATATCTACTTCGGACAGATTTACATCACTCCTGGTGTCTCATTCCCGTGGACCATTCACTTTCAGAGACTGCTTGGCGAGACCGTGACATCTTTGGTGAGGCCAGGCCCCAGATTCATAGCCCAATACGGAGAGAACTGGAATCTGATGTTCCGGATCAGTGCCAAGCGCGGGATACTATCCAGCGAGATTCGAGGCCCGTCGAAGTTCAGGAAGGATCTTCGCGTTGAGTATTCGATTTTCTTGCCGTTTGATCAGATTCCAACGGGATCAGATTTCGCGAAGCCCGCGCTTCGCCTTTTACTCAACAGTGTCCAAAAGGTATTTTTAGAGGTTGATATCGAGCACATGAACTTTAACGCTGCTCATGAGCAACTCGTGGCAGAAGTCTGTGGCGACCCGACGTCGTTCGAACTTTCATAAAAAGAAGCCCAACAAGGCGAGACACAGCAACCCCTATCAGCCGCCCTACTTACATGTTTTCGCGTAGTTTCAATCTCCACCCTGTGATCGACGCTCGCTCCCGCTGATAGGGGTGCGTGCTCTTTGACGTTCGGCCAAGGTAATCCATGCGCATAGGAACTGACGAAAATTTCTTGTCTATCGAACGTGATTCGCATGAAGGCGGTTACCCAGTTTTCCACGCCGAGGCGGTCTCTATCGCTTCCGGACGTAAATTCACAGCATCACATGACAGGCTTATGCTTGATACATCAGAAGCTGTCGCAAAGTCCTTTTCAGATTTCCAGTCTCATAAAAGTGAATACGCCGAGATTCCTCTAAGCGAATCTGGTTGGCTTAGATTTTCTCGAGATAACCGTGGGTATATTGCGGTGAATTATCGTATCGCTGGTTGGAAATCATCAGTGGCAGTTGAGGGTGAGATTTATGTTGAGGGCGAATTCACGAATCGCTTTTGTCGCGAGATTATAGAATTGTTACGATCTTAATCTTTACGGTCATTCTAAAATGCCATCGCACCACGCAAACCCCAAGGCACCGAACCACCAAGGCAGGCCGAACAAGTCGCTGGAGGTAACGCGGCTCTCTGGGCATGGGGCAAGGTTTAGGCACTCGATCATTTTCAGCGGTCGCGACAGTCGCGGAGCCGCGTCCCTCAGCTAGGCGTTCGCCCAACTCCACACCCACAGTGTCATCACGTCGCAAGTCCATTTTAATCAGATTAGCCAAGTGGCTCCTGCTTGGGCTCGCTGTGATGGCGGCTCTTCTGGTGGGGGCTTATTCGTGGTGGATGTTTCACCCTAAGTATTCAGTGGAGTTTGTAGGCCCCGCGGGGGCACACCATAGGGCGTTCGTCGAGAACCGCAGTTTTCAGGACATCGGCTACACTTTATGCGTTTCTGATTGGCCCTACACATTTCTTGAGCCGCTTTCCGTGGAGTCAGTTTTGTATTCAGAGGGTTCCGATTGTCAAGTCTTCTGGAGTGCCGATGGTAGCGTTGTCGTGGCCAGAGATTCGGCGTCGTCAGAGCTTAAGGCTACTTACGACTACAAGGAGCATGAGCTCTTGAGGTATGACTCTACCCGGATGCAGGCTCTCATTGATTCACGGGGCGGCCTCGGGCCTGAGTTCTCAGACTATCGCGATGGCAAGGAGACCTATGACCAGTAAACCCACACAACAAAGGGCGAACAAGGCGCGGCTGTTCAACCGCTGGGGCTGTTCTGTCTGCCACACTTTCCGTAGCTTTAACCTTCCATCCCGTTTCATCGCTCACTCCCGTCCCAGCGGTGCCAGCGCTTGAACGTTCGCCAAGAAATCGCCATCCCATAAAGCACGCCCACACTTCACGATACCGGTGATGGTATTCTATCCCGGCATCAGTCACGTTCATCCTGCTTCAGGCCGGTTTCATCTCATCCGCAGCGACTGTTTCAGATTGATGCGTATGTTTCTCCCAACTTGACTGCGCCACATTCTGCGGCACGGCGGGGAAGCAAAAAACTAAAACAGAAAGATAAAAGTATGAAAAACATGAAAACAATCGCAGTTGTCACCGCTCTCGGCTTGGCCGTGTGCTCGTCCGCAATCGCCCAAGGTCGCCCCGGCGGCGCTCAGCAGCCTCCAAAAGATGCGGCGGCTGCCGTGGCGCACATTGCCGAGGCCTACCCCAAGATTGCACCGTTCGATGTGAACGCGGACGGCCAATTCGATGGGGACGAACGACTCGCCTTGGGACAGGCGATGCGAGATGGTAAGGTCGAAGGACCGGCGAATCGCAATCCAAAGGGGGAGCAAGCGGCCCACCCAGGTATCATCATCCAGCGTATTGCCAGCCTGTATCGCATCGCCTTTTCGTTCGACAAAGACGAAGATGATACGCTGAACGAAGCGGAGCAGGCCGCGCTGAAGAGCGCGATCGAAAACGGAGAAGTGAAACGCCCGGACATGGGTGGTGGTCGTCCTCCCGGTGTCGGCGGTCGTCCCTTCTGATGCGGGACTCTGATTCAGTTCCGCCGGGCAGACCCGCCCGGCGGAACTTTGCTTTTGTTGTCGCATCATTAAAGATAGCTTCGCCCTGCCATGATTGATTCCGCCAATCCAACTACCGCCCGGCGCTGGCTCGTGCCGGGGATGCTCGTGCTCGGTGTGTGGCTGGCATTGGGTGGTCTCTTCACGGCGCAATATTCGGTCATTGGCGGATTGCAGCTTGGGGAAGCGCTGAAACGTTCCGCTCCGCTTTGGCTGGTGTGGTTTGTCTTCACGCCGTTGACCGTTTGGCTCGGCTTTACCTTTCCGCTGGAGCGCGCACATATGCTGCGAAATTTGACGATCCACCTCATCGCCTGTGCCTCAGTGATCGGGACGACTCAGGTGCTGGGCCGCTTTTGGCAGGAAAGTGCACGCGGTATCCCGATGGGCGAACCGCCCGCCTGGGTCACGAAAGCGTCCAGAACGGGCACAGCTGAAGGTGGAACCCCGTTTCGCGGCAGGCCGCCGGGTGTGGGAGCGCTGGGCGGGCCGCTTTTCGCGCGCCTCGCACTAAACGCACTCATTTACGGGATTCTAGTCAGTGTTTGCCAAGCCGTGCTGTGGTCACGACGTGCCGGAGAGCGTGAGCATCGCGCGCTGGTCGCCGAGGCGCGCTTCGCCCAAGCCAGGCTCGCCGCGCTGCAGATGCAGCTCAACCCCCACTTTCTCTTCAACGCCCTCAACGGTCTCTCGACCCTCATCCGCACGGATGCCCGCGCCGCCGACGCGATGCTTGGCGAGTTGAGCGAACTTCTCCGCGTCGCGCTCGACACTTCTCGCGAGCCGGAGATTCCTCTGCGCCGCGAGCTGGAGTTTCTCCGGCGTTACCTCTCCGTCGAGCAGGTGCGCTTCGGTGAACGATTACGCGTGGAGGAATCCATCGACCCGGCGGCGCTCGGTTCGTTCGTGCCCACGTTTATCTTGCAGCCGCTCGTCGAAAACGCGGTCAAGCACGGCATCGAGTCGCAACGTGCGGCGGGAGTCATCCGCATCCACGCCACGAGGGAGGGCGACCGATTGCAGTTGGCCGTCAGCGACACCGGACCGGGGTTAAAAAAACTCCTGCTCGGTATGAATCGACCCGGCATCGGCCTGGCAAATACGCGCGCCCGGCTCGAGCAGCTTTACCCGGACACGCACCGGTACACGATCGCCAATGGCGCCGCGGGAGGCTGCATCGTCTCGCTCGAACTGCCCTTTCGCACGGCACCGCAACATGCCACCCACCCACCTTCATGAAAATCCGCACCCTCATCGTGGACGACGAACCGCTCGCTCGCCAAGGCCTCCGCCTGTTGGCGTGCGATGAGTCGGATCTCGAAATCATCGGTGAATGCGAGAGTGGTGCGGACGCGTTGGTTGCCATCGATCGCGACCCGCCCGCGCTGATTTTCCTCGATGTGCAGATGCCCGAAATGGATGGCTTCGAGCTGCTGGCGAAGCTACCGCGCGACCGTCTGCCGCTCGTCATTTTCACCACGGCATACAATCAGCACGCGGTTCGCGCTTTCGAGGCGCACGCGCTCGATTACCTCCTCAAACCCATCAGGACCGCTCGCTTCCAGGAGTCCGTCGCTCGCGCCCGCGAGCACCTCGGAAGTCAGGAGGCCAGCGCTGCCGCTCGCGGACTGCTCGCCCTGCTCGCTGCACAGCAAGGTGCACGTTCCGCTGGCCCCTCCGAGCCTTTCCTCACGCGCCTCACCATCAAAACCAATGACAAGGTCGTGGTGGTGAAAGCCATTGACATTGATTCCATTGAATCAGCGGGAAACTACGTTGCCGTCAACGTTGGCAAGGAAAGCCATATCCTGCGGGAGACGTTGAACACACTCGAATCACAACTGGATCCGGAGAAGTTCCTCCGCATCAGCCGCAGCGCGATTGTGAACCTTGACCGCGTGAAGGAATTGCAGCCGATGTTCAAAGGCGAGCATGTCATTGTGCTGCATAACGGGAAGCGCCTCGCCATGACCCGTGGCCTGCGCGATGTCGAGCGGGCGTTGAGGTTTGGATGAGAATCTATCGAAGGAGTCATAGCTTGGTTGAGGGAAGCTACAAAAGAATATGAACATCAACGGCGAACAAGACGCTCCATCCAACGGCGGGTAACGCT